>NZ_JBEPSM010000001.1:2166731-2476264 GCF_040548815.1 Kaistia defluvii | reverse complement strand
AACGGCGGCGGCCTTCTTCACCGGGGATGATCGACACCGGCCTCGGACGACCCGTGGGTCGGCGAGAGGTCAATCATGGGGAACGATAGGGGCAGGGTACCGTTGACCCGGGGACTGGCGGCGGATGCCGCGCCCCCCACACGGAGTTCCCATGACCGATTATCCCAAGCCCCCCTTCGACACCCCGCAGCAGTCGATTCCCGGCGACACCGCCAAGATGAACCCGGTGCCCGATCACGGCGAGACGTCCTATGAGGGCTCGGGCCGGCTGAAAGGCAAGAAGGTCGTCCTGACCGGCGGCGACAGCGGCATAGGACGCGCCGTCGCCATCGCCTATGCGCGCGAAGGCGCGGATCTGCTGATTTCCTATCTCGACGAGCATGATGACGCGAAGGCGACCCAGGAACTGGTCGAGAAAGCCGGCCGGACCTGCATCCTGGTGCCGGGCGACATCCAGAACGCTGCCCATTGCCGAGACGTCATCGAGCGTGCCGTGAAAGAATTCGGCCGGATCGACGTCCTCGTCAACAATGCCGCCCATCAGGCGAGTTTCGACGACATCGGCGATATCTCCGACGAGGAGTGGGAGCTGACCTTCCGGGTCAACATCCACGCAATGTTCTATCTGACCAAGGCTGCCGTTCCGCACATGCCGGAGGGGGCCAGCATCATCAACACCGCGTCGATCAACTCGGATGCGCCCAATCCGACCCTGCTCGCCTATGCGACGACGAAGGGGGCGATCCAGAATTTCACCGCCGGCCTCGCCCAGCTTCTGGCCGAAAAGGGCATACGCGCCAATGCGGTGGCGCCCGGACCGGTCTGGACGCCGCTGATCCCGGCGACCCTCCCGCCGGACGCGGTGAAAAATTTCGGCAAGCAGGTGCCGATGAAGCGCCCGGCGCAGCCGGTCGAACTCGCGACGGCCTACGTCATGCTGGCCGACCCGCTGTCGAGCTACGTGTCCGGCGCGACGATCGCCGTCACCGGCGGCAAGCCGATCCTCTAGCCTTTGGTGCCCAAGTCGCTCTGCCTTCATTCCGCTTCGGGTGAAGGCAGGGTGGCGCGCCTCGCGGCTAGGTCTGCTCGACACTCGCGAGAGTGTGCCGCGCGATCATCCTCTCCTCGTCGGTCGCGATCACGCGGACCTCGACCCGGCTTTGCGGCGCGCTGATGAGTGCGTCGCCGCGCTCGTTGGCTGCGGGATCCAGCACGACGCCCAGCCATTCCAGGCGCTGGCAGACTGCGGCGCGTATGGGCGGCGCGTGCTCGCCGATCCCCGCCGTGAAGACGAGGCCGTCCAGCCCGCCGAGCGAACTCGTCAGGCCGCCGGCTTCGCGGGCAATCCGGTAAGCAAATAGATCCACCGCCTCGGCAGCCCGCGGATCCGGGCTCTCGAGAAGCGTGCGCATGTCGCTGGAAATCCCGCCGGAAACGCCGAGCAGGCCCGACCGGCGGTAGAGAAGATCCTCCACCTCGCTGGCCGTCATCCCCCGCTCCTGCAGCAGATAGAGAATGACGCCGGGATCGAGCGTGCCGGGCCGGGTGCCCATTACCAGCCCGTCCAGCGCGCTGAAGCCCATGGTCGTATCGATGCTGCGTCCGTGATTGAGCGCGCAGAGGCTGGCGCCATTGCCGAGATGCGCCACGATCACCCGGCCGCGGGCCAAGGCGGGCGCGAGGTCGGGCAGGCGGCTCGCGATGGATTCATAGGACAGGCCGTGAAAGCCGTAGCGGCGAATGGCCATGGCCTCGTATTCGCGCGGCAGCGCAAAGCGGCTGGCGACGGCCGGCATGGTGTGGTGAAAGGCCGTATCGAAGCAGGCGACCTGCGGCAGATCGGGTCGCGCGGCGGCGATCGCCCGGATCGGCGCGAGGTTTTGGGGCTGGTGCAGCGGCGCCAGCGGCGTGATCCTGTCCAGCGCCGCGAGCAGTTCCGGCGTCACCCGTTCGGGCTCGGCATGATCGGGTCCGCCATGCACCACCCGGTGGCCGACGGCGATCAGCCGGTCCGGGCCAAGATGCGCCTCGGTCCAGTCGATCACCTTTTCAAACAGCGGCTGCGAGCCCCCGGCCGCGGCATCCGGCCAGCGCTCGTCGACCAGTGCCTTGCCGTCGGCGTCCCAGGCCTGGAAATGCGGATGGGCCGCGATCGCCTCGATCTCGCCGCGCAGCGCAAGCGCCAGCGTGTCGGGGCGCCCCACGCGGAACAACGCGAATTTGAGGCTGGAGGAGCCGGCGTTCAGGGTCAGGATCGCTTCGGTCATGGTCCGGATCTCCCCCCGTGGCCCGCCTGGTTCGCCGCGGGCCTTGCCTTGATGCAAATCAAGGCGCTCCCTGCAGCGGCGCCGCAGTCTCCAGCGCACGGGTTTTTTCCGCCGATTGCGCTATTCTTGGTAATGCAAGCCATAGTGGATCCTTCGCGGCCTCACAACGGAGCATGCCGTATGACAACCGCTGAACAGGACGTATCCGGAGCGGGGTCGCAGCCCTTGTCGCCGGACGAGGTACGGCTGATCAACGCCTGGTGGCGGGCGGCGAACTATCTCTCCGTCGGCCAGGTCTATCTGCTGGCCAATCCGCTGCTGCGCGAGCCGCTGACCCCGGCGCATGTCAAGCCGCGCCTGCTCGGCCACTGGGGCACCACGCCGGGCCTCAACTTCATCTACGCGCATCTGAACTGGGTGATAAAGCGCGACCATGCGAACGTGCTCTACATTGCCGGGCCCGGGCATGGTGCGCCGGGCGTCGTCGCCAGCACCTGGCTCGAAGGCACCTATAGCGAGCTCTATCCCGAGATTTCGCAGGACGAGGCGGGCATGTGCCGCCTGTTCCGGCAGTTTTCCTTTCCAGGCGGCATTCCAAGCCATGCCTCGCCGGATACTCCGGGTTCGATCCATGAGGGTGGCGAGCTCGGGTATTCGCTGAGCCACGCCTTCGGCGCCGTCTTCGACAATCCCGATCTCGTCGCGGCCTGCGTCGTGGGCGACGGCGAGGCCGAGACCGGGCCGCTCGCCACCGCCTGGCACGGCAACAAGTTCCTCAACCCTGCCCATGACGGCGCCGTGCTGCCGTTTCTCCATCTCAATGGCTACAAGATCGCCAATCCGACCGTGCTGGCCCGGATCCCGCATGCCGAACTCGAAGCCTTGCTGCGCGGCTATGGCTATGCGCCGATCTTCGTCGAAGGCGACGAGCCCATGGCGATGCACCAGAAGATGGCGGCCGCCCTTGATGCCGCCTTCGCTTCAATCCGTGCCATCCAGCAGAAGGCCCGGACCGGCGGCGGCACGGCCGAGCGGCCGGTCTGGCCGATGATCGTGCTGCGCTCGCCCAAGGGCTGGAGCGGGCCGAAGACGGTGGACGGCAAGCAGACGGAGGGCTCCTGGCGTTCGCATCAGGTGCCGTTCACCATGGAAAAGCCGGAACATCTCGGCCTGCTGGAGGCATGGCTGCGCAGCTATGTGCCGGAAGAGCTGTTCGACGCGGCGGGAAGGCTGCGGCCGGAAATCGCCGCGCTGGCGCCAGTGGGCGACAAGCGGATGAGCGCCAATCCGCACGCCAATGGTGGCGCCTTGATGCGGCCGCTCAAGCTGCCGGATTTCCGGGATTACGCGGTGGCGGTGCAGCAGCCGGGCGGCGCCAATGCCGAAGCGACGCGGATCAGCGGCGGCTTCCTGCGCGATGTGATGGAGAAGAACGCGGCGAACCGGAATTTCCGCGTCTTCGGCCCCGACGAGACTGCGTCCAACCGGCTGCAGGACCTGTTCGAGGTCACCAGCCGGGCCTGGGACGCCGAGATTCTCGCCTCGGACGATCACCTGTCGCCCGATGGCAGGGTGATGGAGATCCTCAGCGAGCATACCTGCCAGGGCTGGCTCGAAGGCTATCTGCTCACCGGCCGGCACGGCTTCTTCTCGTGCTACGAGGCGTTCATCCACATCGTGGATTCGATGTTCAACCAGCACGCCAAATGGCTGAAGACGTCGAAGGAGGTCGCGTGGCGGCGGCCGATCGCGTCGCTGAACTACCTGCTGACCTCGCATGTCTGGCGACAGGACCATAACGGCTTCAGCCATCAGGATCCGGGCTTCGTCGATCATGTGGTGAATAAGAAGGCCGAGATCGTCCGCGTCTACTTTCCGCCGGATGCCAATACGCTGCTCTATGTCACCGACCACTGCCTGCGCAGCTGGAACCGCATCAACGTCATCGTCGCGGGCAAGCAACCCAGTCCGCAATGGCTGACCATGGACGAGGCGATCAAGCACTGCGCGACCGGCATCGGCATCTGGGAATGGGCCAGCAACGATCGCGGCGCCGAGCCCGACGTCGTCATGGCGTGCTGTGGCGACGTGCCGACGCTGGAGACGCTGGCCGCCGTCGACCTGCTGCGCCAGTACCTTCCCGACCTCAAGGTGCGGCTCGTCAACGTCGTCGACCTGATGTCGCTGCAGCCGAAGACCGAGCATCCGCACGGACTTTCCGATGCCGATTTCGATGAATTGTTCACCCGCGGCAAGCCCGTGATCTTCGCCTATCACGGCTATCCCTGGCTGATCCATCGCCTCGCCTACAAGCGGGCCAACCACGAAAACATGCATGTGCGCGGCTTCAAGGAGGAGGGCTCCACCACCACGCCCTTCGACATGGTCGTGCGCAACGAGCTCGACCGTTTCCACCTGGTCGCCGATGTGGTCGACCGCGTGCCGGGCCTCGGCGCCGCAGCGGCCTACGTCAAGCAGGCGATGCGGGACCGGCTGACCGAGCACTATCACTACGTCCGCGAGCACGGCGCCGACATGCCGATGGTGGCCAACTGGCGCTGGCCGGGCGCGGAGTGACGAAGCGGGGCGGCGGCAGAACTGGAAGCGGCCCCCAACCGAAGGAGCCCACTATGACGAACGTCCGTCTCGCCTATATGCCCCTGATCACGTATCCCGGTTTAGCCCCAGATGAGTCGATCATTGCGGCCGTAGCCTTTGCAGGAGCCCTGGGTTGCGAGCTTCAAGCGACGACCTTCTCAGTAAAGATCCCGCCCGTGAGCTCACCGATTGGCAATTTCCTGCTGAACATCCCTGAGCTAATCCGAACCACGGAAGAGAACAGTCTGGCCGACTGCCTTCGCCTTCAGGACCTGGTTCACCGGTGGGCAGATGGACGGATCAAGGCTCAATGCTCAAGCAAAAAGCTGATGCTCGGCCTGGCGGGAAATGCGGCGACTATTGAGGCAAGGTACTACGATGTATCGTTAGTGCCCTGGGCCGTTGACAACCTTGTCATACAAGAGCTGGCTCAGTCGGTCGTCTTTGATGCCGGCAGACCCGTCATTCTGGTTCCCCCATCGGCCACATCAAAGCCCATTGGGCATGTGGCGATTGCCTGGGATGGCAGTCGCGTCGCCGCACGCGCACTCGCCGACCTGATGCCCCTGCTGGCCCAGAATACATTCATCACGGTCCTGACTGTTCAAAATGAGAAGCCATTGGAAGCGCCCGACATTGCTGAAGCTTTGGCAGCTTCACTAAAGAGACGTGGTGTTCAGGCTCTCGCGCGAAACGTTGAACTGGGCGGCAGGGAAATCGCCGAAGCCTTGCAGGAAACGGCACTCGAGGTCGGCGCGGACCTGATGGTCATGGGCGGGTTCGGACACACGCGCCTCCGTGATTTCATCTTGGGGGGCGCCACCAAAGGGGTTTTCTCCGACCTGCGTCTTCCCGTCCTGTTTTCGCATTGACCAACCGCATTTCCCGACGCGCCGGGGATCCTGCCGATACCGCTCATGCTGGCGATCGGCCTGATCGTCATACTCTATCCAATCGCCGAAGGCCTGAAGCGGGTGGCGATGAATCCGCAGCCGGTCCGGCGAGGGGCCGGTCATTCCCGGGCCACGCGGCGCGTCAACGGATAGAGCAATTGGCGATGCGGGTCAGGGCACCAGGACGGCGGCGCCCTGGAAGCGGCCGGCGCGAAGATCGGCCAGCGCCTCATTCGCCTTTTCGAGCGGGTATGTGGTCGTGGTCGTGCGGATCCCCGCCTTCGCGGCGATGGCGAGGAAATCGATTCCGTCCTGCCGGGTCAGATTGGCTACCGAGACCAGGCGACGCTCTTCCCAGAGGAGTTCGTAGGGAAAGCTTGGAATATCGCTCATATGAATGCCGCCGCAGACGACCGTGCCGCCCTTTTTGACGGCTCGCAGCGCCTGCGGCACCAGCGCGCCGACGGGCGCGAACAGGATCGCCGCATCCAGCGGTTCGGGCGGCAGCTCGTCCGAGCCGCCGACCCAGACCGCGCCGAGCGAGCGGGCCATGGCTTGCGCGGCCGCGTCGCCGGGCCGCGTGAAGGCGTAGACGTCGCGCCCCTGCCACCGGCAGACCTGCGCCAGGATATGGGCGGCGGCGCCGAAGCCGTAGAGGCCGATGCGCTCGCCATTGCCGACGACGACGAGCGAACGCCAGCCGATCAGGCCCGCGCACATCAGCGGCGCCGTCGCGACGGGATCGTCAAATCCAACGAGCGGAAACGCGAAATCGGCCTCGGCCACCACATGGGTCGCGAAGCCGCCATCGCGCGTATAGCCCGTGAAGGCCGGCTCGTCGCAGAGGTTTTCTCGGCCCGATCGGCAATAGGGACAATGTCCGCATGTATGTGCGAGCCAGGGGACGCCAACGCGGGCGCCGAGCTTCGGAAAGGCGACTCCAGCCCCCTGCGCCTCGACGATGCCGACGATCTCGTGGCCCGGGATGACGGGCAGCCGGATATGGCGGAGTTCGCCATCGACGACATGCAGATCGGTTCGACAGACGCCGCAGGCTTCGACGCGGATGCGCAGTTCGCCGGGTCCCGGGACAGGATCGGGCCGTTCCTCCAGCAGCAAGGGTTGCCCGATGGCGCGCAGCACCATGGCCCTCACGGCAGGATCGCCATTCCGGAAAGCGGCTCGATATAGATGAGCTCTTCCCGGACCGACTTCACGCCGGGGACGTTCTCGGCCGCGACCCGGGCCGCGGAGCGGCTGCGATCGTCGAAGATCGTTCCGGTCAGCTCGACTTCGCCATTCTCGACCTGCGCCCGTATGAAACCGCCCCAGCCTCGCCGGGCGAGCTCGGATTCGATGTCGGCCCGGATGCGCTCGTCATCCGAAAGGCGCCGCGGTTCCGATGACAGGATTTTGAGCATCGCCCGCATCAGGTCCGAACGGGTCAGGATGCCCACCAGCTTGCCCTGATCCACGACCGGCAGGCGCTTGACGCGATGCTTGATCATCAGTTCGACGGCTTCTTCCAGCGGCGCATCCTTGCGCGTCGTCACCACATTGCGCGCCATCACCTCGCCGACCTTGCGGCCATGCAGGTGGACATACTGGTCGGCCTCGGCCCCTTCCGAGGTCAGCCATTCCAGCCACCAGGACCGCTTCGGCTCGGTTCCCAGCTCCGGCCGCTGCAGGAAGTCGGCCTCGCTGACCACGCCGAGCAGCTTGCCGTCTTGCGAGACCACGGGAAGTCCGCTGATCCGTCGCGCCAGCATGAGGCGGGCAGCATCCTGGATCGACATATCGGATCCCGCGCTGACGACGGGTGCGGTCATGACACTGTCCACGAGCATTTCGATCTCCCGCATGTGGGTTGACTGTGCTGACGTATCGCGAAGCCTGCCCATCCATAGCTGTGCGACCAGGAAACCGGATCAAGGCCACCCTTGCCTGACTGGAAGCGCTGAATGAGCGGGTCGAGCAACCTTGACGCTAGAAACCCAGGGTCAGATCCGCGGTGATCTTGCTTGCGATCCAGAACAGTACAGCCACAGCTATAATAAGGCCGGTATATTCAACGAGCCTGTGCATGACACTACTCCCGCACGCCTGGCTTGGCGTCAGAGAAGCATCCGGCAGAGGGGGCAAACAACTCCGGTAAATTACGTAGCGGTAAAAGGTGAAGCTAAACGACCGCTTCTTGCCTGGGATCTGCAGGGCAGGAGCGGGCGACTAGTCGTCCTTCGCATCCGAGACCGGGGATTTCCGGGTCCCCTTTGGGCGTGCCTGGCTGTGGCAGCGGCGAGCTTGGTGCAGGGCCTCGATCAGGGTATTGGCGAGTTCCGGCTCCCCCAGCGCTTCCGCCTCATGCACCAGAAGCGACAAGTGCCGTTCCATTTCCGCTAGGCGCTCATGTGGCTGCATGATCGGGCTCTCCTCGATCTCTTATAGGCCGATCGCCTTGACGTCTCAAAGATATTGATGGGTCTGCCGCCTGGGCGCGACGCCTTGCCCTAGAGGGAGGCGAATATGGCGGCGGCTTGGGTCCGGGTGCTGACTTCCAGCTTCTTCAGGATTTCGATGACGTGATAGTCGATCGAGCGCTTGGTCTGCCCGAGGATGACCGCAATCTCGGTGTTCGTCTTGCCGCCTGCCATCCAATTCAGGATTTCCCGCTGCAGCGGGCTGAGCGAGCGGTATTTCGCGCTGCCAACCGAAGTCTGCCCCGAGATCAGTCCGATCGCCGCGGCGCGCTGGGTCGCCACCATGCCGAGGATCGCGGCGGCCTGGGTGACATCCTTGTGATGCTCTCGAGCGGACCAGGACAGCAGCGTCAGGGCGCTGATCTGGTCTGGTTTGGCGAGCAGCGGAACGGTGACGCCGCTCACCAGCCCCGACGATTGCACATATTCAAGATAATCGAACCGGTTCTGGGCCTGCCACGTCGCATGGGTCCAGTGCAGAGGGGCTCCGCTGCTGGCGGCATAGTCGAGCAAGGGATCCCGTTCGGACCATCCGTTACGCTCGTAGGCCACGAGGTCGTCATAGGACCAGTTGGTCAGGGTGGGGTCGGTCATGAACTGACCCTTGGCCGTCTTCTCGGAACCCAGATTGAAACTGTCGAATCCCAGCGATTGTACAGCGGAGTGAATGACTGATTTCAACTCGATTTTGTCATTCGCGTTGCAGATGTCGGCCACGGCCTTTGCGGTTATATCCAGCAAGTGCAATAGAATTCTCCAGTCCGACCAAGTTATTGTTCCTGTCGTGCTGGGTACATTGGGGTTGGGTCCGCGTTATCAAATTACCATTTCGTTAGACTTGGCTATGCTGCGACAATTCGATGCGTATTGGGAAATACCTTGACGGCCAGGCACCGCAGGCCAGCCGGAAAATGTCGTGTAATCCCTTGGGATGTTCAGGCGGCGGGCGGCCTCCAGGCCGATGGTCGGCCGATCATGCGCGGCGCGGTGACGCATGTCGCGTGGTTTCTGCCGGCTGCCGATACCGGCCCGCAAACAGATCAGCCCGGCCCCATCCCGAAGGAGAGGGCCGGGCTGTGAAGGATCAGGCGCGAGGACGCAGCATTGGCGCGTCCGGCTTCAGGCCGAAGGCCGCTCGCGTCTTCCGGTTCCGCCCGCGTATCCATTCGCAGGCAAACCGGAAGACGTCGCGCCACCCCCCGGCGTTGGGTTGTTACCAGCGACCGACCAGGCCGACCGTCCCCTGATAGGAGGTCAGATCGCCGCTCAATCCGTAGGCTCCCTTGAAGTTGGTCGACAGGGTCAGGCCTTCGAGAATGTCGGCCTGAAGACCTGCGCGCATTTCCGCCTGCGTGCCGCCCCAGCCGGTATTGAAGGCGAAATTGTCGACGGTGACCGTCTTGTCGCCAAGCGCGTCATAGGCGACCGCGACGTCGAGATAGGGCTGCAGCCACTCGTAACGGCCTTCCGTGCGCAGGCCGCCCCGCACCATCAGCGAATTGCCGTCGTTGAACGTGACGCTGTCGACCCAGGCGCTCTCGACATCGCCAAAGCTGGTCGTCTGGTAGACCAGCTGCGCCCAGGGCGTGAAGCGGATCTTGTCGACGTTCACGCCATAGCCGGCTTCCAGCGCAGCGGTCGCGGTGTTGGCGTCGACGGTCAGCTTGCTGGCCGCGGTCGGGCTGAACGTCCAGTCGCTCCAGCCATACTGGCCGATGGCGTCGACATAGGCATCGCCCGACGTCCAGTTCACATGCAGGCCGGCCGAGTAGAGGCTTCCGTCCAGCTTGCCGATACCGGTCTCGGTGGTGACATCGCTGCTCGAATTGCCATAGGAGCCGATGACGCCGGCGCGGACATTGCCGAACCGCACGAAGTCGGTGCCGAACTGGCCGAAGGTCAGCGTCTGCGTGGAGGAGACCGTCTCGTTGACCTCCGTCCGGTTGACGCCGAAGCGGCCCCAGATCGGCGATCCGTTCGCATTTTCATCCGCCTGAAGGCGGTCGATATAGGTGCCGAGAATGTCCCGGTTGGCCTGGTCGATCGTGCCGGCGAGGGCGGCGACACCGTAGGTTTCGTCCTGGATGAACGAGCGGATGCCATAGACGGTCATGGAGTCGGCAACGAAGAAATCCTCTTCGGTCAACCAATCCGTTTCCGTCGCGCCGGTGCCGCTGACCAGCGCCTCGGCGCTGGCAAGCCGGGTGCGGGTGTCGAGAACGACCTCGTGGCCATTCTGCGTGTAGCGGTTCGCCTGCACGACCTCGCCTTCGACGTTGCCGCCGACGCGGAGCAGTTCGATATCCTCGATCTTGCCCAGCGCTGCCGAACGCGACACGCCATAGCCGGCCAGGGTGACGGGCAGGGTGCCTGTCAAATCGCCCGCGACATTGACCTGGTCGTAGTCGACGCCGGCCTGCGGCGCCAGGCTGCCGAACACGACCTCGAACTTCGAGGCGGCGAAACTGTCGGCGTTCAGATTGCCGCCGATATCGATGACGCCCGGCGACGCGCCCGGGGAGATCAGCCCGTTCAGGTCCAGATTGCCATGGATGTAGGAGTTGCCCGTGATGGCGCCGCCCTGCACCGAGGCGTTGCCCGTGACTTCCAGCGGACCGGCGATGCTGGAGCCGGATTCGAGCAGCAGGTTGCCGTCGATCGTGCTGCCGGTCTCGAACACGGCCGAGGCGCCCGTTCCGACCGTGAAGCTGCCGGTGTCGGCACGTCCCTGCCAGCTCGAGCCCGTGTTGAGCGCCACGGTGGTGGTGCCCGCGCCGGTGCGCGCATCGCCGTCGAGGATGTCGCCATTGGCGACGCCATTGGTGGCGATGGTGAAGTTGACGATGCCGTCCGAGCCGACGCCGGAGCGGTCGACCTGCAGCAGCACGCCATTATTGGCGACGATGGTCGTGCCCGCGCCCAGCTTGATGTTGGCGGTCTTGCCGGCCTCGTCGAAGCTGGCATAGGCGGTGGCGACGCCGGAGTTCAGGCTCGCCTGCTCGATCTCGATGCCGCCGCCATTGACGACCGAGACGGCCGGCTTCGAGGCGCCCGCATCGATCGAGCCGCCATGGACGAGGATCTTGCCGCCGCTGGCGGCCTGGAGGCCGGTGTTGATCGTGGCCGCCTGGAACGTCTGCTCTCCGCCCGAGACCGTCAGATAGCCGGTGCCGTCGACCGAGCCCGAGAAGGTGGTCGAACCATGGGTGATCGCAAGCGACTGGTCGCCGAGCACGATGGCGCCGAGCCCGGACAGGGTGCGGATCGAGGAGCCATTGTCGGTTTCGGAGATGTCGAAGGTGCCGGCGAGCGCCAGCTCCGACGACTCGGCGATGCTGCCCGTGCCTTCCAGCGCCAGCGCCGAACCGGAGGCGACGGTCGTCTTGCCGCTATAGCTGTTGCTGCCGGAAAGCGTCTGGGTGCCGCCAGCGACCGTGACGCCGCCGGCGCCCTCGATGCCGCCGGCAAAGGTGGTGGAGCCGTTGGTGACGGTCAGCGTCTTGCTGCCGAGCAGAACCGCGCCAACCCCGCTGAGCGTGACGAGCGAAGCGCCATCATCGGTTTCCGAGATGTCGAAATGACCGTTCGCCTCGACGCCAGACGACGAGGCGACGGTGCCCGACCCTTCCAGCGCCAGCGTGGCGCCATCGTCGATCTGGGTCTGGCCCGTGTAGCCATTGGCGCCGGAGAGCGTCTGGGTGCCGCCGGAGACCTTGACGCCGCCCGAGCCGTTGATGGCGCCGGCAAAGGTCGTCGAGCCGTTGCTGACCGTGAGCGTCTTGGTTCCCAGCGCCACAGTGCCGACGCCGCTCAGCGTGACCAGCGAGGCGCCATCACCGGTTTCGCTGATGTCGAAGATGCCATCCGCCTGGAGGCCCGACGAGGCCGCGATGCTGCCCCATCCCGTCAATGCCGCCGTCGCGCCGGCGTCGATCTTCGTTTTGCCGGTATAGGTGTTGGTGCCGGAGAGGGTCTGCGTGCCGCCCGAGACGGTGACGCCGCCCGTGCCGCCGATGGCGCCGGCGAAGGTGGTGGAGCCTTCGGTGATGGTGAGCGTCCGGGACCCGAGCGCCACGGTGCCGACGCCGCTCAGGGTGATCAGCGAGGCCCCTTCATCGGTGGCGGAGATGTCGAAATGGCCATTGGCGACCACCTCCGAAGAGGTCGCGATGCTGCCATTGCCGGAGAGCGCGGCGGTCGCGCCGGCGTTGATCTGGGTCTTGCCGGTATAGGTGTTGGTGCCCGAGAGGGTCTGCGTGCCGCCCGAGACGGTGATGCCGCCCGTGCCGCTGACCACGCCCGCGAAGGTGGTCGAGCCATTGGTGAGCGTCAGCGTGTTGGCGCCCAGCAGGACGTTGCCCGAGCCATCCATGGTGACCAGCGACGTACCGCCGGACAGAGCCGACATGTCGAAATCGCCGTCGATTGTCGTCTTGGACGAGGATGCGATGGTGCCATTGCCCTGCAAGGCCAGCGTGGTGCCGGCCTTGACCGTGGTCGTGCCGGAATAGGTATTGGCGGCGGAGAGCACGATGGTGCCCTGCGTCGTCCCGTCGCCCAGGACCAGCGAGCCGTTCGACAGGACGCCCTTCATGTAGACGAGGTTGTCGCCGTCCGCGCCGCCATTGTTGACGATGGTGCGTTCGCCGCCATTGAGATTGATGGCGTTCTTGAAATGGACATCGGCATTGGCCGAGTCTGATCCGAACAGCAGCGACGATCCCGCGCCGACGAAATTGCCGCTGTCCCAGGTCAGCGTGGCGCCGTTGTTGAGATTGACCGTGAGATCTCCGCCTTCGGCCGCAAAGCCGCCCGATCCCGTCCATTGCAGGCGATTGGATGCGGCGCCGAGATAGCGGTTGAAGGTGCCGTTGCTCTGGAAGATGCCGCCGGCGAGATTGATGTTGCTGTTGCTGTTGACGCCGCCGCCGTCGATCGCCTGCAGCACGCCGCCCGAGATCTTGGTCTGGCCAGTATAGGTGTTGGCGCCGTTCAGGATGACGAGGCCGCTCTGGATGTTCAGGCCGGCGCCCTGGCCGCTGGCGATCGAGGTGCTCGAAATGCTGGCGGCGCTGTTATCGGCGATGGTGCCGTTGAAGACGATCGTGTTGCCCGCGCCGGCATTCAGATTGACAGTCGAACCCTTCATCATGAACAGGTCGGTGCCGGCCGCTTCGCCGGCCTGGCCGCCATTCTCGCTTGATCCGCCGAAGACGCTGTTGCCGTCGAAAGTCGCGTTGCCCGAAATGTTCAGCGTGCCGCCACTGGCAACGAAGATCGCGCCGCCATAGCCGGAGCCGCCGCCGCCGCCCGTGCCGTTCGACGTGCCGTTGCCGGTGCTGCCGACGCCCGCACCGAAGCCGCCCGCGCCGCCTTTGCCGCCATCGCCGTCATGATCGCCATGGACGGCATTGTCGCCGTCCGCGCCACCGGCGCCGCCAGTGCCGCCGAGACCACCGCCGGCGCCAAAGCCGCCGGCGCCGCCCAGGCCGCCCTCGCCCCCATTGCCGCCCGCAGCACTTGTCGCGACGCTGGTCGCGTCGCCGCCATCGCCGCCGTTGCCGCCCGCGCCGCCGCCCTGTCCGAAGGCGCCGGCGCCGCCGGTTCCACCGATTCCGCCAGCACCACCGGCGCCGGCCGCGCCGAGCTCGTAGCTGGTGACCTGGATCGCCAGCAGATAGGCGGTCTCATAAGCTGCCTGTGTCAGTTCTCCGGTGCTCTCCGCCGTGGCCTCCGCCGCCAGCGACGTGAAGGTCGCTGCCATGGCGGTCAGCGCGCCTGCCAACGCCGGATTTGCCGCCGTGACGACGCCACCACCGGACGAGGCTGCGGCCGCCGCCGTCGCGAGCTCGGTGGCGACCGCCGTGTAGAAGCCCGCCGTCGTGGAATTGCCGAGCGCGTCGAACGTGGCCTTGGCCTGGTCGACGATGGTCTTGGCGATATCCGCCGTTGTCGCCGAGCCGTCCGAACCGTCGCCGCCCGCGCCGCCGCGGCCGCCGGCGCCGGTCGTACCGGCCCCGCCCGTGAAGCCGTTCTGGCCGTTGGTGCCGTTGCCGTCATTCAGATAGGCAGCTCCGGCCTTGGCGTCGGCGCCGTTGGTGCCGTTCGTGCCCGCCGTTCCCGCGTTGACGCCGTTCAGCGTGCCGCCGGTCGAGCCGACGCCGCCGGTGCCGCCGACCACGGTATTGCCGAGGAAATCGACATTGTTGATGTTCACCGTCGCGCCATTGCCGACGTAGATCGCGCCACCGAGTCCCGCGCCGCCACCGCTGCCGGTGCCGCCCGTGGTCGTCTGGCCGGAATAGGCCTCATTGGAAATCGTGGTCGTTCCGTTGAGATACATCTCGCTGGCGCGGGCCGAACCGCTGCCGGCGTCGATCGCGGAGAGAGCGGCGATGCTCAAGGCGAGCGCGGAAACGCCGGCCAGCGAGCGCTGGCGAAGCAGGAAAATACGGCCCGCCGGCGCGCGACGATGGTCCATTCCAAGGTGGTTGTCGCAAGGGAGCGCGACGACGTTCGGCGCCGATGGCATGAGGTATTTCTCCGCAGATTGCCTGTGATCCGACTCACAGCTGCGGGACGGTAACACTGCGGAAACCGCGAAAATTACCGTTCGTTACAGGGCGCCCTGGCCTTGATCTTCATCCAGATACCCTATGTATATCAAAGGCTTGTCGAATGTGCGGCGTGTCCTCGTGCTTGCGCGGGTTCAGCTTCGGAAATGCCTCACGAAAGCCGGATCGGCACGAGCAGCTGATAGCCCCAGTTGCGGATAGCCCGGATCGAGCGCGGGTGGCCGGTGACTTCCGTCAGCTTCTTTGTCAGGCGAAAGATCATCACGCGGATGGCGCCGCGTCCGTCGGATTGCTCCATGCGCGGGAAGATCTCCAGGATCTGCCAGACCTCGAGCCGGCCGTCCGGGGCACGGGCGAAAGCCGCGAGGAGCGACGCTTCCTGGCTGGAAACGCCGACCGAACCGAACTCGCCGCGCAGCGTCAGCGTTCTCGCCTCCAGCGCCAGTCCCGATTGGGCCATGGCCGCGGGCTTCAGCCGACGCGCCAGCGACTGGATCGCGGCGCGCAATTCCTCGAACGACACCGGCTTGGTCAGGTAGATGTCGGCGCCGCTTTCATAGCCGGCCGTCCGGTCGGCTATGCGGTCGCGGGCGGTGACCATGACGATGCCGATCTCCGGCTGCACGCGCCGGATGCGCTGAGCCAGGCTCATGCCGTCCTCGCCGGGAAGGTTGAGATCGACCACCATCAGATCGATCGCAAGCAGCTGATGCTGTTCGGTCAGCGCCTCGGCGCAGTCGAGGCCGACGACGGAATGGCCTTCCCCGCGCAGGATTCCCACGATCGCGCTGCGAAGATCGTCATTGTCCTCGATGACGACGATGTTCATCAGCATGGCAGGCGCAGGCTGAAGCGAACCTTCCCCTCGACAACCTCATGCGCCATCGCCCCGCCCAGCAACCTGGCGATGCCCTGAACGATGTAGAGCCCGAGGCCCGACCCGCTTTTCCGGTGCGCGCCAGGCCCGCGATAGTATTTGTCGAACAGGCGGTCGGGGTCGGGCAGGGCGGCGGCGGGCCAGTTCTCGACCGCGATGCCGACGCTTCGGTCGCCGTTGTCCTCGCCGGGTTCGATGCGGATCGCGACCGGCGATTGGGGCGGCGAGTATTTCAGCGCGTTGTCGACCAGATTGTCCAACAGCACTTCGAGCAGCGCGCGATCCGTTTCGACGGCGGCGACCGCGCCGGGATGGAGTTCCAGTCGCTCCGGTTCGGACGAACGCGCGGCGACCTCGTGGAGTAGCGCCTCCATGTCGAACGGTTCGCGGTGCAGCCGCAATTGGCCGTGCTCCAGGCGGTCGGCATAGCTGCAGCGATCGACGATGTCGTTCATGTTGTCGATCGCCGTCTCGATGAGCCTTCGGGGCTCGCCTTCGCCTTTCATGGAGACGAGCGCCAGGCGCGCGACCGAGAGCGGCGTCTTGATCTCGTGGGTGAGCATGGCGAGAAACTGCCGCTTCATCTCCATCTGGTCGTTCTGCAATTCGAGCCGCTGCTGCGCCAGGCTGAGCTGAAGCTTGGCTTCCTGGATCTGGCGGCGGCGAGCGCTGGCCCGGAGATAGAGCAGCAGGAACATCGCAAGCGCCGAGCAGAGCCCCATGAGGAGCGAGCTCTCCAGGCTCCACTGCGTCGCCTTCATCAGGCCGAGATAGTGGCCGTTGGTGAAGACCAAGGCGAGGGTCAGCCCGGTGTAGACGATGCGGAGCCAGGTTCTGCCCGGCAGCGCATCACGGCGGGCCGAGAAGGCCAGGAAGATCAGGGTCGGCGCGACCAGCATCATGACGATGGCGTTGAGCTGCAATCCCGGCTGCGGAATCCCGACAAGCACGAACCCGACCGCGATGACGTCGAGGAGGATCAGAGCATTCAGCATTCCCCGGGCAACGAAATGCGGCGCGAAGGGAAGAACCAGCGCCCGGTGAAACAGAAGTGATGTCAGCGCGACAAGGCAAACCATGACGCTGGTGAATTCGTCGACGTAGTAGGACAGCGCCTCGGGCAGGAACGGCGTCAGCATCCCGGTGATGGCGAGGGTGTAGAGGATGTAGACGGGCTGCGAGACCAGGAACCAGTGCAGGGCGATGTCGCGGCCATTGACCAGTTCGCCGGCGGCGCTGAGCAGAACCCACAGCATGATCGCCAAATAGAAGATCATCACGACGGTGAAGTGGCGGTCCAGCCGCTCCGCCACCACCGGCTCGTAGGCGTGCACGTCGAGCACCGACGAACTGGTGGTTTCCAGGCGCAGATAATAGGTGCTGCCGGCGGGTGCCGGCTGGATCCGGAAGGCAAGCGGCACCGCGGCGACGCCGCGCTCGTGAAACGGCGTGCGGTCGCCGGTCTGCTCCCGGCTCCACTCGCCTGGGCGCTCCGGATCCTGCCAGAACAGCGTCACCTCATCGAGAAAGGTGGGGCGAATTCGAAGGATGAGTTCGCCGCCTTCGTCGGCGGCCCGGATGTCCAGCCGGAGCCAGTGCGCGGCCTTGGTATAGCCGCCGGTCAGGATCGACGGCTCGGGCACGAAGGTCCCCGTGACGGCCTGCTCGATCGTGAAAGACGCGTCCGGATCGACCAGAACGGCCTTTTCTGTGACGTGATCTTCCTCGGCGAATGCGGAAAGCGTGCCGCTGGCCAGCGCCAGCAGCAAGAGCATCACTCGAATCACTTTGGCGGCCCCCCGGCCAGATATTCGGTCGGGAGAGCCCCTCTACCCACGGCCCGATCCCGACATGATTCCGCGCCGGGTGGCCCTCACGCGGCCTGGCGCATCGTCGGCCGGAACGGAAGTCCGGCCCGACGATGGCCGGCAAGTTTTCACATCCGCGGGAAATCGTCGACCATTTTTGCTCGCGCCTTAACCGAGCGTCGCACGGGATTGGTGGCATGCGGGGGTGATGGCGTGCCGTCGATCCGGCATTCCCGAAGCCATTCCGGCGGTGTCGGAAGGCGGTCAGGCTTCGGTATTGAGGGAGAGAACGTCGACATAGAGCGGTCCAAAAACGGTGCCTGCCTCGGCGTCGCCGGTCTCCTTGACGACGAGGGCCCGGACGCTGGTGACGAGGTGGTCGCGCATGGCGGCAGCGGCCCCGGTCGGGTTGTTCCTGGCGATCTCCTCGTAGATCCGCTCGTGATCGCGATAGATCGAATCCATCTCGCGCGTGAAGCCGCCCGAGGTGCCACCGGCGATCATCTGCTGGTCGAAGAGGTTGTCGAGGATGCCTGCCAGCCGCCGGCTGCCGGAGATCAGCGCGATGGTGCGATGGAAGCGCGCGTCCGGCTCGAGATGCGCGCGGACATTGGTCGAGGTCGACTTGTACGCTTCCTCGACCTCGTCGAGCGACTGGCGCAGCTTGCGCAGTTCCGGCGGTGTGATCCGCATCGCCGCGCGGTAGGCGGCGGGCACTTCGAGCAGCACGCGCAGGCTGAAGATTTCCTCCAGATCATGCACGGTCGTTTCCAGGATCCGCGCGCCGCGATTGCGCTCGAAGCTGATCATGCCGAGCTCCTCGAGCTTCAGCATGGCCTCGCGCACCGGGGTGCGAGAGACGTTGAGCTTCTCGGCGATCTCCTGGACCGAATGCAGGCTGCCGGGCGCGAATTCGCCGACGACGATCGCATTGCGGACGATCTCGAAGACCCGTGTCGCGAGGCTCTTCTGATGCAGGTCTGTGCTTTTCATCAAGGTTCGCTTCTCGGTGAGCCGGCGGTCGATTTCTGGCGACACGATACCGGTAGGTCGCATGGATCACACCCATGCAGCGCAGGATTGTGCCCGGAAACCGGATGTTTTCACCGCCATCCCCGGTTGATGCGCGTGAATGATCAGGATTTCACCTATCGCTCAACAAGGCGTCGGCGTGCGCCGCGTTTCTGTGCATTCGAGTCGTTGACTTGCATGTGTAGTGTGACATGCTACTCCCATCATACACGCACGGAGCCATGATGAAAATCGCGGTTGCACAGGTCGGATCGATCAAGGGCGCGGCGGCAGAAAACGCGGAAGCCGTGGTTCGCTGGATCGAGCAGGCGGCGTCGGAGGGCATCGTCCTCACGGTTTTCCCGGAGTGCTGCCTGACCGGTTACGTCTACAACGACCGGTCCGAACTCGAGGCGGCGGCGATCGCGGCGACGGGGCAGGAGATCGAGCGGATCCGGGCGGCCTGCGCCGAGCTTTCCATGCATGCGGTCGTCGGACTGTTCGAGGCGGATGGCGGCCATGTCTACAACACCGCGCTGCTGATCGGACCGGAAGGCGTCATCGGCCGGCATCGCAAGCGCCATCTGCCGTTCCTCGGCGGCGATCGCTTTGTCGACCAGCCGGAGGGCATCGAACCGGCGGTGTTCGACACGCTGGTCGGCAAGATCGGCCTGGCGATCTGCTACGAAATCCGCTTCCCGGAAGTGGTGCGCACGCTGGTGTTGAGCGGCGCCGAGATCGTGGTGCTGCCGACCAATTGGCCGGTCGCGTCGCGGATCCTGGCCGATCTGTTTACTCCGGTCCGGGCCGCCGAGAACTTCGTCTATTTCCTGGCGGCCAACCGCAATGACAGCGAGGACGGCACCACCTTTCTCGGGTCGAGCCAGATCGTCGATCCGATCGGCAAGGTAATTGCTCATGCCGGGACGGAGACGGGCCTGTTCGCGGCCGAGGTCGACCTGGACCGGGCGCGCAACAAGACGATCATCTTCGAGTCGGGGGAATTCGAGATCGCGCCGTTCAAGGATCGGAAGCCCGAAACCTATCGACTTTGAGCCAATAAGAGACGGAGAGGGGATATCGGTATGTGTGTTGCTTGTTACGTGGATGCGGCGACGAAAGACAAGATCATCGCCTATAATGCCGAGTTCCATAAGGTAACGAAGAGTCCGTTCGGCAAGAACGACCAGATCGGCATGCTCAACCTGATCGATGGGGAATCGCGTTCGGCGATCCTGAGCCGGGCCGATGCCAGCAAGGTCTTCGATCTCTCGGTCGATCATTTCATCGGCATGCCGGGCTGGTTCGGCGCCGGTGACCAGCCCTACCAGATCTGGATGACGCATACGCCGGCCGGCGAGATCGTCGCGGACAGCATGAACAAGGGCATTGAGGCGAATACGCTGGTCGCCTATTCCGGCGACGGCATCTCGATGTACACCCATTGCGGCACGCATATCGATACGTTGAACCACTTCGGCTATAACGGGAAGATCTTCAACGATTACAGCGCCAAGGATCACCTTGGCAGCCGCAGCTGGAACGTCGCCGGCCCGGAACTGCATCCGCCGATCTTCGCGCGCGGCGTGATGCTCGATGTCGCCGCGCTGCATGGCGTCGACGTCCTGCCGCCCAGCCACGCCATCGGCGAGGATGACCTCAAGGGCTGCCTGGCGCACCAGAACATCAAGCTAAACCTTGGTGACGTCGTGCTGATCCGCACGGGGCAGATGCGGCTCTGGCCGGACATGGCCTTCGTCGCCAATACGCCCGGCATCAACCGCGAGGGCGCGGAATTCCTGGCCAAGAACGGCGCCATCATGATCGGCGCGGACAACCTTACCGTCGAGCAGACGCCGACGCTGGATCCGATCAACTTCTTCCCGGTCCACACCTACCTCCTGGCGGAGGCTGGCGTGCCGCTGCTCGAGATGATCAATCTCGAGGAGATGTCGGAGGCGCGCTGCTACGAGTTCGCCTTCTTCGGCGCCTGCATCAAGCTGCGTGGCGCGACGGGCGCGCCGATGCGCCCGGTGGCGATGCCGCTGTCCAACTGATCGATCGCGGCGCGCCCCAAGGGGTGGCCGCGCTCCATGACGAACACCGCATCCAGGAACCGGCAGCGCCTCATCAGGGCCGCTGCCGGGAAGGCAGACATGCGTCCGCAGAGACGCGGCCTTCGCCCGGACGTCGAATGCAGGGAACCAGAGCCATGTCACCATTGCTGCAGTTGCACGCCGTCGAAAAGGGCTTCGGCGGAACGCCGGTTCTCCGGGGGATTAATCTCGCACTCAGCGGCGACAGCTATATCTCGCTGCTGGGCCCGAGCGGCTCGGGCAAGACCACGCTTCTGCGCGTCATCGCCGGGTTCGACGAGCCGGATCGCGGCGACGTTATCCTGGATGGCAAGCGGGTCGACGATGTTCCGACCTATCAGCGCAACATCGGCTTCGTGTTCCAGAATTTTGCGCTGTTCCCGCATCTGAGCGTCGCGCGCAACATCGGCTTCGGGCTGGAGAACCGAGCCATCGGCGCGATGCCGGCGGCCGAGCGGCGCGACCGCGTCGCGGCGATGATCGAACTGGTCGGCCTGACGGGGCTGGAGGATCGCGGCATCGCGCAGATTTCCGGCGGCCAGCGCCAGCGTGTGGCCCTGGCGCGGACGCTGGTCACGGAGCCGAAGCTGGTGCTGCTCGACGAGCCGCTTGGCGCGCTCGACGCCAATCTCCGGACACGCATGCGCGACGAACTGCGCGCCATTCGCGAACGGCTCGGTGTCACCTTCCTGCATGTGACCGGCAGCGAGACCGAGGCGCTGGCCATGGGCGATACGGTGATCGTACTCGCCAATGGGCGGATCGCCCAGTCCGATCTGCCGGACACGATCTACAGCCAGCCGGCCAGCGCAGAAATCGCGCGTTTCCTCAATTGCTACAATATCTTCCCCGGCGTTCGCGACGGCGGCGAGTTCGTCGGTCCCGCCGGCCGCTTCGCGATTGCCGCCGCCTCGGTCCGCTCGGTTGATACGGCGCCGGCCTATGCCATCCGGCAGGACAAGATCGCGGTGAAGCCGCAGGGGGCAGGGGCGGGCGACGGCGAGGAAAGCGTCGGCGGCACCTTCATCGCCAGCGAATATTCCGGCGCCGCAGTGCTTTCCTTCTTCGCCCTCGACGATGGCCGCGTGATCGAGGTCGAGGACCATCTCAGCCTCCGCGAGGCGCCGGCCTATGCCGAGAAGCAGCGCTACAGCCTGACCTGGCAGACGCGCGACGCGCTGGTGTTCGCGTGAGCGCGCCGTTGGACAAGGGACAGCCTTCCATGACGATGACCACCACCGCCGCTGCCGCCGAACTCCCGGCCGCCCAGTCCACCGCCCGCCGGTCGCGCCAGCGCACGGCCTATTGGCTGATCGCGCCGGGCGTCCTCTGGATGCTGCTGTTCCTCGTCCTGCCGATCGGCATGATCCTCTATGTCTCGTTCTGGACCCAGACGACCTTCGCCATCCAGCCAGTGCTGACGACGAAGAGCTGGACCACCTTCTTCTCCAGCGACACCTATCTCTCGGCGCTCTGGACCACCGTCCGGATCTGGCTGACCGTGCTGTTCGCGACCATCCTGGTCGGCTACCCGGCGGGGCTGTTCGTCGGCCTGTTCGTCAAGAACAGGACGCTGCAGACGGTGCTGCTGACGCTCTGCGTCATTCCCTTCTGGACCTCGTTCCTGATCCGCGTGCTGGCCTGGCGGCCGATGCTCGGCAAGGAAGGCGCGATCAACATCGTGCTGCAATGGCTCGGCATCACCAGCGCGCCGATCGATGCGCTGCTGTTCTCCGAGCTTTCGGTCGTGATCGGCATGACCCAGATCTACTGCGTGTTCATGGTCGGCCCGATCGCCTTCATGCTCGGCCGCATCGATCCCAACATCATCGAGGCGGCGCGCGATCTCGGCGCCGGCTTCGGCCGCATCTTCCGCACCATCATCCTGCCGTTGTCGCTGCCGGGCGTCGTCGTCGGCTCGATCTTCGTCTCGGTCATGGTGTTGGGCGAGTTCGCAACCTCGGCGGCGCTGTCGGGCCGCAAGGTCAACCTGCTCGGCAACATCATCGTGACCCAGGTCGGTTCGCTGAAATGGGCCTTCGCCTCGGTGATCGGCGTGGTGCTCACCCTCATCATCGGTGTCGTCGTGGCGGGTCTGCTGCGCGTCGTGAACCTGCGCAAGGAGCTCTGAGCGATCATGCAGTCGACATTCGTGAAGCCAGCGCTCGGCCTCTACATCGTCCTGTTCCTGACCTTCCTCTATGCGCCGATGGTGGTGCTTGCCATCATCTCCTTCCAGACGGGACCGGAAGGCGGGCCGCAATTCCCCATCGTCGAGTGGTCGACCTACTGGTATCGCCACCTTCTCGGCCTGGTGCCGCCCAGCCGCATCGCACCGCTGCCGGTCGGCTCCGGGCTGCTGCGCTCGCTGGCGCTCGCCTTCATGACCATGGTCGTCTCGACTACGCTCGGCGTCATGTCGGCCCAGGCTTTCCGCAGCCGCTTCAAGGGCTCGGGCGTCGTCTTCTACCTGATCGTGCTCGGCATGATGGTGCCGGGCCTGCTGGTCGGCCTCGGCATGTCGCTGGTCTCGAACGTGCTGGGCATCGACCGGCATTGGTGGGGCACGGCTTTCGTCCTGCACGTCGTCTACACCTATCCCTTCGCCTTCCTCGTGATGCTGGCGATCTTCAACCGCTTCGACCAGAGCGTCGAGGAAGCGTCCTGGTCGCTGGGCGTATCGCCGGCGCGGACCTTTCGAAAGGTGACGTTCCCGCTGATCTTCCCGGGCGTGCTGTCGGCGATGATGTTCGCCTTCACGCTCAGCTATGACGAGTTCTCGCGCACGCTGTTCGCCTCCGGCCGCGACCTGACGCTGCCCTTGGCGATCTACGGCACGTTCTCGGTCGAGATCCATCCCAACATCTTTGCCTTCGGCGTGCTGACGACCCTGTTCTCCTTCGCGCTGCTCAGCGTCTACGGGGTGCTGATGGGCCTGTCCGTGCGGCGCGCCAAGCAGGTTGCAGTCCAGGAGGAGGCGGCCTGACCGCCCGCCCGTCATTCAAGAAGGAGGCGGCTCTTCCGCCTCGTCCCCCGCGTGTTCCGGCCCCGCCGCCTGACGGGTGCCGGTCATAACAAAAGCAGCAGGCAAAACCAGACCGAGGTGGACCATGAACAAACAAATGGAGATGACGCGTCGCTTCCTGCTCAAGGGTGCGGGCGCAGGTGCAATGGCGGTTGCGGCGGGCAGCGTGCCCTTCGCCTCGGCCTCGCGGGCCTTCGCTCAGGACAGCGCGCTGGCAAATGAGAGCCTGCGCACGATCGGCCTGTCCGTGACCGTGCAGGAACGCATCCTGGCCGACTTCAAGACCGCATCGGGCGTCGGCTCGGTTTCGGGAACGGCCTCGACCCACCCCGACGCGCAGACCAAGATCCTTTCCGGATCGGCCGACTATGATTGCTGGGAAACCAATGTCGAACGGCTGCCGGCCGTCGTCATGACCAACAATGTCGAAGCCGTGCCGGTCAGCGCCCTGAAGAACTGGGCCAACATTCGCGACACCTTCACCAAGCCGAACGACAAGTGGGCCGCCAACGCGCAGATCACCGGCCAGATCTGGGCCGATGAAGGCCAGACCAAGCTCTGGCTGGTGCCCGCCGTCTACAACTACGATTCGGTCGGTTACAATCCCGAGATCGTTTCCGACGAGGAAGCCAACAGCTGGACGGCGCTGTTCGACCCGAAGTGGAAGGGCAAGTCCGGCCTCAACACCGATCCGCTGACGGCGCTCGGCCAGGTGTTCATGGCGATGAACACGCTCGGCCTTTCCGACGTGAAGAACCCGGCCAACCCGTCGCCCGCCGAGATCGACGAGGCGATCAAGTTCCTGATCGCCAAGAAGAAGGACGGTCAGTTCCGTGCGCTCTGGGGCGATTTCGGCGAGCTCGTCAACCTGCTGGCATCGGGCGAGATGGTCGTCTGCGACGCCTGGCAGCCGGCGGTCATGGCCGTCAAGGCGCAGGGCAAGGCCTGCCGGTACGCCGTGCCGAAGGAAGGCTATCGCGGCTGGGCCATCGGCCCGGCCATGCTCGCTTCCTCGCCCAACAAGGAAGCGGTCGCCGCCTATGCCGATTACTGGCTGTCGGGCCCTCCGGGCATCGCCGTTTCGGAGCAGGGCTACTACTCGCCCTCGACCAATCTGAAGCAGTTCATGGCGCCGGAAAAATATGCCTTCTGGTACGAGGGCAAGCCCTGGGTCGGCGCGCCCGAGCGCGGCATCAAGGAAGGCGATCTGCGCGACGGCGGCTCACTGGAGCAGCGCGCGGCCAATGTCGCCTACTGGCACCAGTGGCCGGAGGAATATGACCACCTCGTACAGAAGTGGGACGAATTCCTCAGCGCCTGACGCGGCTTCCACCAATTGGAGCGGCGTTTGTCGACGCCGCTCCTCCAACCGAATGCGCGATCGCGTCCGCGCCCGGCACCAGGAGACTCCCGTGGGCTACGATCTCGAACTGATCAATCTCGGCAAGACCTATGACGACGGCACCACCGCCGTCGCCAATTTCGACCTGTCGGTGACCAAGGGCGAGTTCATCGCCTTCCTGGGACCGTCGGGCTGCGGCAAGACGACGACGCTGCGGATGATCGCGGGGTTTGAATCGATCACCTCGGGCGACATCCGCATTCGTGGCCAGCGGGTCAATGACCTGCCGCCGGAGCGCCGCCCGACCTCGACGATCTTCCAGAGCTACGCGCTGTTCCCGCACATGACCGTCCGCCGCAACATCGGCTACGGCCTCGAAGTGAAGGGCATGGCCAAGGCCGAGCGCGACGACAAGGTGGAACGCATGATCGCCAATCTGGGGCTGGAGGACATTGCCGATCGCCGCCCCGACAAGCTCTCCGGTGGCCAGAGGCAGCGGATCGCGCTCGCCCGCGGCCTGGTGGTCGAGCCCGATATCCTGCTGCTCGACGAGCCGCTCGGTGCGCTGGATGCCAATCTGCGCAAGTCGATCCAGAACGAGCTGAAGCTGCTGCAGCGCACGCTGGGCATCACCTTCGTCTTCGTCACGCATGCGCAGTCGGAGGCGCTGTCGCTCTCGGACCGGATCGTGGTGATGAATCGCGGCCGCGTCGAGCAGATCAGCCGGCCGCACGATCTATACACCCGGCCCAACACCGCCTTCGTGGCGCAGTTCATCGGCCGCAATACGGTGTTTGATGGCGTCATCGGGACGGTCGAGGGCGGGCATGTCGCAGTCGATACGCCAATCGGCCGGCTGGTCGGCGTCGCCAATGGCGCGATCGCCGCCGGTGAGCGCGCCAAGATCGTCATCCCGGCCGAGGCGATCGACCTCAAGGTGCGGGGGGCCGGCGATGTGCAGTCTGGCAACGCCATCGCCGCGCGGATCGCTCGCAGCCATCGGGTCGGCAATGTGCGGCGCCTGGCCGTGGTGCTGCCGGATGCGCGCACCGTCGCGCTCGAGGCGCATGTCGACAAATATCCGGATGACACCTTCGCCGACGGTCGCGACCTCGTCCTGACCTGGCTGCCCGACCGCGCCACCGTGATCGCGGCCTGAGTGGGCCAAGGCCACGGCGAAACCAAGATCGAGGCGTCTGCCGCTGCTTGACGGCAGACTGCCCCGGACCCGATGGGCTGCCTCGTCGGCTCTCGCCTAGGCGGGGAGGACGAGCACCTTGGTGTTGACCGGCGTGCGCGCATAGAGGTCGAGCATGTCCTGCGTCAGCAGGCCGGTGCAGCCGCTGGTCACGCCGGTTCCGATCGAGCGGGCCACGCGGGTGCTGTAGATCGTGTAGAGCGTGTACTTGCCGTCCTGATAGAGATAGAGCGTGCGCGCGCCGAGCGGATTGTCGGGGCCCCCCGGCATGCCGGCGGCATATTTTCCGGCCTCGGGCTGGCGCGCGATCATCTCCTTGGGCGGCGTCCAGGTCGGCCATTCGGCCTTGCGCCCGACATAGGCCTCACCGCTCCACAGGAAACCCTCGCGGCCGACATTGGCGCCGTAGCGGGTGGCATTTCCGTCGCCTTCGATGCGATAGACGTAATGCTTGGCGGGGTCGATGATAATCGTGCCCGGCGCTTCCTTGCTGGGATAGCGCACGGTGCGGCGGTAATATTTCGGATCGACCTTGCTGATATCGACCGCGGCGATCGGGAATTTGTCGCCGGCCACCGGTCCGTAGGCGCGAACCGCCTCGGCGTGGCTCATACCGCCCGATGACGCGCAACCGGTCAGGCTCAGCGCACCGAGACCGAGGGCGGAACCCAGCAGAAACGATCGGCGGTTAAGCTGCCCCGGCCCGGCTTCGGGCAGAGCTTCCTCAGGCAGCGCATCGCCACCGGCAAACATACGGTCCATGATCATGATGTCGGAGTGTCCCATGTCCTGTTGCCCGCCCCCCGAAAGACTTCGGCGCACAGCAGCGAAAATCTTGCCGAACTGACATTGCCGCCAAACCGCTCGATTGGCAAACGCAGCGTGTCGCTGCGTCGCCATGTCATGGCTCAGCGTTGCAAAAGGGTCGCGAAAACTAGCCGTGCAGCGGGTTGGCGATCGGGGCGCCGAGCCGAAGTGCGTGAAGCGAATCTGGAAGCCGGCGCGCTGCGGCGAGCAGGCCATCGGCCCGACTCGCACCTCGCGGCTGTCCGGGAACGGGCAGAGCCCGATCAGCTGCTATACAGGCTCATCTATCCAGCCAGGCGGCGAGCCCGTCTAGCGTCTGCAGCCCATATTCCACCGCGCCGAAGCCGATGACCTCCCGACGCCGCTGGGCGCTCGGATGCAACTGGCGCAAGGTCAGGACCGTCTTGCCGTCAGACTGTTCGTCGAACGTCACGGTCATGCGAAAGCGCTCGGGATCGTCGTCGGCGGGCATGCCATAGTCCATCACGATCCGCTCGTTCGGCACGATCTCGAGAAAGCGCATCAGGTTGGGGAAGCGCTGCTCCCGGCCTTCGAACATGCCCACCATGTCGAACCGCCAGAGCCCGCCCTCGCGGATATCGGCCTCGTGGCTTTCGATGCGAAGGCCGGCCGGGCCATACCATTCGGCCAAGGCCGCGGGGTCCATCCAGGCGGCGAACACCTTTTCGCGCGGGTGATCGAGAAGCTTCACCAGCACGATTTCCCGATCCAGCGACCAGGTCTCAAACAGATTTGTCATATCCTTCATCCTCCGCCTCCCTCTTGTCCAAATAGGCTTCCAGCCGATCCAGCCGCTGGGCCCAGCGTCGACGCTCCGCTTCCATCCAGTCCGCCGCTTCCTCGAAGCGCGGCTGCACCAGCCGGCACCAGCGGCTGCGGCCGCGTTTCTCGCTGGCGATCAGGCCGCAATCCTCCAGCACCTTGAGATGCTGGACGAAGGAAGGCAGCGCCATGTCGAAAGGCTCTGCCAGCGCGCTGACCTGCGCCTCGCCCTCGGCCAGCCGCGAGACCACGGCGCGACGCGTCGGGTCGCTGAGTGCGTGGAAGGCGAGATCGAGTGGCGACGAATGGTAAGGCATGTGCCTTAGTATCAGGGCCTGCGCAACCGGTCAAAGAAAATGAGAGGACCTGGGTTCGGGGGAGGGCGCTTCAGCCCGATCGGGACCGGGGAGGCGGAGGTTGGCCGCTCCGGTGCCGTCTTGCCGCTTGGGTGTTTCCTGTCTTGAACGCGACGGCGCGTCAGACGACCGTGCCGAAGGCCGCGCCGATGCCGGCGGTGATTGCCATGGCGATCGCGCCCCAGAAGGTCATGCGGATGGTGGCTTTCAGCACATTCGCGCCACCGGCCTTGGCGCCGATGGCACCGAGCAGGGCCAGAAAGGCGAGCGAGGCGATCGACACCGCCGGCACCACCCAGGAAGCCGGCGCTATCAACGCTGTCAGCAGCGGCATCAGTGCGCCGACGGAGAAGGTCGCGGCCGATGCCATCGCCGCCTGGATGGGGCGGGCCGTGGTGATCTCGGAAATGCCGAGCTCGTCGCGGGCATGCGCGCCGAGCGCATCCTTTGCCATCAGTTGCTCGGCCACCTGGCGGGCGAGAGCGCTGTCCAGCCCTCTCTGCTCATAGATCTGGGCGAGTTCCTGTCGCTCGGCCTCGATATCGGTCGCCAGTTCCGCCCGTTCCCGGTCGAGATCGGCGTTTTCGGTGTCGGCCTGCGAGCTCACCGAAACATATTCGCCGGCGGCCATCGACATGGCGCCCGCCACCAGGCCGGCGATGCCCGCCAGCAGGATTTCGCTCGGCCCGGACGCCGCCGCGGCGACTCCGACGATCAGGCTGGAGGTCGAGAGGATCCCGTCATTGGCCCCGAGCACCGCCGCTCGGAGCCAGCCGATGCGATGGACCAGATGGTTTTCCCGGTGGGTCAAATGACGTGGCATCTTCGGTTTCCTGGGTGCGGGAGGGAAGCGGGGCTCATGGCGCGGGCTTGGGAGCCAGCGGCGGGAAGGTCAGCACGGCCATCGTGCCGGTCGCCGGATCGGCCGAGATCGCGAAACGGCCGTCATGCAGCGCGGCGATCCGCTTGACGATCTCAAGGCCCATGCCGAGGCTGTCACCGGCCTTGGCCATCGGCGCATCGTCGCCTGTCGCGGCGTGATAGAGGCCCGCCTTGTCGACCACCGCGATCCGGGGGCCCGGGCCGGCGCCAAGCTCGATCTCGGTGCCGGGCGGCGTATGCGTGACGGCGTTGGTGATGAGGTTCATCAGGGCGTCCTCCAGGAGCCCACGATCCCCCAGCATGGCCCCGGCGTCGTTTTCCACGAAGGCGATCGCGTGCGCATGATCGTAGACCCAGGGCCCCATGGAGGCCACCACGCCCCGGCCAAGCTGGGCCAGGTCGATCGGCTTGAAGCCCTTGCGTTCGATCGCCTCGAGGCGGCCGAGCGCCGTGATCTGGCCGACGAACCGGGCGAGCCCCTCGACGTCCTTTTCCATGCGCCGGGCGCGGGGACTGTCGATCTGGCCGAGCTCGAGCTGCAACATGGCGAGCGGCGTGCGGATCTCATGCGCGACGGCCGTGGTGAACAGCTTCTGTTCGCGCATCAGCCGCCCGATCCGCGCGAGCGAGCGATTGACCGCCACGCCCAGTTCCGCGACTTCCCTCGGCATCTGGCTGATGTCGATCTTGTGCTCCGGGTCGAGCGGGTCGATGGCTCCGGCCTGGCGCGCCGCCGCCTTGACCGGCCGCATCGCGAGCCAGGTCGAGACGAGCGAACCGCCCAGGACCAGCACCAGTTGCAGCAGCATGGGGATGGCGAGGTGATCGGCGAATTCGTGACCCAGTGCGCGCCACATCACCGCTTCGTTCTTGTCGAGGATGGCGATCTCGATCACCACTTCCTGGCCGTCGATCTGCATGGACCGTCCGCCCGCCACGGCGATCGGCTTGCCCTGGCTCAGAAGCCGTGTCCAGCGATCCGGCGGATCGATCTCCTCAGGCAGCAGATGCTCGCGGCATTGATCACCGCAATTCGAGAAGATCCGCGTGCCATCGAGGGTTCGGATGCGGGCGACGCGGGTGGGGCTGTCGGGGCCGAACCCTCCGATCGAAGCCGGCAACTCGAAGGCCCACTGGCCATCCTTGCGGGAGATGCCCTGCGCCAGCAGTGCCGTCTCGCGCTCGATCATCAGCGAGCCGAGTTCGGAATCGTCGAAATAATAGTCGGCGAAGACGATGACGAGTTGCGCCGCCATCGCCACGACGGCGAAGAAGACGATGCGCCAGGCGATCGTCGCGACCAGGCCGGGCCGGCGCGCCGCCCGCTCAGCCATGGGTGAGGTCCCGCAGGAGATAGCCGGCGCCGCGCACCGTCTCGATCGCCAGGCCGGCCTCGATTCCCTCCAGCCGCTTGCGAAGCCTCGATATGGCAAGCTCGATGGCATTGGCGGAGAGCTCATCGCCGAATTCGGAGAGCTTCGCCTCGATCCGCTCCTTGGGTACGACCGTTCCGGCGTTGCGCAGCAGCACGGCGAGCACCGAGCGCTCGCGCGGCGAGAGCGCGACGGTCTCCCCGGCGCAGGACAGGACGGCGCTGGTCGGGTCGAAGGCGACATGGCCCAGCTCGATCAGGTCGGCGACATGCGCCGGCGCGCGCCGCAGCAGCGCGCGGCAACGCGCCAGCAGCTCGAAATGGTTGAACGGCTTGACCAGATAGTCGTCCGCGCCGGCGTCGAGGCCGGCGATCCGTTCATCCACCGCGCCGCGCGCGGTCATTATCAGGACGGGGATGGTGTGGCCATCGGCGCGGATGCCGCGGACCAGATCGAGCCCGTCGCCATCCGGCAGGCCGAGGTCGACGAGCAGCAGGTCATAGGGCGCGACCGCGATGGCGGCGCGGGCGTCGGCGACCGTTTCGACGCCGTCCACGCGCCATTCCGCCTTGTGGATGGTTTCAATGAGGAGCTCGCGAAGGCGCGGGCTGTCTTCGACGAGCAGGATCCTCATGCCTTCTTGCGACCCGTCACCATCGACAAAACCAGGTTCTCGCGATGCCGGAAGCTCTCGAACAGCGCGGCGGCGGCATGGAACAGCGCGAGCACCATGATGGCATTTGCCAGCGTGCCATGCACTTCCTGCAGCCAGTCCTCGCCCCAGAAAGCGTCGAGGCCCATCATCCAACCGGTCAAGCATACGCCCGACAGCAGGACCATGAGAAGGATCATCATGACCGCGCCGGCGGGATTGTGACCCAGGTGGCGTGGCTCGCGGCGTTGGACCAGGGCGCGCAGATAGGGCAGCAGTCGGCGCGGCGTCGGGAAGAAATCGGAAAAGCGGGCATGGCGCGTGCCGATGAAGCCCCACACCAGGCGGATCGCCAGTGCCGCGGCGACCGTATAGCCGGCGGCGCGATGCAGCGCGTGGCCGGGTTCCAGAATGAACAGGTTGAGGATGCAGGCGGTGACGATGGTCCAGTGAAAGAGCCGGACGATCGGGTCCCAGACGCGGATCGTGGCCGCCCCTTTCGGGGCGACCGGGCAATCCGTGGGCGAGACACTTGTCTCGCCGCGATCAATCACCGATCTCGGCCTTCACGATGGAGCCGTCGACCGGGTTGAAATAGACCTCGGCCTTCTTGTTGGCCTTGTCGTAGCCATAGATCTCGTAGCACGAGCCCGTGACCTTGAAGGTCTTGATCTTCTGGTAGCCCATGTCGGCGATCTTCGCCTTCATGGCCTCCTGGCTCATCCAGGCCGATTTGGGCTCCTTGGTGCAGGTGGGGCCGGCAAGGGCGACGCCGGCCAGGAGCGGCAGCGACAGGGCGGCGAGGGCGACAGTCGAGACAATACGCATGGGAAACTCCGGGGTTGCTGTTTCGCACGGCCACCGGCCGGCCAACGCAATGTGGCGGAACGAGCTGTCAGTCCGCTGTCAGGCGGCGATTCCGATCCGGACACCCGGCGGGGAGGGGCTCTCGCGGCGATCTCGCAAGGGCGCCCTTTCTTGTGGGCGCGCTCCTTCAGGACCGGCTTTCGCCGCTTTCGTCCGGCAAGGACGTCACACTACCAAGGCATGCTAGACTTGCCCGACCCGCCCCGCGCCAATGCACTCGAAGGTTTCCATGAAAAAGGCCATGAAGTTCGCGATCGGCAGCCTGGCTGTGAGCTTCGTCGTGCTGGGCATCAAGTATGTCGCCTTCGCCGTCACGGGCAGCCTCGCGCTCTATTCGGACTTCCTGGAAAGCATCATCAATGTCGGCACCTCGGTGGCCGCCATCGTCGCCATCCGTGTTTCCGCCCTCCCGGCCGACGCCAATCATCCGTTCGGCCACCACAAGGCCGAGTATCTTTCGGCGGTGCTGATCGGGGTGATGATCATCGTCGCTTCGCTCCTGATCTTCCATGAGGCGTGGGCCGGCTTTCTGGACCCGAAGCCGATCGAGGCGCCGGCGCTCGGCCTGACCATCAGCATGGGTGCGACCGCGATCAATGCCTTCTGGGGGCTGCTGATCATTCGCTTCGGGCGGCGCGCCCGCTCGGCATCGCTCGTGGCCGACGGCAAGCATATGCTGGCCGATGTGGTGACCTCGCTGGGCGTCCTGGTCGGCGTCGTCCTGGTGGTCGTCACCGGCATGGTGGTGCTCGACGCGGCGATCGCGGCGCTGGTGGGGCTGCATATCCTCTGGAGCGGCTATGGCGTGCTGCGCGAAAGCGCCAGCGCGCTGCTCGATGAAGCGGTTCCGGCCAAGACTCTGGATACGATACGCGGCATTATCTCCACCCAGGCGCCGGAAGCGATCGAGGCCCATGACCTCCGGACCCGGCATGCCGGGGCGGCCACCTTCATCGATTTCCACCTGGTGGTGGACAGCGAAATGAAGATCGCGACGGCCCATGCGGTCTGCGACCGCTTGGAATCAGCGCTGGAAGCCGCGGTTGACGGCGCCGTGGTCAGTATCCATGTCGAGCCGGCAAACAAGGCCAAGCATAAGGGAATTGTCGTCCTATGATCGTTGCTGCTGCCCATGCCAAGCCGACCAGGCCTGACGGTGCCCAACATGACTGAGCTGCTGACGGGGCTGGTGCGCCCGACGGATGTGCCCTTTCCCGACCGGCTGCGCCTTGCAGCCGAGCTGGCTGCGCAGATGCATGAGGCGGGGCTGATCCGGGCCGACCGGCTTGCCGATGCCCCGCACGACATCGCGACCTATGGCGACTTCACCAAGGACGGCCGTGAACTGGGCCGGGACCTGGCGCGCTATGAGGCGTGGCGCTGCAACGATGCCGTCTATGCCGCCCTCGACGGCTACGGCCGCTTGCTGGCCGAGCGGCTGGAGGCGCTTCAGCTGCGCTGGGCGGCCGAGAACGAGATCCAGCCGAGATTTCGCGTCGGCGACCGAGTTGTCTGGCCCAAGGTCCGCGGCCAGGACAATATGGGAACGGTGGTGTCGATCGAGCCGGGTGGACGCTATTCGATCCAGCACGACAACGCGGCGAAGACCGGTTCGTCCTTGCGGTTCCTGGTTGATTTCGAGGCGTGCCGCGCCGAGGGAGAGCCTGCACCGTCACGGCTTTCTTCGCTGAAGGGGCTTCCCGGCAAAATATGGGCGGCGATCTCCGCGCTGCTCGCCCTGGAGGCGATGGACTTCACCATGCGGGTCGGCCTGCTGCTTCCCTAGATCGCGTGCTCGGGAGGGGTAATCCCGATTCAGACGCCCTTGCCCAGAGATCCCACACGCCGTCCGTGGTTCTGGCAAAGCGACCAGGGCAGTTGATTGGAATTGGCGAAGGCGAGCAGACTTCCGGCAGGGACACTGGCGCTATAGCGCCAGCCCTGGGCAAAATTGGCTCCCGACAACTGGAAGTAGCTCTCCTGCTCCTCCGTCTCGATGCCCTCGACGATCACGGAGATTCCGAGGTCCTTTGCCATGCCGAGGATCGAGGGAATCAGCCGGGCCCGGATGGTGTCGCTGCCGACGCTCTGCGTGAAGATCATGTCGACCTTGATCGTGTCGACCGACAGTTCTCCCAGATAGGCCAGGTTGCTGTATCCGGTGCCGAAGTCGTCGATATAGATCCGGTAGCCCTTGGCATGCAGCGCCCGGATCGTCGCCATGGCGCCTGGCGTGTCGATCGGCTGCCTCTCGGTCAGTTCCAGCGCGATGCGCCGGGGATTGATGCCCTTGGCGACGATATGGGTCTCCAGGGCCAGCAGGAATCGTGGGTCCGTCAGGTCCCGCGACACGATGTTGATGCTGATCACAAAATCCGGCTCGTCGCTGAGCAGGCTGCGCAGTTCCCGGCTCGCCGTTTCGATGGCAAAGCAGGTCAGGTCGGTAATCAGCGCGCTTTGTTCCGCGCAGGCGATGAAGGCCGTCGGTGGGATTTTCTCGTTCGAGCGTAGCGTCCAGCGCATCAAGGCTTCCGCGCCGGATACCCGGCCGCTGCCAAGATCGACGATCGGCTGGTATTCGAGCGAGATTTCACCGGTGCCGAGCGCGCGCCGCAGCCGATTTTCGAAGGTCGCCCGCCTGCGCTGGGCCTGGAGGATAAAAAGCGCGACGCCAGTTCCGATCGCCGAGCCCAGCAGGACCAGCAGGACAATCGGCAGGCTGAATTCGCGCCAGATTTCTTTCAGCCCAATCACTTGTACCTGGCAGACAAACGAGCTTTCCAAGCATTCCGCAAAAATGATGTGCAGCCCTTTGCGGATCGGCGTGTGCGAAAGCAGTGCGGCAGCGCTGAGGCCTACCCGGGGCCCGTAAATCGTCGTGACGGCCCCGGACAGGGGATTGACCAAAACCGTGCTGATCGGGCTGCCGCCCCGGCTCTGCTGGCCGGTGGGGGCGACCATCAGACTGAAATTTCCCTTCATGATGATGGTTGACTTCACCCCGGGAGCCGAGGGCAGTTCGACGTTGCGCCAGGTCTCCGCGCCACTGACCGCGCGAAAGAGTGGAGGGCCGAAGGAATCGATGGAAACCCGGACCTGGCCCGCACCGCTGCTGCACAGGACGACATTGCCCTGCCGGTAGGCCGCGTCGCGGATCGTATAGCTTTCCAGCACGATGGCCCGCATTTCGGCGAGAAAGTCCGGCGAGCACCGGTCTGCGGAAATGGCTTCCAGTCTGTCGAACGCTCCCTGGATTTCTCCGCCCTGCAAACGCAACCGGTTGGTGGAAGGGCCCCCGCTCGCGTGCAGGCTAGGCAAAATATAAGTGTAGAGACCCAAGAGCGTGGCAATCAGCCCGACGCATGCGCCGTCGACAATTCCGGCGATTAACCAAGTCAAGGTCGCCGCTAAGCTTGGGCCGCCATAGCTAAGGTTGGTTCGTTCAACGTTAGGAATGGAGAGTCGGGGCAGCCGAACAGGGATCCAGTGCATTGGGTCATCTTCTCGGCCAGATTTTCATATCGATTAAAACAGAAATTTAAATCATCTCTAGTCCTTGTCTTATATGAGAATTTCTGAAGCCCATCCGGGATCCCACGAAATACGGGCGGCCCAGGTGGCGGACAGCGCCCCGCCGCTCCTCGCTCCATGCCCCAGGGTGAGGCCGGGGAGGGAGTGGGGCCTGTCGCGATAGCGCCAGGCGCGGCATCCAAAGGGCTGAAGCTTCTCTCGATACGGATCGAAAAGCCGCGGGTGGCGCCTTACGGGCCCCTTGCTGTCTCGATGGGGGAGTAGGCTTCGATCCGTCGTGTCAGGGGCCGGCGGAGCGACATGGCGTCCGCGAGACGGAAGCTAGGGCGCGCCGACGTTCCGATGTGCGGACCGGCCCAGGATCAGATCCATGCGTCGCAAAATCAGCGCAGACCGCCCCAGCGCAAAAGCGCCCGCTTCGAGCCTCTCCTGCAGGGAGAGGGCGGAATCGGAGAGGCCGGGGACGGGATGGTACGGGCGATGGATCATGGTCGCCGCAGGTGTGGGCTACTTGGCCGACGCTGTCGACTGCCCTTTCGTGAACAGCACGTTCACCGAACGGCATCTGCACTGGTCTGACGCTTCAGGGCGCCCGCTCAGCCGTCCTGGCGCTGCGGGGCGGCTTGCCGCGCCTCTGCCGCTTCGGCGTTGGGGCCGAGCAGGACCTTGCCATAGATCGGCTGGTAGCGCTTCCGGTCGGCGGCCGACTCGCGGAAATACAGCGTGTAGTGGCCGATCTGGTGGAAATAGGTGATGCGGGCGCGGACGAGCGCCTCGTCGGCCGGATAGTCGAGCGCCAGGAACGCCTTCTCCAGCAGCGAGATGCGTAGATCGTCCGCCGCCGCCATCTCGTCGGCGAGCTTGCGCGATCCGCGCGACCAATCGCGGACGGCCAAGTCGAGCAGCGGGCTGAACGGGTCCTCGTTGACCCAGGTCAGCACGATGATCTCGAAGAACACCAGCCCGTCTGGGTGCGGATTCCTAGCCAGCGCCTCGAACGGCCGGCAATTGCGCGCGCGCCATTCTTCCAGCAGGGCTTCGCGCAGGTCCTTGATGCTGGAGAAGTGGAAATAGAAGCTGCCGCGCGTCACCTTGAATTGCTTGGCCAGCACGTCGATCTTCACGTCGGCGATGCCGCGCTTTTCGAGAACCTTGAGCGCCGCGGCGATCCAGGCTTCGCGCGTCAATGTCTTGCGCCGAACGGCCGGCGTTTCCTTGGTGCCTTGCCTGGCAGGTCGGTCGGTCTTCGGCAAATCGCGCTCCAGCAATCGGTGACGTACAGGCGACAACCATAGCCCAGCGGCGCGGAGGTTGTGGCCGGAAAATCCGGCCACAACCTGTCCCGGTCCGGTCGGGACAGGCAGGACCTTGCGAGGAGAACGCGCCGGGGCTGCGTCAGTCGAGCGAACCGATGCGCTCCAGCATCAATTCGAAGAACGGCGCCGGATCGATCCGGCGCAGCACGTTGCAATTGCGGCGACGGCCGGTGACATGCCACCAGTCGACCACGGTCATGCCGATCGTCTCCGGCGAGACGATGTCGATGGTGACGTTGCACTGGCGCTGCTCGTAGATCTCCGGCGCCAGCAGATAGCCGGTGACGCAGGCGTCATGGATCGGCCGCGCCGTCGTCGCGAATTTGTGGCTGCCATACTGGCGATAGAAATCGGCCATGTTGGCCGCCTCGATCGCCGCCCGCTTGCCGGTCGCCCGCAGCCGGTCGAGCCATTCGACGGTCATTTCGGCGGTATAGGTGCAATCGATCGGGCACATTGTTACCGGCACGCCGGATTCAAACACGACATGGGCCGCGTGCGGGTCGACGAAGATGTTGAATTCCGCTGCCGGGGTCGCATTGCCGCCCTGGAAGAAGCCGCCGCCCATCAGGACCACTTCGCGCAGGCGCGGGATGATCCGAGGCTCCATGACCATCGCCATGGCGAGATTGGTCATCGGGCCGAGCGTGCAGACGGTCAGTTCGCCTTCCGGCGCCGCCATGATCGTGCGGACGAGATAGTTGACGGCGTGCTCGTCCTGCGCGGCGACTGACGGGGCAGGGAGGTCGGCACCATCCATGCCGGTTGGGCCATGCACATATTCGGCCGTCATCAGCTTCTTCACCATCGGCCCGGTGCAGCCCGCATAGACCGGGACGTCGGAGCGCCCGGCCAGCTCGACCACCTTGAGCGCATTCTCCGTCGTCAGCTTGAGCGGCACGTTGCCACCGACCGTCGTGACGCCCACCACCTCGAGTTCCCCAGGAGAGCCCAGGGCGAACAGGAGCGCGAAGGCGTCGTCCTGTCCCGGGTCGGTGTCGATGATGATCTTGCGCGGAGCCACGGCGTTTCCTTGTCGATGCTGTGGGAGGAAGGGCCTGACTATTGCCAAGCGACGCGATCCGAGAATACAGTACTGTATCTTATGTTCAAGATGGGAGGCTTGCATGGTTGCAGAGGCACGCGGAGATTTTTCGCACATTCCGATCCTCGACGTTTCGGGGCTGTATACCGGCGATCCCGCTGACGCCCGCGCCGTCGCCGAGACGCTGCGCGGCTATCTCGAGACGGTCGGCTTCCTGTATGTTTCGGGACACCGCGTCCCGCGCGAGGATGTCGAGGCCGTGCGCAGCATGAGCCGCGCCTTCTTCGCCCTCCCGGACGAGCAGAAGCTGAAGCTCAAGATCGACAAGAACTTCCGCGGCTACCTGCCCTTCAACGGCTCGACCATCGTCACGTCCTCGGTCGCCAAGGTCAGCAAGCCGAACCAGAGCGAATCCATCTTCTTCATGCACGAGGTCGCGGCTGACGATCCGGATGCGCTGGCCGGCAAGCCGCTGCAGGGTCCGAACCAGTGGCCGTCCGAGGCGGAACTGCCGGGCTTCCACGCCACGATCGATCGCTATGTCGCCGAAATGAGCGCGCTGGCCCGCGAACTGGTCGGCGCCATCTCGATCTCGCTCGGCCTGCCGCCCGAGAGCATGGATCGCTATTTCGAGAAGCCCACGACCTTCCTGCGCCTGCTGCACTATCCGACGCAGCCCGAGGAAGCCGGACTGTTCGGTTCCGCGCCGCATACCGATTACGGCTACATCACCCTGCTTGCGCAGGACGATGTCGGCGGGCTCGAGGTCAAGAACAAGGCCGGCGACTGGATCCCCGCGCCGCCGATTCCCGATACGTTCGTGATGAATGTCGGCGACATCCTCGCCCGCTGGTCCAACGACCTGTTCGTGTCGACGCCGCACCGCGTCATCAACCGCTCGGGCCGCGAGCGCTATTCGCAGCCCTTCTTCTTCGATCCCTCGATGGACGAGACGATTGAGGCGCTGCCGCCCTGCGTTCCGGCCGGCACGCAGCCCAAATACGAACCGGTCGTCTATCGCGACTATCTGATGGAGCGCATCGACAAGAATTATCACTACCGCAAGGGCGCGGCGGCTTCCTCCCAGGCGAGCTAGCGCGCAGGATCCTGCGCTGAGAACCCGGTGGGCCGGATGCATGACGTCCGGCCCACCGGCATCCTGACTGCGAAAGGACCAAGTTTGGGGCCACCCACTGATCCCGTCGGATCCTCCGACACCCAGCCGACATCGTCCGATGTCGTCGTCATTGGCGGCGGCATCATTGGTTTGAGCACGGCCCTGTTCCTTGCGCGGGAAGGGCTGTCCGTTGTCGTCTGTGAAAAGGGTCAGTTTGCCGGCGAGCAATCGAGCCGCAACTGGGGCTGGGTTCGCCGCATGGGCCGCGATCCGCGCGAGTTGCCGCTGGTCGTCGAGGCCATGCGCCTCTGGGACCAGATGGAGACGCTGGTCGGCCGCGATGTCGGCTTCCGGCGCACCGGCATCCTTTATCTCTGCGAGAACGATGCCGACGTGGCGCATCACCGGGGCTGGATCGCCCGCGCCGGCGCGCATGCGTTCGACACGCGGATCGTCTCCGGTCCGGAACTGGCGGTCTTGCTGCCCGGCGCCACCCGGCCGTTTCACGCTGCGCTCTACACCGCCAGCGACGGCCGCGCCGAGCCGCAGAAGGCCGCTCCGGCGATCGCCGCCGCGGCGGCGCGCGACGGCGCCGTGCTGCTGGCCGATTGCGCCGTGCGCGGGATCGAGACGAGCGGTGGCGCGATATCCGGCGTTGTCACCGAACGGGGCCGGATTGCGACGAAGCGGGTGGTCATCGCAGGCGGTATCTGGTCCAGCCAGCTTTGCCGGACCCTGGGGCTGCGCCTGCCGCAACTCGGCATTCGGTCCTCGGTGCTGCGCACCGCTCCCGTCGACGATGGTCCGGAGGGCGCCGCCTGGGGGCCGCGCTTCGCCTATCGCAAGCGCCTCGATGGGGGCTATACGATCGCCGATGGCAGCCGCAGCCTGCATGACGTGGTGCCGGACAGCTTTCGCTTCCTCGGCGATTTCGTGCCGATCCTGAAGCGCGAATGGCGCCACATGCGCCTCGGCTTCGGCGCGCCGCTCGTGGCCGGCCTGCGCCAGAGCCTGCGTGGCGCCGAGGGCGCGGCGAAGGCCTTCGAACAGATGCGAACGCTCGATCCGCAACCCCGCCAGCGCCAGCTCGCCGCCGCCTATGCCGCGCTGCAGGACGTGTTCCCGGTTTTCAAGACTGTGCCCGTGGTGCAGCAATGGGCCGGCATGATCGACGCCACGCCCGATGCGGTGCCTGTGATCTCGACCGTACAGACCCATCCGGGCCTGGTGATCGCCACGGGCTTTTCGGGGCATGGCTTCGGCATCGGTCCGGCGGCCGGGCGGCTCGCGGCGGATCTGGTCACGGGCGCGACGCCGATCGTCGATCCGCGCGCTTTTCGCTATGAGCGCTTCATCGATGGCACGCGGCCGCAACCGACGACGGGGGTCTGAGGCGAAGGCGCGCTTTGAACCGCCGCGGGTCGGCATCCAGATTGACGATTTTCGAAATCCAAACCCGCCCCGGAGAGTGCGGGCTGGATTGCGGGGAAGCCCCACCGTTTGGGTGGGGGACGAGACAACGGACTTCCAGGAGTGATCGAGAGGAGATGATTATGAACCGATATCTGAAACCGATGGCAGGGCTGGGAATTGCGCTGGGGCTGGCGGCTTGGTCCGCGGCACCGGCGTCGGCCGAGATCGCCAAGTCGCCCGAGGTAGCCCAGACGGGCACGCTGGCGATCGCCAACACGCTCGACTTCGCGCCGTTCGAGTATCTCGATGCCGATGGCCAGCAGACGGGCATCATCATCGAACTGGCCGGCGAGGTCGCCAAGCTGGTCGGAGCCAAGCTCGACATCCAGCGCACGCCCTTTCCCTCGATGATCCCCGGCCTTTCCGCCGGTCGTTTCAAGATCGCCTGGGAGACCTTCTCGGCCAATGAGGATCGCCTGAAGCAGGTCGATTTCGTCATGTTCCTGAAGGCGGGCGTGGCGGCATCGACGGCGCCGGACCTGGTCGCCTCCTTCACCGGCGACCATCCGCTTTGCGGCAAGCGCGTCGGCGTCTCGGCCGGCACCGCTTCCGACTTCCTCGTCGACAAGCTGGATGCCGAGTGCAAGGCCGCCAACCTGCCGCCGATCCAGAAGTCGGTCTTCAACGCCTCGACCGACATCATCCAGGCCGTTCTGTCCGGCCGCATCGATGCGCGCCTCGACGACGCCACCGCGTCCAGCTATTTCGAGGTGACGAGCAAGGGCAAGCTGGTCGTGCTGCCGGAGCTCTATGACGTCGCGCCGCTCGGCATGGCGGTCGCCAAGGGCGACGCTGCCACCCAGACGATGATGATCGAGGCGCTTTCGGAGCTGTTCCAGAACGGCACCTACCAGAAGATCCTCGACAAGTACGGCATGGGCAAATACGCCATCCGGGAACCCTATCTGGTCGACAGCATGGACAAGGTCCGCAAGGACTGAGTTTGTCGGCGCCGGGCGTCACGGCGTCCGGCGCCGCTCCCATCGACACCCCCAAAGCTTCGAGGAACCGTGCGGATGAGCCTGGTCGAGCCGAAAAACACTACCGGGCTTCCATTGGATCTACCCGTTGAAGAACTGGTCGTGGTGCCGCGCCGGCGCTATGGCATCTGGATCGGCATCGCGATCGCGATGCTGTTCGCCTTCTTCATCGGCAAGGCGTTCGCGACCAATCCCGCCTTCGATTGGGGAACGGCTGCCAACTACCTGTTCCATCCCTCGATCATGCGCGGTCTCGGCAAGACGCTGCTGCTGACGGTCGTGATCATGGCGGCGGCCATCGTGATCGGCACGATCATCGCCATCATGCGCGTCTCGCCGAGCGCGGTGCTGCAGACCTTCGCCAGCGCTTACGTCTGGTTCTTCCGCGGCGTTCCCGCGCTGATCCAGCTGATCTTCTGGTTCAACCTGTCGCTGCTGTTCCGCACGGCGTCGCTGTCGATCCCGGGCATCGGGACGGTCTTTTCGGTCAATACCAACGACTTCATGACGCCCTTCGTCTCGGCCGTCGTCGCGCTGTCGCTCTGCGAGGCGGGCTATCTGGCCGAGATCATCCGCGCCGGCATCAAGTCGGTGCCGCATGGCCAGTTCGAGGCGGCGAGCGGCCTCGGCATGTCCTACCGGCAGATCCTGCGCCGGATCATCCTGCCGCAGGCGATGCGCTTCATCGTGCCGCCGACCGGCAACGAGGCGATCAGCCTGCTGAAGATGACGTCGCTCGTCACCTTCATCGCCGTCGACGACCTGTTCTATACCGCGCAGAGCATCTATGCCCGCACCTTCGAGACTATACCGCTGCTGATCGTCGTGGCGTTCTGGTACCTGTTCGTGGTGACGGTGATGTCGATCGGGCAGCACTTCCTCGAGCGCTATTACGGCCGCAGCGACCGCCGCCAGGAGAACCCGCTGATCCGGCTGCTGCAATCGATGCTTGGTTCTCGCAAGGGGAGTGTCCAGCCATGACGTCTCAGGGGGAAAGCCGCGCCCGCTTCGGCGTGCCGGCGGATGCGATGGTCTTCGCGCGCTCCGTCCGCAAGTCCTATGGCTCGCTGGATGTCCTGAAGGGCATCGACCTGACCGTTCCCAAGGGTTCGGTCGCCTGCATCATCGGGCCGTCCGGCTCGGGCAAGAGCACCTTCCTGCGCTGCATCAACCACCTCGAGCAATTGACCGGCGGCGTGCTGCTCGTCGATGGCGAGTTCGTCGGCTACGATCTTCGCGACGGCAAGCTCTACGAGGTGAAGGACAGCCTGCTCTGCAAGCGCCGCGCCGATATCGGCATGGTGTTCCAGTCGTTCAACCTGTTCTCGCACATGACCGTGATGGAGAACCTGATCGAGGCGCCGACCCGCGTGCGCGGAATGCCCGTCGCCGAGGCCAAGGCGAGCGCCGAGGTGCTGCTGGCGCGCGTCGGCCTTTCCGACAAGGCCGGTCGCTATCCGCGGGAACTCTCCGGCGGCCAGCAGCAGCGCGTCGCGATCGCCCGCGCGCTCGCCATGAACCCCAAGGTGCTGCTGTTCGATGAGCCGACCTCGGCTCTCGACCCGGAACTGGTCGGCGAGGTGCTGCAGGTGATGCGCGACCTGGCCGAGAGCGGCATGACCATGGTGGTGGTGACGCACGAGATCGGCTTCGCCCGCGAAGTCGGCGACGACCTGATCTTCATGGACGAGGGCGTCATCGTCGAGCGCGGCGAACCGCGCGAGGTCATCGCCAACCCGCAATCGGCCCGCACTCGCGAATTCCTCTCGCGCGTGCTGTAGCGCGGCTTTCCTCCACTCCGTCTGGCGGCACGCATCGCGCTGGGGCTTCGCGCCGCCAGCGCTCGCGCCCGCTTTGGCGCTGTTATGCAAATTTATCTCGGCCTTTGGCGAATCTGTGCGTAAATGACGTGCATGTCGTTGAGGAATTGCACGTCTTCCGACTTCGGAAGCGCGGCCTTTTCCTGACGACGGTTGGGGTCTTTCGGTCCGCCGAGGTTGTTGCAGGATGGCATGTGTGGGAGGGCAGATCCACGCGGCCCCTGCGGGCGGGGCATTCGCCGAAGATCCAGATGGGCGAATTGGAAATGTCGGCGGTCGCGTCGGGCGTTTACCCCGGGGCCGTAACGACGGTTAGCGGGGGAATGAAACAATGCGTATTTCAAGTCGAAGGCTGCTCGGGGCGGGGCTGGCAGCGGGGCTCCTGATGGGCCTGGCGGCATCCGTCTCGGCGCAGACGATCAGCTATTCGGAAGCCGGCGCCTTGCTCGCCAAGAGCTGCGGCAAGGACATCGAAAAATACTGTCCCAAGGTCAATCTCGGCGGCGGGGCGCTCAAGGACTGCCTGCAGGAGCGGGCGGCCCAGATCAATCCGCAATGCATCGCCGACTACAAGATCGTGGTGGCGTCGCTGAACGAGCGCCTTGCGGCGCAGGCTGCGGTGACCAAGGCGTGCCGGGGTGACGCGACGCAGTTCTGCCAGGGCACGGCGCCCGGCAACGCGCACTATCTCAACTGCCTGAACGCCGCCAAGAAGGTTGTCAGCAAGCGCTGCACCACCGCCATCACCAACGCTGGCTGGAATTGAGCGTCATGTCGAGATCGATCCGCAATACATCGCTTCTTTCGCTCGCTGTCGCCGGCATGCTTGCCGGCGGGCTCTCCTCCGCCGGCGCGCAGACGGCTCTGAGCGGCGACCAGATCGTCCAGACCATGGGGAGCGCGGCGCGGGCCGCCCCTCCCGGTCTCTCGGCCGCGCTCATCCGCCAGGCCGTGCAGCAGCACATGATCGACAATCCGGGCATGCCGATCACCTGGAAGCCCCTGGAACTGCTGGATAACCTCGCGCAGATCGACGTGCAGATCCAGTTCGCACTGAATTCGGCGATCATCCGGCCGGAATCCTATTCGACCATCGGCTCGATCGCGGATGCGCTGCATCACCCCATTCTGGGCGGATACAAGTTCGTCGTCACCGGCAACACCGACACGACCGGCAACCGCAAGGACAATCTGGCATTGAGCCAGGCCCGCGCCGACGCCGTGGTGGAAGCGCTGACGACGACCTTCAGCGTCGACCCCGCCCGCGTCGAGGCGGTCGGTCTCGGCGAGGAGGCGTTGGAAGACGTGAAGAATCCGAAGAACCCGATCAATCGCCGCGTCCAGCTGATCAATATCGGCAAGTATCTGCCCGGCAAGTAGGCCGCCGGATATCGGAGGTCGCGTCGCAGGGCGCGGCCTCTCTTTTTGCGCCGACGCGTCACGCCGGCGCAATATCTCCCGGGCGCCGTGTCGAATCCGGTGTGGGTGGTCCGTCGTTCTGGCGAGGGCAGGGCAGGACGCCCGGCCGAGGACCGTGACAGGAACCGCCGATGACACAATATCTGGTCGCCATTCACCACCCCGACGATTTCGACCCCGCCATGGAGTCGGAAGCCGCCATCCGGGACATTCAGGCTCTCAACGTCGAAATGAAGGCGGCCGGCGTCCGGCTGTTCGCGGGCGGGCTGCAATCAGCCGCCAGCGCGCGCTCGCTGCGGCCGCAGCCCAATGGCGAGGTCCACGTCACCGACGGGCCCTATATCGAGGCGAAGGAGCATGTCGGCGGTTTCTGGATCCTGGAAGTCGGCACTCCCGAGGAAGCGCTGGAATGGGGCCGGAAGGCCGCCATCGCCTGCCGCGTGCCGGTGGAAGTGCGAGCCTTTCACTGACGGCTTCGAAACATCCGCGGCATTGACGCCTTGTCACAAAGGACGTCAGGTTGGGCGGCTACGATAGTGCATGTCCAACCGCCTCGGAGTGCGAGAGATGCCGGTATCGAAGAGCGACCTCGAAGAGGTCCTGGTGAAAGGCGCGGCGGAGGGTTTGACCAGCAGCCAGCTGTTCGACCGGGTCCGCAGCCAATATCCGAAGGCGAAGACCGGGAAAATCGTTCGCGCCGCGTTTCACGCCCTGAGCGAACCGACGCTTAAGGATCGGGCCGTGCTTGACGTCATCTACGCTCTGGCGCTGCAGCATCGGCTCGATGAATCGCCGGATGACGGATCCGGCGAGGATGACGAGGCCGAGGTCGCGAAGGTTTCGCCGCCGAAGCGCGTGAAGTCCAAGGCGGCGACCCTGCCGCTGCCCGAGACCGCCAAGAAGCGTCGCAAGAAGGGCGCGTAGCGAAACCATCTTTAGGCATGCTGGCGGCCGAGCCCTTGGACTCGGCCGCGGCCGGAGCGTCTCGGGACCCAGCGTCGCCAAGGCGCAGAACATGCCGACGTTGGGTTGGCATGAAAGCGCTCTTTCGGCTGCATATCGCCCGCTATTCCTAGATTGCCTCAGGTCGCGTAGTCCGATACCCTTGCCAATGAAAGCGCTTTCATTGCGAAGTGAGGCGCTGGTCTTGCTGGGAGAAGCCGGCTGGCGATGGAAATCGGCTGGCCGCGAAAGGATCGGGATGCCAAGCGAACTCAGGGAAATCACGACGGACGTGCTCGTCATCGGCAGCGGCGGCGCCGCGTTGCGGGCAGCGCTCGAGGCACAGGAGGGCGGCGCCGAGGTCACCGTCGCCATCAAGGGCGAATTCCGGCGCAGCGGCGCGACCTTCCACTCCGTGGCCGAGGTCGGCGCGTTCAATGTGCCGGACGGCGCCGGCGACGCGGAAGACAGTCCCGAGGTGTTCCTGGACGACATCCTGACCGCCGGGCAAGGCATGTCGGATCCGCGCCTGTCGGCGATCCTCGCCGAGGAGGCGGAAGAGGCGCTGCGCTATCTGGAAGGCTACGGCGTTCCCTTCGAGCGCGTAGGCCCCGAGGCGGGCGAACCTTACCTGACGTTCAAGGCCTGCTTCTCGTCGAAGCCGCGCTCGCATGTGATCAAGGATCACTTCAAGCCGATCGTGAAGGCGCTGGGCAGCGAGGCGACGCGACGCGGCCTCTCGGCGCTCGACCGGCTGATGATCAAGGACCTGATCGTGCGCGACGGCGAGTGCCTGGGCGCGGTCGCCGTGGATGCCGAGGGGAAACTGGTCGTCATCCGCGCCAAGGCGACGATCCTGACCACCGGCGGCGCCAGCCAGCTCTTCCGCACCAACCTTTATCCGTCCGATATCACCGGCGACGGCTATGCCATGGCGCATCGCGCCGGCGCGCATCTGGTCAATATGGAGTTCATGCAGGCCGGCGTCTCGATCATCGATCCGTTCGTCAATCTGTTCGGCAACTATCTCTGGGATGCGCGCCCCAACCTGACCGATCGCGACGGCAAGCCGTTCATCACCGACTACCTGCCCGAGGGGCTGACCCTCGACGCGGTGATCCATGAGAAGCAGCGGCACTTCCCGTTCAGCTCCAGCGACATCTCCCGCTTCATCGAGATCTCGATCCAGAAGGCGATCAACGAAGGGCGCGGCACCGACAAGGGCGGATTGCGGCTCGATTTCATCCATGACGATCTCGACGCCATCCTGGGCGATCAAAGCCGCAGCGTCGCCAAGATGTGGCCGCTGACCTATAACTGGTACAAGGAGCGCGGCACGGACCTGCGCAAGGACAAGGTGGAGATCACCTGTTCGGCGCATGCGATCAATGGCGGCTTGCGGATTGACGAGGACGCCCAGTCCAACATCAAGGGCCTGTTCGCGGCCGGCGAAGTGGCGGCGGGGCCGCATGGCGCCGACCGGCTGGGGGGTAACATGTCGGTGACCTGCCAGGTGTTCGGCGGCCGGGCCGGAAGGGCTGCGGCGGCGCGGGCGCGCGAGATCGATCATCGTCCGCTGGCCGATCCGCTCGATGGGCATGCCGCCCTGCTCAAGGGCGCGAACGGCGCCTCGAAGCGCGAACTGCCCGAGCTGCGGGCCAGGCTGCAGAACGCTGCCAACCGTTATCTGCTGATCCTGCGTGACGAGGCGGGCCTCGAGGCCTTCGGGGCCGAATGTGCCGAGATCCGGGAGAGCCTGGAGACCGAGGCGCGGATCGATACGCCGGCCGAGACCGTGCAGGCGCTGGAACTCGAAAACCTGATCGCGGTCGGCGAACTGATGGCGCTGGCGGCGCTGGCCCGTCCCGAAAGCCGCGGCAGCCATTATCGCGAGGACTTCCCCGAGCGGGATCCGGCCTTCGAGCACAACATCCTGCTCGATCGCCATGCCAAGGGCGGCTTCTTCCGCGCCCGGCTTGGTGATCTCTGAACCGAATTTCGGGATCGCGCGTGACGCGTGCGAGCCTGTTCCGCCGGGCTTGGCCCTTAGAGGGCCAATGAAAACGGGCGCTGCGAGAGATCGCAGCGCCCGTCCTTCTTAGGCCAGACTTGATCGGAAGGAGAGCGTCGCGCTCCGCCTTCAGCTTTTGGCGGTGTAGTAGGGCTCGCGCTTGCCGAGATGGGCGAACACCGTCTTGATGTTGGTGAACTCGTCGAGGCCGGCCTGGCCCATTTCGCGGCCGAAGCCGGACGCCTTGTACCCGCCAAACGGCATCTGCGGCGAACCGTCGATGGTCGTGTTGATCCAGACCGAGCCGCTGCGCAGCTTCGGCGTGATCTGGTGCGCGGTGTCGAAATTCTTGGTCCAGAGCGAACTCGCCAGACCATAGATCGTGTCATTGGCCAGGCGCACGGCCTCGTCCTGATCCTTGAAGCGGATGATCGACAGCACCGGCCCGAAGATCTCCTCGCGGAAGATCGTCATGTCAGGCGTGACATGGTCGAAGATCGTCGGCTGGACGAACAGGCCGGCGTCCTGATTGGCGGCTTCGCCGCCCAGAAGCACGCTGGCGCCCTCGGCCTTGCCCTTGCTCAGATAGGAGCAAACCTTGTCGAAATGCTTGTCGCTGATCATCGCGCCGACATCGGAATCATCGGCATGGATGTCTCCGAGCTTGAGCGACTTGGCGCGGGCCACGAGACGGGCGACGAAATCGTCGGCGATCGTCTCGTCGACCAGAAGCCGCGTGGCCGAGCAGCAGCATTCGCCCTGGTTATAGAAGATGCCGTAGAGCGAGCCGTCGATGGCGTCCTCGAGATCGGCGTCGGCGAAGACGATGTTGGCCGATTTGCCGCCGAGTTCGAGCGAGACGCGCTTCAGCGTCTCGGCCGAATTGGCGAGGATGCGGCGGCCGATCGCGGTCGAGCCGGTGAAAGAGACGAAATCGACGTCCGGGCTCTTCACCAGGGCTTCGCCGACCGGGTCGCCATAACCGGTCACGACCGACAGCACGCCTTCGGGAATGCCGGCCAGCGTGCCGAGGCGCGCCAGTTCCAGCGCGGTGCCGGAGGTGAATTCGGAAGGCTTGACCACGACGGTGCAGCCGGCGGCCAGCGCGAACGGCACCTTCTGGGCGAAGATCAGCGCCGGGAAATTCCACGGGATGATCATGCCGACGACGCCCACCGGCTCGCGGTGGATCCAGCCGGCCTTTTGCGGGCCGAGATTGGAGTAGGTCTCGCCGTGGACCTGCATGGCGAGGCCGGCGGCGAAGTGGGTCAGCGAGACGACATTGCCGAGATCGCCGCGCGCCTGGCGGATCGGCTTGCCGGCCTCGTCGACCTCGATGCGGGCGAGGCGCTCGACATTCTCCTCGATCAGATCGGCCCAGCGGCGCAGCACGGCGGCCCGCTCCATGCCGGTCTTGTTCGGCCACGGGCCGTTGTCGAAGGCGTCGCGGGCCTGGGCGATCGCCGCGGCGGCGTCCTCGGCCGTGCCCTGTCGAAAGCGGGCGACCAGACGGCCGGAGCCCGGCGAAACGCGCTCGATCATCGGGCCCACGCCGGTGCCTTCACCGGCCAGATGGTGGGCGTAATCGCGTGTCGTGAAAATGTGGTTCATGGCGTCATTCCTTCGATGCAGGCGGTTCATACAGTGTTGGAAGCGGATTCTGGTTCAGCCAGCCCGCTGGAGCGATGCGGCGTTGCCGAGACCGACGCGATTGCCGCGAATGAAGTCCGAGGCGCGCTCGCCGATCATGATGCTGGGGGCGTTGGTGTTGCCCGAGACCAGGCGCGGCATGATCGAAGCGTCCGCGACCCGAAGGCCGTCCACGCCGCGCACCCGCAACTCGGTGTCGACCACGGCCATCTCGTCCTGGCCCATCTTGCAGGTGCCGACCGGGTGATAGCCGGACCGCGCACGCTCACGGATATAGGCCTCGTATTCGGCCCGGCTGCGGCACTTCGGACCCGGCATGAATTCGTCGGTGGCGAAGCGGGACATGGCGGGCTGCGCCATGATCTCCTGGCCGACCTTGACGCAATCGATCGTGCGCTCGACGTCGTAGGGATCGCCGAGGAAATTCGGGTCGATCGAGGGCGCGACACGCGGATCGCTGCTGCGCAGCGTCACGGCGCCACGTGCGCGCGGATGCATGAAGTAGCCGTTCAGCGTGCAGCCGTTGCCGGTGATGGTGGCGTCGGTGTCGTTGACTTCCTCGACGCCGGTGCCGGGCAGGAAATGGTACTGCAGATCCGGCGCGTCCAGGCTCGGATCGCTCTTGCAGAAGGCGCCGCCCTCGACGATCGTCCCGGCGATCGGACCATTGCGGAACAGCGCATACTGGATCGCCGGCATGATCTTCCGGGTCGCCTTCTTGTAGACGTCGTAGCTGTCGACGTTCTTGACGTTGTACATCATGAACACGTCGAGATGGTCGTGCAGGTTCTCGCCGACGCCGGGCAGATCGACCAGCGTGCGGATGCCGTGGCTCTTCAGATGCGCCGAGGGGCCGACGCCCGAGAGCATCAGCAGCTTGGGCGAGCCGATCGCGCCGGCCGAAACGATCACCTCGCGCGAGGCGCGCTCGATCACCGTGCCGTTGCCCTTGATCAGCTCGACACCGACGGCGCGGTTGTTCTCGATGACAACGCGCTTCGCCAGCACGCCTGTGCGGACCGTCAGGTTGGGACGGTTGCTGGCCGAGCGCAGATAGGCCACGGCGGCGCTGCAGCGGCGGCCGTCGCGGTTGGTGGTCTGGTAGAGACCGGTGCCGGGCTGGGTCGCGCCGTTGAAGTCGGCATTATAGGGCATGCCGTATTCCTGGCAGGCCTGGACAAACGCCTTGCTGAGCTTGTGCGGATGGCGCTGGTCGACGACGCTGAGCGGGCCGTCAATGCCGTGAAAGGGTGCTGAATATTTCTCGTTGCTCTCGGCGCGCCGGAAATAGGGCAGCACGTCGCGATAGGCCCAGCCGGGGCAGCCCATCTCTTCCCAGTTGTCATAGTCCTCGGCATTGCCGCGAATATAGACCTGGGCGTTGATCGATGAGCCGCCGCCCAGAACGCGGGCCTGCGGATAGAGCGGGGTGATGCCGCCCTGGTGCTGCTGCGGCGCCAGTTCGTAGCGCCAGGTCAGCGGTCCCTTTGTCGTCTTGTAGAAGCCGACCGGCATATGGATGTACGGGTTCCAGTCGCGCGGGCCCGCCTCCAGCAGCAGCACCTTGGCGTCGGGATCTTCCGACAGTCGGGTTGCGAGCGCGGAGCCAGCGGATCCGCCTCCCACGACGATGAAATCATACATGGCTGTCCTCCCATATTTTCTCTGATTTGCCCGGTACGGCATTGGCGCCCGGGCAGCTGGTCAGCTCACCCATTTCAGGATGTGTTCGCCGATGCAGACGGTCTCGTCGTTCTGGTTGGTGACGGAGATTTCGGAACGGGCACGGCGGCGCTCGGTGTCGATTTCGCGGACGGCATAGCGCAGCCGCACGGTGTCGCCGATAAAAACGGGCTTCAGGAAGCGGATCCGGTCGTAGCCGAGCGAAACCGGGGTCTCGGTGGCGCGGACATCCGGCACCCGCTCGACGATCATCGTGGAACAGGTCGACATGAAGGCGATGATCAGCGCGCCGTGGGCGATGCGGCCTTCATAGGCCGAGGCCGACATGGCGGCTTCGTCGACATGGTTGGGCGAATGGTCGCCGCTGACCTCCGCGAAGGCGTTGACGACAGCTTCGCTGACTTCGCGCTCCAGCGTCACCGAGTCACCCACATTCAGATAGAAATCCGTCACGCTTGGTATCCTCCGGGCACTGCATTGCCGGTCCGCACAAGGGACAGTCCGGGCTAGTCGGTAATCCCCGTGCGGCCGGAACAGCGAGCCGCTTCAAGGGGATGGATCGCCGCGATGCCGGCAGCGCCGCCGCGCATGGCAAGAAAGTCGCTCCTGTTTCATTCTCCTGAAAGTGGGAATGAAAGCGCTTACATTTTTGAATGCTATAGCCTTTTGAAGCGCCGTGCAATGGGTGTCTTTGGGCGGCATCAGTTCGCGGTCAGCCTTGCCGATCGCCAAAAATATAAGGCAATACGTGGAGAATTTGGCGAGTATCGTCCGGTTCACACCGAACAGGGCGCTCGCACGGCCCCATTGCCAAGCCCTGAAACATGCGATAAGCCCAAATGAAATCGCTTTCAGAACTCGTTTCATTGGAGGGGCCGTGCGCCATCTCGAAGGTATCCGGATCGTTAGTTTCAACCATTTCCTGATGGGGCCGGTCGGAATCCAGTTCCTGGCGGATCTCGGGGCTGACGTCATTGCGATCGAGCCCGTGGAGGGCGCGTTCCAGCGCAAATGGGGCGGCGCCAACCGCTTCCTGGACGGCCAGACCATGCTCCAGCTGACCGGCAACCGGAACAAGCGCAGCCTGGCGCTGGACCTGAAGAGCCCGGAAGGGCTGGCGGTGGCCAAGAAGCTCGTCGAGAGCGCCGATGTCGTGGCGGAGAACTACCGCCCCGGCGTCATGGCCAAGCTCGGCCTCGGCTTCGAGGATATCCGCAAGGTCAATCCGGGCATCATCTATGCGGCCGCGTCCGGCTTTGGACCGGATGGCCCTTATGCCAAGCGCCCCGGCCAGGATCTGATCGTCCAGGCAATGTCGGGTCTCGCCGCGATCACGGGAACGCAGGACGATGGACCGCGCGCCGTCGGCGTTTCGGTGGTGGATCACCATGGCGCGGCGCTGTTCGCCGCCGGCATTCTGGCGGCCCTGCTGCGGCGCGAGCGTTCCGGGGAGGGCGGCCGCGTCGATGTCAGCCTGCTCAGCGCCGCGCTCGATCTACAGATGGAATCGCTGGTCTGCTTCCTCAATGGGGCGCGCGACGACGATGTGCGCCAGACCGGCCGTCTCTCGGGCTGGTACTACGGCGCCCCCTACGGGATCTATTCCACCCAAGACAGCTTCATCGCGATTTCGCTCGGGACCCTCGAGGCGATTTCCGAGGCGATCGAGATTCCCGAGGCGGAGCGCATCCCCAACAGCCAGGCCTATGAGCGGCGGCAGGAAGCGGCGGCCGGCATCGCCAGGGCGCTGAAGAAGCGCAGCACGGCGGAATGGAGCGTCATCCTGGCCGAACGCGGGATCTGGCACTCCCAAGTCAACGACTACACCCATCTCGCCGAGGACCCGCAGGTGGTCCACAACGGCAATTTCGTCACCGTCCCGGGGGCGACCGGCTCGCCGATCACCCTGGTGACCCATCCGGTCCGCTATGACGGGGAAGCGCCTGGTGTCCGGCTGCCGCCCCAGAAGCTGGGCGCCCAGACTGCCGAGATCCTGGCCGAGCTCGGCTATGACGAGGCGGGCGTCAAGGCACTTTTCCAAGGCGGCGTGGTGGGCGGCGAACAGGCTCACGAAACCGCCCCGTCGCTCGTCGCGGCGCAATGATCCCAAAGGATAGGCCATCACCATGAAGTCCATGCATGCAGAGATCGGCGACGCCGTCCGTTTCTCCAAGACCGTCGGCGAGGCCGATGTCTATCTCTATGCCGGCATCACCGGCGATTTCTCCGGCAACCACGTCAATGACGAGTTCATGAAGAAGTCGATCTATGGGCAGCGCATCGCCCATGGCGCGCTGACGATCGGCTTCATGTCGACTGCCTCGACGCTGATGATCGAGCGCAGCCTGTCGCAGGGGATCGACTCCACCCCGGTGTCGCTCGGCTATGACCGCGTGCGCTTCCTGGCCCCGGTGTTCTTCGGCGACACGGTCAATGTCACCTACACCATCAAGGAAGTCGACGAGGAGCGCCGGCGGACGCGCTCCCAGGTCGAGGTGCACAACCAGAAGGGCGTGCTGGTCGCGGTCGGCGAGCATCTCCTGAAGTGGGTCAAGAACGAAGTGGCCGAGACCGAGGCCGCCTAGCCTCGTTCACCAGTTCCAAGACGCGGCACCCCTGGTTTGCAGCGGCGGTCGCGGAGGCGTGAGGGAAGAGACAATGACCGACTATGTGATCGTCGGCGCCGGTTCGGCGGGCTGTGTCCTGGCCAACCGTTTGAGCGCAGACCCCGCCATCAATGTCGTTCTGCTCGAGGCCGGCGGGCCCGATCGCAGTCCGTTCATCCATATGCCGGCCGGCTACCGGCAGCTGATGCTGTCGGGCGCCGTCGACTGGGGTTACCAGACTGTGCCGCAGAAGCACTGCAATGGCCGCACGTTCCAATGGCCGCGCGGCAAGGTGCTGGGCGGAAGCAGTTCGGTCAATGGCATGGTTTATATCCGCGGCCACGCGTCCGACTATGACGGCTGGGCGCAGATGGGCAATCGCGGCTGGTCCTATTCGGACGTGCTGCCCTATTTCAAACGCGCCGAAAACTGGGAACTGGGCGAGGACGAGTTTCATGGCAGCGGCGGGCCGCTTCATACCTCCCGGGTGCAGGAGTTTCATCCGCTGGCACGCGCCTGGTTGGAGGCGGGCGTCCAGGCCGGCTATCCGCGCAATCCCGACGTGAACGCCTCGAGCCAGGAAGGCTTCGGCCCGCTCGACAGCACCATCACCAAGGGGCGACGCGCCAGCACGGCCTATTGCTATCTGCGGCCGGCGCTGACGCGGCCGAACCTGCGCGTCATCACCCATGCGCTGGCCTCGCGGGTCCTGATCGAGGGCGGACGCGCCGTCGGCGTCGAATATGTGCGCAAGGGCCGGACGGAGGTCATCCGCGCCGATGCCGAGGTGATCCTCGCCGGCGGCGCCATCAACTCGCCGCAGCTTCTGCAGCTTTCCGGTGTCGGCGACGGCGACCATCTGCGTTCGGTCGGCATCCGCGCCGTGCATGACCTGCCAGGCGTGGGGCAGAATCTGTCCGACCACGTGGCCACCGAAATCCAGCAGGAATGCACCCAGCCCATCTCGCTGCTGAAGGAGTTGAAGCCGGTCAACATCGCCAAGTCCCTGGTGCGCTACGCGCTGACGCGGGACGGCCCGATCGCGCATCCGGGCATCCAGGCGGTCGGCTTCGTGAAGTCACGGCCCGATCTGGTTGCGCCGGATATCCAGTACCACTTCATCATGATCATGTATGGCGAGCATGGCCGCACTTTGCACAAGTCGCATGGCTATCAGCCGCTGATCAATGTGCAGCGACCGGAGAGCGTGGGCACCGTCCTGATCCGGTCGAACGACCCCACCCGGCATCCTGAAATCGATCCAAATTATTTGGCAGCTGAAGAAGATGTGCGTGTTCTCCGGGAAGGCGTGAAAATCTGTCGTGACGTGTTGGCGCAAAAGGCGTTTGATCCGTATCGTGGAATTGAAGTTTCACCCGGACCCGATGTAAAGACGGATGCTCAGATCGACGAGTACGTCCGTCGATCCGCCCATACGCAGTATCATCCGGTCGGCACCTGCAAGATGGGCGCCGATCCGATGGCGGCCGTGGATGCGGCGCTGCGGGTGCGGGGGCTGGGTGGGCTTCGCGTGATCGATGCGTCGATCATGCCGAAGATGGTGAGTGCGAATACGAACGCCGCGACGATCATGATCGCCGAAAAAGGGGCAGACATGATACTCGGCGGACGTGAGGCCTACGCCGCTGGCGTGGCCTGACTAGGGGAGGGGGCTTTTGGCAGAAAGCCCCGGATTGACAAGCGCGGATTTCGGACCCCGCTCAACATGGTCCGAGGGAGGAAGTTAATATGATCAATCGTCGTTCGTTGCTGCAGATCGCCGCCGGTGGCGCCGCTCTGGGTGCCTTTGGCCTGCGCCCGGCCTATGCCAACATGCCGAAGCTGAAGGAAAAGGACACCTACAAGATCGGCTTCGCCCAGACCGAGAGCAACAATCCCTGGCGCCTGCAGCAGACCAAGAGCATGCAGGACGAAGCCAAGAAGCGCGGCTGGCAGCTGGTCTATACCGACGCCGCCGGCTCGGCCGCCAAGCAGGTTGCTGACGTTCGCTCCATGATCGCCCAGAAGGTCGACGTCATCCTGCTCGCCCCGCGCGAAGAGCGCCCGCTGATCCCCGCTGTCATGGAAGCCAAGAAGGCCGGTATCCCGCTCTTCCTGATCGACCGTGGCGTGGATCCGAGCCTCGCCAAGGGCGGCGAAGACTACGTTGCCTTCATCGGCTCCGACTTCGTCGAGGAGGGCCGTCTGGCCGCCGAGGCGCTGGTCAAGGCCGTGGACGGCAAGGCCAAGATCATCGAGCTGGTCGGCACCGTCGGCTCCTCGCCGGCCAATGACCGCGCCAAGGGCTTCGCCGATTACATCAAGGACCATCCGGGCATGCAGGTCATCGCATCCCAGTCCGGCGATTTCGCCCGCGATAAGGGCCGCCAGGTGTTCGAGACGCTCTATCAGGCGCATCCCGAGGCAACGGCGCTCTATTCGCACAATGACGAGATGACGATGGGCGCCATCGCTGCGATGGAAGCTGCCGGCAAGGTTCCGGGCAAGGACCTGATCATCGCTTCGATCGACGGCACCAAGGATGCCGCCCAGGCGCTTCAGGACGGCAAGGTGGTCGTGGTGGTTGAGTGCAACCCGAACTTCGGTCCGGCTGCCTTCGACGCCGTGGTCAAGTATGGCAAGGGCGAGGCCGTCGCGCCGCGCCTGGTCAACAAGGACCGCGTTTTCACCAAGGAAAACATCGCGGCCTACCTGCCCGAGGCTTACTAAGCCTTGCCAGCGGGCGCCCTCGGGCGCCCGCTCTGCTTCAGCTTCGATCATTCCTCGCGACAGCCGTAGCCGGATCGGTTTCGGCTGTCGTCAGCTTCGAGACAGAGTCGCCCATGGCTACCGCAGAACCTTTTCTGTCGATGCAAGGCATCAACAAGTCCTTCGGCAACATTCCTGCCCTGATCGACGCTTCGCTGGAAGTGCGCGAAGGCGAGGTCATGGCCCTGATCGGCCAGAATGGTGCCGGCAAGTCCACGATGATCAAGGTCCTGAACGGCTTCAGCCGCAAGGACGCGGGCACCATCACGGTCAACGGCGCGCCCTGGGCCGCGACGTCGCCTGAAATGGCGCAGCGCGGCGGCATCTCGACGATCTTCCAGGAAATCAATCTCATTCCCTTCCGCTCCGTGACCGAGAACATCTATCTCGGACGCGAGATCAAGACGCGGCTGGGCCTGCTCGACCTTCGCGCGATGCAGGCGGGCGCCCGGAAGCTGCTGGCCGAGTTCGACATCGATGTCGACGTCCGCCGGCCGCTGGGCGAATTCTCCACCGCGATCCAGCAGATGGTCGCCATCGCCCGCGCCGTTTCGTTCGATGCGCGCCTGGTCATCATGGACGAACCGACTTCCTCGCTCGACGAGACCGAGGTCGGCGTCCTGTTCGAAACCATTCGCCGGCTCAAGGCCAAGCGCGTCGCGGTCGTCTTCGTCAGCCACAAGCTCGATGAGCTCTATGCCGTCTGCGACCGCGTCACCGTCATGCGCGATGGGCGCACCGTCGCCGTCTCGACCATGGCCGACATGAGCAAGCTGCAGCTTGTCGCCACGATGCTCGGTCGCGACCTAGCCGAGGTTCGCCGCGCCGGCGCGACCGCCTTCACCGAGGGAACGCGCGCAATAGGCGAGGAACTGCTTGCCGTGCAGGATCTGGCCGTCGGCCGCCGCGTGAGCGACGCGAGCCTATCCGTCCGTCGTGGCGAGATCGTCGGCCTGGCCGGTTTGCTCGGCGCCGGCCGCACCGAGACGGCACGCGCCATCTTTGGCGCCGATCCGCACGAGAAGGGCAGCATCCGCCTGCAGGGCAAGGAGACCGAATTCACCGCGCCCGCCGACGCCATCAAGGCCGGCATCGGCTTCTGCTCCGAGGATCGCAAGCATGAGGGCATCATCCCCGGCATGTCGGTTCGCGAGAACCTGACGCTGGCGCTCCTGCCCGCTCTGTCGCGCGCCGGCATCGTCGACGAGACGCGGCAGCGCGAGATCGTGCTGCGCTTCATCAAGGAGATCGGCATCAAGTGCTCGAGCCCCGAGCAGAAGATCCGCGAACTCTCCGGCGGCAACCAGCAGAAGGTCCTGCTGGCGCGCTGGCTCTGCATGAACCCGAAATTGCTGATCCTGGACGAACCGACGCGCGGCATCGATGTCGGCGCCAAGGCCGAGATCCAGCGGCTGATCCGCAAGCTCGCGGATGATGGACTTGGCGTGCTGATGATCTCGTCGGAAATCGAAGAAATCGTGGAAGGCTCGGATCGCGTCTTCGTGCTGCGGGACGGCAAGATGACCGCAGAATTTGACGGCGAGGCCATTACCGAGCCCGCCGTGATGGGGGCCATGGCCCACGCGCATGGAGAAGTCGCATGAGTTCCACGATTCAGAATGCGCCTTCGCCGGTGCCGGGTGTCAGCTCGCGCCCGCGGGGCGGCATCGCGTCCATGCTGTCGCGACGCCATGTCGGCACGCTCGCCGCACTGGTCGCGCTGCTCATCTTCAACTTCATCTTCACGCCCCACTTCGCCACCATGCAGACGCTGTCGGTGAATCTCACCCAGGTCTGCGTGATCGTCATTGTCGGCGTCGGCATGACCATGGTCATCGCCACCGGTGGCATCGACCTCTCGGTCGGCTCGATCATGGCGATCGCTGGCGCCTTCGCGCCGCAGGTCTTCCAGGGCATGCTGTTCCCGGTGCCCAATCTCTATGTCGGCATTGCGCTCGCCATCGTTCTGTCGATCACGATCGCCGGCTTCTTTGGCCTGTTCAACGGCTGGCTGGTGTCGAGTTTCCGCGTACAGCCGATCATCGCGACGCTGATCCTCTACATCGCCGGTCGCGGCATCGCCCAGGTATGGACCAATGGCGACCTGCAAGTCTTCAAGGTGCCGGAATTCCAGCAGATCGCGATCGGCCGCGTCTTTGGCGTGCCGTTCCAGGTCTGGATCATGCTGGCGCTGGTGCTGGCCGCAGCATGGGCGCTGCAACGTACGGTGTTCGGCCGGCAGGTGCTTGCGGTCGGCGGCAATGAGCAGGCAGCCCGCCTCGCCGGCATTCCGGTGCGTCGCGTCAAGCGCAGGGTCTATGTCATCTCGGGCGTCTGCAGCGGCATCGCCGGCCTGATCGTCATCGCGATGAACTCGGCCGCCGACGCCAACCTCATCGGCATGGGCATCGAGCTCGACGTGATCGCGGCGGTCGCGGTCGGCGGCACCCTGCTCAGCGGCGGCCGGGCGACCATCATCGGCACGCTGCTTGGCGCGCTGATCATCCAGCTTGTTCGCTACACCCTACTCGCCAATGGCGTTCCCGACGCGGCGGCCCTCGTGGTCAAGGCCGGACTGATCGTGCTCGCCGTCTGGCTCCAAAGGCAGGATCGCGCGTAATGCCTCGTCTTCACGCCTCCGCCGGCTTCGGCGCCCTTCTCGCACTCCTGCTGATCATCGGCTTCGGCGCCTGGCGCTATGATGGCTTCATCAGCGAGTACAACATCCTCACGGTGCTGCGTTACAACTCGATGTTCGCGCTGGTCGGGCTCGGCATGTGCTTCGTCATCATGACGGGCGGCATCGACCTGTCGGTCGGGTCCGTCGCGGCCCTTTCGAGCGTGGTCGCGGCCTATCTCAGCCCCTATGGCCTGATCCCCGGTCTGCTCGGCGGACTGGCGGCGGGTCTTGCCGCCGGCATCATCAACGGCTTCATCATCTCCAAGATGAAGATCTTGCCGTTCATCGCCACGCTGGCGACGATGCTCGCCGCCTCCGGCGTCGCCCTGCTGATTTCCAACCAGCAATCGGTTCCCGCCTCCTACGACACCAATTTCATGGCGCTCGGCCAGGGTGACTTCGCCCTCTATGCGCCCGAATGGGTCAATGGCGAGGATGCCGGCTTCCTCGGCGCGGTCATCCGCATCTTCCTGGGCTTTCCGATCCCGGCTTGGATCGCGGTCTTCGCCTATCTGCTGGGTTCGCTGATCCTGAACCGCACCGCCTTCGGCCGCCATGTGCTGGCGGTTGGCGGCGGCGAGGAAGCCTCGCGCCTGATGGGCCTGCCTACCGACCGCACGATCTTCCTGGTCTACGTCATGTCCGGCTTCCTGGCGGGCATGGCGGGCGTCATCCTTGCGGCCCAGTTCGGCGCCGGCCAGCCGATCGAAGGCGTGGGCTGGGAATTGTTCGCGATCGCCTCGGTGGTGGTGGGCGGCACGCTGCTCACCGGCGGCAAGGGCTCCGTCGGCGCGACCCTGGTCGGAACGCTGTTGCTCGGCATCCTGTTCACCGTGCTCAACTTCGAGAACGGCATGGGCTGGATCAGCCTCAGCGCCTATTGGCAGTCGGTCCTGCGCGGCGCCTTCCTGTTCGTGGTGGTGATCCTGCAGAGCCGGCTCACCCGCTCCGCCGCGACCGCCTGAACGAGGTTGCGGCCCGTCCCCGGATCTTCCGGCGTCGGGCCGCAACGCCCGGCTCCACACGGGGTTCGATAGGGCCGGTTCCCTCCCGAGAGGGGACCGTGCCGGATCCCGGGCGAGGCGGCGCACCCACCCCGTTCCGCCGAACTCGGCGCGTCGCTTGCGACGTCCGGGCTTCTGCTTCAGAGTTCCGGCATGGATAGACCCGACAAGAAAGCTGCGTCACCCTCCAAGAAGCAGGCGGAACCGCCGGCCCCCGGGGCGGTGCGCGCCAAGCTCGAGGACGTGGCCAGCCTGGCGAAGGTATCGCTCGCCACCGCCTCCCGCGCGATCAACCAGCCGGACATCGTACGGCCGGCGATTCGCGAGCGGGTGTTGCGCGCCGTCGAGATGCTGGCCTATTCGCCGGATCGCATGGCCAAGGCGTTGAGCTCAGGCCGCAGCCATACGGTCGGCGCCGTGGTGCCGACGCTGGGCAACGCTATATTCGCTGATGGCGTCGAGGCGCTGGAAGTCGGGCTGGGCGCGCGCGGCTACACGCTGATCCTCGCCCATTCGCAATATGATCCGGCGCGCGAATTCCGGCAGATCCGCTCCATGCTGGAATATGGCGTCGACGGGCTGGTTCTCGTCGGCGATTCCTTCGCCCCCGACGCCCTGCCGCTGATCCGCCATCACCGGCGGCCGCTGGTAACCACCTATGTGTGCACGTCGCGCCAGGGCATTCCGGCGATCGGCATCCAGAACCGGCGAGCCACCTATGGCATGACGCGCTATCTGCTGGAGCTCGGCCACCGCGAATTCGCTGTCATCGCCAATACCGGCATGCCGAACGACCGGTCGCAGGCGCGCCTCGACGGCATCCTCGAGGCGATTGCGGAGGAGGGCATTCGCCTGCCGCCGGACCGGATCTTCGAAGCCGCGCAGCCCACCATTGTCGCGGGTCGCGAGGCTTTCCGCCAGCTTCGCGCCGCCCATCCCGGCGTTACCGCCTTCCTCTGCACCACCGACGCCATGGCGGTCGGCGCCCTGGCCGAGGCACGTCGCGAGGGCATTCGCGTTCCCGAGGATATTTCGATTACCGGCTTCGACGATGTCGAGATCGCCGGCGAGACCGATCCGCCGCTGACGACAGTGCGCGTTCCCGCGGCCGAGATCGGCACGCTGGCGGCCGACCACCTGATCAGCCTCATCGAAGGTGACCCGATCCCGATGAGCACGCAACTGGAAGCGGCTTTGGTCGTTCGCGGCTCGACCGGTCCCGTCGCGGCGCCGGTTCTGCGCAAGCGCCGCTCCCGCGCCGCCGTCGCCTGAGGTTGACGCTCGTCTCTGGACTTACGCTCTCCGCGCCAGGCGGCAAGTCGTCGCGCAGCGGTCCTTCCTAGACCGCTTCGGCGAGAGCCTGCGGTTGCCTAGACGCCGCCACGGCGCGGGCAGCGACGAGGCGGTCTATCTCAGCCTCGTCATAGCCCAGTTCCCCCATGATCTCGTGCGTGTGCTCGCCGATCTCCAGCGCCAGCACGCGCAGTTCCGGCACGGCGCCATCATAGCGATTAGGGTGGTTGACCAGATGGACCGTCCGGCCGCGCACCGTCACTTCGCGGAAGACTTCGGCATGCTGGATCTGCGGATCGCTGAGAAGATCGTCGTAGAAGTGGATCGGCGCCCACCAGATGGCATGGGAATCGAGCCGCTCGCCCAGTTCGTCGCGCGAGAAAGGCGCCGTCGCGGCGCAAAGCCGCCGGGCATATTCGTCGCGTTCGCGATAGCGGTCGACGCCGGCGATCTGGCGCAGGGCATCGCAATCCAGCGCCTCGGCCAGCACGCCGGCGTCGCAGAGCGAGATCACGACATGGCCGTCCGTGGTCGGGTAGACGCCATAGGGCGCGGCGTGGAACCAGGTGGCGAGGTTTGATTCCCGCTGGAGAATGTCGCGGGTCATGCCGCCGGCAAAGAAATTGACCAGCGCCTCGCCCTGCAGGTCGAGGCCGGCATTCAGCAGGCTCGCCTCGACGCGGGTGCCGACGCCCTCGCGCAGGCGGCGGACGAGCGCACCCAGGATGCCGATCGCCAGCAGCGCGCCGCCATGCTGGTCGACGATGGCGGCGCCGACCGGTGTGGGCCCGCCATTGGGCGTTCCGGTGACGCTGATCAGCCCCGACCGGGCCTGCACCAATATGTCCTGGCCCGGCTTCTGCGCCATCGGCCCCGTCGAGCCGAAGCCGGAGGCCGAGGCAAAGATCAGCTTGGGATTGATCGCCCGCAGTTCCGCCTCGCTGAAGCCGAGCTTGCTGAACACGCCGGGACGAAAATTCTCCATCACCACGTCGGCGCCAGCGATCAGGCGGCGCGCGACCTCGCGGCCCGCCTCGCTCTTCAGATCGATGCCGATCGAGCGCTTGTTGCGATTGGCGCAGAGATAGAACCCGCTAATGCCCTCGACAAAGACATCGGCTCCCGACCAGCGCCGTTCATGCGCGCCGTCGATTGGCTCGACCTTGATCACGTCGGCGCCCATGTCGGCCAGATATTGCGCGCCCGCCGGGCCCTGCAGGAAATGGCAGAAGCTGACGATGCGGATTCCGTTGAGCAGCATTGGGGAGCATTCTCTGAGCCAGGGACAGTGTCTCTGAAAACGCTTTCATTATTTATCGACCGCGGTCAATCGAGAAGTGCCTTGCTTGCTATGTTTCGAGGTTCGAGAAGACAATCTGTCGGAAGATAGGGCCAGGGCTATCCCCCTCCCGCGGGCGGGAGAGGGGGCTGGCCGCCCGTGCTGCTTAGCGCGGATTGAGGATGAAGTCGGCGCAGCGGTCGCCCAGCATCATCGCCGGCGCATTGGTGTTGCCGGCGTTGATGTTCGGCACCGCCGACATGTCGCAGACCCGCAGCCGTTCGACGCCGCGCACGCGCATGCGGGAATCCAGCACCGCCATCGGGTCGCCATCCGCGCCCATCTTGCAGGTGCCGGCCGGATGATAGTTGGTCTTCACGAAGCGCCGGCAATGGGTGCGCAGCGCCTCCTCGTCCGGATCCGGTTGGGCGGGCAGGGCGACGCGCTCGATCCGGCGGGCGAGCGGCTCGGTATGGAAGGCACGCAGGAAGAAGCGCTGTCCGGCCACCATCTGGCGCATGTCGTCCTCGTCCTTGAGCAGGTTGGGCGAGACGAGCGGCATGGCGGAGGGATCGGCCGAGCGCAGCTTGACGTAGCCGCGCGACTTCGGCTTGACCACTACCGTGGTGATGGTGACGCCATAGGTGTCCTTCATCGACTTGCGCGTGTCGCGGTCGAGATAGACGATCGGCACGCAGAAGGCCTGGATGGTCGGTGGCGCGTCGGGATCGAGCGGGTTGACGAAGGCGCCGGCCTCGACGCCGGCCGTGGTGATCGGGCCGCTGCCGAACAGTTTGAACTGGATGCCGTTCTTCAGCATCCGCCAGCCATTGCCCTGGTTGAAATAGCCGAACTTGCCATTGGTCGTGCCGGTGATCGGCACTTCCGGATGGTCGATCAGATTGGCGCCGACGCCCGGCAGGTCCACCTTGCACTCGATGCCGTGCTCGGCCAGATGGGCCGCCGGCCCGATGCCGGAGAGCATCAGCAGCTTGGGGCTGACCAGCGCGCCGGAGCTGACGATCACCTCGCCCTTGGCATAGGCCGTGTGCTCGGTCTCGCCGATGCGATACTGGACGCCGACGGCGGCGCCGTTCTCGATCAGGATGCGCGAGACCTCGGCATGCAGCCGGACGGTCAGGCGCGGATCGTTCTTCAGCGGCTCGACGAAGGCATAGGCGGCGCTGCTGCGCTTCCCGGCCCGGTTCATGAACTGGTAGAAGCCGACGCCGCGCTGCGACGGGCCGTTGAAGTCGGGATTGAACGGCTCGCGGAGCGCCTGCACCGCCTGGACGAACCAGCGCGACAGTTCGTTGACATGGCCCGGGTCGGAGACGAGCAGCGGGCCATCGGCGCCATGGGCGTCGTTGTTCAGCCGGTTGTTGCCTTCCATGCCGCGGAAATGCTGCAGCACCGCGTTCCAGCTCCAGTCGGCGCCGTCATTGTTGCCGCGCAGGATCTGGTCCCATTCGTCGTAATCGGAAGGACGGCCGCGAATATAGACCTGCGCATTCACCGACGAACCGCCGCCGAGCACATTGCCCTGCGGGATGTCATGCTCGCGGCCATCGAGATGCGGCTGCGGCACCGTCGTGTGGTACTTCATGTACTTGCTGCCATTGATCATCTTGAAGATGCCAGGCGGCATGTCGAGCAGGGGGTGATGGTGCGAATGCCCGGCCTCGAGCAGCAGGACGCGGTGATTGCCCTTGGTGACCAGTTGCGCGGCGGCGACGCAGCCGGCCGACCCGCCTCCGACGACGATATAGTCAAACTCCTCCCGAGCCACTCTCGAAATCCTCCCTGGTATCCGTGAATTAAAATGTGCCGCGCACCGTCTCCCACGCCTCGCTCAGATGGGCGAGAAGCGCCTTTTCGGCGGCGTCTGGATCCCGGTCGATGATGGCGTCGAAGATGGCCTTGTGGCCGGCGTAGTAGATCAGGTTTTGTTCCGGCGAGCGGCTCATGCTCTGCCAATGCTCGAACAGCCAGGTCACGAAGGCCCTGTGCACGGCCGGGAACACCGGATTTCCCAGAATGCCGTAGAAAACAGCGTGAAAGGCGACGTCGGTATTGTCGAACAGCACGGGATCGTCGATCGCGGCGTGGTTGCGCTCGAGCGCGGCGCGGAGCGCGGCGATGTCTTCCTTGCGCGCATGCAGGGCGGCGTGCCGCACCAGCGATGCCTCGAGAAAGATGCGCACGTCGTAGAGGGTCTTCACGCCGCCATCCTGCCGCAGCAGGTGGCTGACCACGCCGCCCACGGCGGAGAAGGCCGCATCATAGCCCGGCTTGCGCACGACCGGCCGGTGGCGCGGCTTGCTTTCAAGCAGGCCCCGGGTGGTCAGCGTCGCGATCGCCTCGCGCACCACCGTGCGGCTGATGCCGAAGCGGCCCATCAGGTCGCGCTCGGGCGGCAGGAGGCTGCCGTTCTCCAGCAGGCCGGAAACGATATCCTGTTCGATCGTCGCGACGACGATGTCGGCGGCGCGGTGCTCCCCGGTGCGGGGCGGCATGTCGTCGAGCGTCAGGTCGTTCAGCATGGGTCTCCATCCGGCCTGCGAAGTCCGTTGCCGCAGCAATCCACCAATCGCCCGCGAAGATCAATAGCGTGGATCTGGACCGACCAAAAGATCGGGCGATTGGCGCCGGTTGGCATCAAATGCTGACTAATCTTTGTAAAATCCAGAACATTTGACAAAATGGGATGAGGTGTGGTCCAACCTCTGCAAAATTTGGTCCGACCAAATCTGGAGGAAGTTGTGCTCGAAAAGCTTGGTGGCGTCGTGGCGGAAACCCCGTCGCATATCGGTATGTTCATTGGCGGCGCCTGGCAGGCCGAAAGCGCGGCGCCGGTGGTCGAGATCGAGAATCCTGCCAATGGCGACATCATCGGCACCGTTCCCGGCGGCTCCGCGGAGCATGCGCAGGCGGCCCTCGACGCCGCCAAAGGGGCACAACCCGGCTGGGCGGCCATACCCGCCCCGGAGCGCGGCAGGCTGGTCGGCCTGCTGGCCAATGCCGTGCGCGACCATCGCGATCTCCTGGCCCATGTTGTCGTCGCCGAGCAGGGCAAGCCGCTCAACCAGGCCTATGGCGAGATCGGCGCGACCGAGGCGTTCCTGCGCTATGCGGCCGAAAGTGGCCGTCGCATTGAGGGCGACATCATGCCCTCCGACGCCGCCAATGAGGAAATCTGGATCCGCCGGGCGCCCTATGGCGTGGTGGTGGGTCTGACGGCGTGGAACTATCCCTCGGCGCTGACGGCGCGCAAGCTCGGTCCGGCGCTGGTCGCCGGCAACACCTTCGTCCTCAAGGCGCATGAGTTCACGCCGCTGTCGGGCCTGGCCATCGCCGCCCTGGCGGAGAAGGTCGGCATTCCGGCCGGCGTCTTCAACGTGGTGACGGGAACCGGTCGCACGGTCGGCCAGGCTCTGGTCGAAAGCCCGCAATCCGACCTGATCACCATGACCGGCAGCACGCGCGCCGGCCGCGAGATCTATGCCTCGGGCGCCGCCCGCATCAAGCCGATCCGCCTCGAACTCGGCGGCAAGGCCCCGTTCATCGTCATGGAAGACGCCGATATCGACCGCGCGGTCGAGAGCGCGGTGACGGCGCGCTACACCAATTGCGGCCAGATCTGCACCTGCAACGAGCGCATGTATCTGCACCGCGCCATCGCGGATGAGTTCATCCAGAAGTTCATTGCCCGCAGCCGCGCCCTCATCATCGGCGACCCGCTCGACAATCCCGACATCGGGCCGAAGATCAGTGGCCCGGAGGTCGACAAGATCGCCGATATCGTGCGCCGCAGTGTCGAGGCCGGCGCTGAGGTCCTGCTCGAAGGCGGCAAGCTGAGCGAGGGCGTCCACTCCAAGGGCCATTGGTATGCGCCGACCGTCCTGCTCGCCAAGGACAATGCGATCCCCGCCATGCGCGAGGAGATCTTCGGGCCGGTCGTGCCGATCGTCATCGTCGACGATTTCGAGGAAGCGCTGCGGCTCGCCAACGATTCCGACTATGGCCTCTCGGCCTATGTCTATACCGGCAGCCTGAAGCGGCTGATGCGGGTCGCGGCAGGCCTGAACTTCGGCGAGATCTACTTCAACCGCACCAATGGCGAGCTTCTTCAGGGCTTCCACAGCGGCTGGGGACAGTCCGGTCTGGGCGGCGAGGACGGCAAATACGGCCTGGATGGCTATTTCCAGAAGAAGACCATGTACGTCAACTGGGGCTGATCTGGCTTCGCCGGGTCGTTCGACATCAAAATTCTTCAAGGGGAAGAGAAACATGTCCAGCCGTCAAGCCATTACCGGCATCCGATCGCGCGTCTTCCGGGTTCCGCTTGAGGAGCCGATGCAGGATGCGCGGCACGGCCTGCAGACCTATTTCGAGCTGGTAACGGCCGAGATCGAGACTGCGGACGGCCAGTCGGGCCTTGGCTATACCTACACGATCGGCACCGGCGGCCACGCCACCAAGGCGATGATCGACCACGACCTCGCGCCGATGCTGATTGGCCACGACGCCGACGATATCGATACGCTTTATGACGAGATGCAGTCGCGCCTGCACTATGTCGGCCGTGGCGGCATCGCCTCCTTCGCCATCTCGGCGATCGACATCGCGCTGTGGGATCTGCGCGGCCTCCGGCAGAACCTGCCGCTCTGGAAAATGGCGGGCGGCGCCGGCAAGTCGCCCCTGACCTATCGCGGCGGCGTCGATCTGAACTATCCGATCGAGAAGCTGGTCCAAAGCGTGGGCGGCTATCTCGACCAGGGCTACCGCGCCATCAAGATCAAGATCGGCAAGCCGGACCTGGCCGAAGACGTGGCGCGTCTGCGTGCCGTGCGCGACCGGATCGGGCCGTCGAACAAGCTGATGGTCGACGGCAATTTCGGCTATGACCTCGACCGCGCCATGGCGGCGGGCAAAGCCTTCGAACCGTTCGATCTGACCTGGTTCGAAGAGCCGATGGAGCCCGATGACTTCGCCGGCTATGGGGAACTCGCCAAGGCTACCCGCGTGCCGCTGGCGATGGGTGAAAACCTGCACACGCTGCAGGAGTTCAAGCATGCCTTCGAGCATTCGTCGCTGTCCTTCATCCAGCCCGACGCGTCGAATTGCGGTGGCGTCACCGGCTTCCTGCGTGTCGCGAAGCTGGCCGAGCCGCTGGGGATTCCGGTCTGCAGCCATGGCATGCAGGAACTGCATGTGAGCCTCGTCCCGGCCGTGCCGAATGCGGGCTGGCTGGAGGTGCATGCGTTCCAGATCGATCGCTACACGCTGCGCCCGCTGGTGGTGGTGGATGGCCGCGCCGTGGCGCCGGACGAGCCCGGCAGCGGCGTCCGGTTCGACTGGGCCGCGCTGGAAGCTCTCCCCATCGCCTGACGCTTCTCCTTGAAGCGGCGAGGCACTCCAACCGATTGACCAGAATTGATATTTCGAGCGAGGCCGTGACGGCGGCGCTCCAAAGGTCCGAGAAATGAAAAGCCCCGGAAGCCTGAGCGCATGCAGCGTTCAGGCTTCCGGGGCTGTTTCTATTTCAGGCTTATAAGCAAAGGATGGAACGGGCGGGCCGTTCTATTCGCCGAGGCGCTCGATCAGGCCGCCATCGGCGCGCTCTTCGTCGGTCAATGCGGAGGTGCCGGTCTTCTGGCCTGGGGCGGGAAGTTCGGTCTGACGCACGACGCAGGCGGCCCGCTGCAACGCGGATCTCGCCTCATCGCTGATCGACTGCTCGGCGAGTTGCTCAAGCTCCTCGCGAAGCGTCGGTAGTGATTGCTCCATATCCGTTCTCAAACCCCGATTCAGGGCGAGAGACAGCTCTCACCAGAGATACAAGTTTATCCGACCTCGGTTGCAAAGTCGAATGCCGGAAGGGGCGGCACGAGCGTTCTAGCGGAACGTGCACACCCCAGATCACGCCTACGGCCGGATGATGCTTAGCCGGCTTTAGAAGCTATTCCTCGCCCGGCGAGGACGATGCGGTAGCCGCCTCGATGGCCGCCTGCATGTCGTCCCCGTCATAGGGCTTTCGCAGCAGAATGCCGGGCTTGCCGGGCAAGGCAGGCGCCTGGCTGTCGCCGGTGGCGAAGACGATCGGGATCTCCGGCTGCATCGCCCGCGCCATCAGCGCAAAGTCGGCGCCGGAGATGCCGGGCAGTCCGAGATCGGTCACGATGACATCGAGCGGATGGGCCTCCAGGGCGGCGAGCCCCTGCTCGGCATCGCGCGCTTCGATGACCTCGTGGCCGAGTTCCTCCAGCACGTCGATGGAGTTGATCCGGATCATCACCTCATCCTCGACCAGCAGCACGCGCAGCGGCCGGGCTTCCTGCTGAGCCGGCGGCGGGGGCGCGACGGGCCGGGCGGCCTCGGGCGCCGACAGCACCGCCTTGGCGGCATTGCGCTGCTGCTCGTTACCGAGCACATGGCGGATCTTCCGCGCCAGCGCCTCGACGGTGTAAGGCTTGGAAAGCAGCTCGACATTGGCGTCGAGGCGGCCGCCATGCACGATGGAATTCTCCGTATAGCCGGAGGTGAAGAGAACCGCGATGCCGGGGATGCGCTCGCGTGCCTTGCGGGCGAGATCCGTGCTCTTCAGCGTTCCCGGCATCACCACGTCGGTAAAGAGCATGTCGATCGGGATGCCGCTTTCGATGATGCTGAGCGCGCTGTCGGCATCCTTTGCCTTGAGGACGCGATAGCCGAGCCCGCCCAGCATGTCGATCACGGCGGCGCGGACTTCTTCATCATCCTCGGCGACCAGAATGGTCTCTTCGCCGCCGGTGACGGGGCCATAGTCCTGGGTGGACGGAACGTCCTCGGTTTGCTGCGTGCGCGGCAGATAGAGCTTCACCGTCGTGCCATGGCCGAGCTCGCTGTAGATCTTGACGTGGCCGCCGGACTGCTTCGTGAAACCGAACACCATGGCAAGGCCGAGCCCCGTGCCCTTGCCGGCCGGCTTCGTCGAAAAGAAGGGTTCGAACACGCGCGACATGACTTCGGGCGTCATGCCGCAGCCGGTATCGCTCACCGCCATTACGACATACTGGCCGGGAACAACCTCGGGCTGGGCGCGGGCGTAGGTCTCGTCGAGGAAGGCATTGCCCGCTTCGATGGTGAGCTTGCCCGTCCCCTCCATAGCGTCGCGGGCGTTGATGCAGAGATTGAGCAGGGCGTTCTCGATCTGGGTCGGATCGGCGAAGGTGTTCCAGAGGCCGCCGGAGACGAGAACCTCGATCTCGATGCTCTCGCCTAGCGTCCGCCGCAGCATGTCTTCCATGCCATAGACGAAGCGGCCGACATTGAGGACCTTCGGCGCCAGGGGTTGGCGACGGCCGAAGGCGAGCAGCTGGCTGGCGAGCTTGGCGCCGCGCCCGACCGCCGTCAGGGCGGTGGCGACCCGGCGTTCGGCCCGCTCGTTGCCGGATATGTCGCGGCTCAGCAATTGCAGATTGCCGGAGAGAACCTGCAGCAGATTGTTGAAATCATGCGCCACGCCGCCGGTCAGATTGCCGATCGCCTCCATTTTCTGGGCTTGCTGCAGCGCTGCTTCGGCGCTGCGACGTTCGGCCATCTCGGCGTCCATGCGCGCCTCGAGCGTCTCGGTCCATTCGGCAAGCGCGCGTGCCGTGGCCTTGGCTTCCTCGATGTCGGTATTGGTCCCGACCCAGCGTCGGATCGAGCCATCGTCGTCCCGCACCGGCATGGCGCGGACCAGGAACCAGCGATAGCTGCCATCGGCGCGGCGGATGCGGAACTCGGTCTCGTATTGCGTGCCCGCTTGCAGCGCCGAACGCCATTTGGTGGTGACTGACGGCACGTCGTCGGGATGGACCAGCGACAGCCAGCCATCCTCGTCAAGATCGCCGGCCCCGGCGCCGCTGTAGCGGTAGACCTGGTCGTTGAACCAGTCGAGTTGTCCTTCCGGCGTCGCCGTCCAGAAATGGTTGGGCATCACCTGCGCAAAGGTGCGGAACTGCGCCTCGCTGGCATTGGCCGCGCGGCGCGCCAGCACGCGCTCCGTGACGTCGGTGCCCTGGGCGAAGATGCCGATGATCGATCCGGTATCGTCGCGAAGCGGGTGATAGACGAGGTCGACGAAACGCTGCTCGCTCTCGTCATCCGGCCGGCGTTGCAGCATCACCGGCATTTCGAGGCCGATGAAGGGTTCGCCCGTCTCGAAAACCCGGTCCAGCCGTTCGAAATAGCCCTGGCCGGAGAGTTCCGGCAGCGCCGCGCGGATCGGCTTGCCGACGATGTCGCGATGGCCGACCAGAGCCAGATAGGCCGGGTTGGCCAGATCGAAGACATGGTCGCGTCCCGTTAGCCGCGCCATGAAGCCGGGGGCCTGCTGGAACATCTGGCTGAGCCGTTCCCGCTCGCCTTGGAGCCACTGCTCCGCCTTCACCTTGGAGGTCGTCTCGACGACGATGGCGATGACGCCGATCGGCAGGCCGTTTTCGTCCGGGATCGGCGAATAGTCGAGGTTCATCCAGACCTGCTCGGGAACGCCGTTTCGATACAGCGTGAGCTCCTGGTCCTTGTAGGCGAGGGTGCCCCCGCCGAGACCGACCTTCATCACATGGGCGTTGAAATCGGCAACCTCGGGCCACCCCTCGAGCACCTTGCTGCCGAGAATGACGGGATGACGGCCGCCCGCAAAGCGGGAATAGCCGTCATTGTAGATCATCACGCCATCGGCGCCCCAGAGCATCACGATCGGCACCGGCGAGCGCAGGACGAGTCCGATGGTCGTCTTGAGCGACTGCGGCCAGTCTGCGACGGGCCCGAGGGAAGTGGATGCCCAATCATAGCCGGCGATGCGCTCGGCCATCTCACCGCCGCCTGCCAGAAAGCCGGTATCCGAGCCAGACGACGCGGGCGTATTGTTCTGGCTCATATCCGTGAACTTCTTCCAGTTGCGCGGGCTAATCGTTTGCGATCAAGCGGTTATAGGGGCATCGACACCCTGTTTCAAATGAAACAGGACATCATCCGGTCGTGAACGCTGCATCGGCAAGCGAGAATAGTCGAGGGTCGCTGCGGAGCTGGTGCATGTCCCTCAACGCGATCCAAATTCCTCCCCGGAAACATCTGCCAGCCTTCCCGATCTTCCAATCTATACAATCATCCGGTGTTCCATCCTCGCGCGGCACCTATCGCTGGCGCTCCTGGGATCGTATCTTTCATCAAGTTGAAGGCTGCCCGCGATCCAGCGCGAAATCGTCGAACCACGGCCGCGGCGCGCCCGCGACGAGTTCAGCGATGATGCGCGAAGCCATGAAGCTGAAGGTGATGCCGTTGCCGCCATAGCCATAGGCTGCGAGGATATTGCGCGCGCCCGGCACCGGGCCAATCAAGGGAAGCCCGTCTTCCGTCTGGCCGAAGGCGGCCGTCCAGGACGAGGTGAAGGTGTAATCGCGATCGGGCCATAGAGCGCGCATCCGGCGGGCGAGGGTTGCCGACTTCTCGGCCATCTTCTTGTCGCGCTCGTCCGCGTCCTCGATCACCTCATCCTCGCCGCCCACGACGATCTCGTCCGTTTGGGTCAGGCGGGCATAGAGATAGGGATCGTCCGCCTCCCAGAGCAGCGCCCGGTCATTCCAGATCGCATTGCGCGGCACGGGGCCTGTCGAGACGCACCAGGTCGACACGATGCTGTGCAAATCGGAGCGGACGAAATCCGGCATGTCATAGCCGGTCGCCAGCACGATCTTCTTGGCGTGCAGCGAGGCGCCGGAGGCGAGCGCGACATAGGCCGCGTCGTCGTCCCAGTCGTAGCGAACCGCCTCGTCGGCAACCAGCCGCGCGCCGCCCCGGAACGCGGTCTGAAGCAGGCCATGCGAAAGCAGAACCGGATCGGCTTCGGCCGATCCCGGGGAGATGAGAGCCGCCGGCCTGTCGAAGCCGAAGGCGCCGATCAGTTCCTCGCGCGAGAGCAAAGCCCCAGGCAGCCCGGCCCGGGCGCGGGCCGCGTGCTCTTGCGCCAGATCGCCGGCGCCTTCGCCGGCCGGCGCCAGATAGAGCGAGGGCCGCAGGGCAAACTGGCAGGGCAGGGCAAGTTGCTCGACCATATCGGCGATGCCCGATACCGCGAGAAGGCTGCGCTGGTAGACGGCGGAAGCCTTCTCGAAGCCGTAGAGATCGGCCAGTTCTACCAGGGGCGTGTCGATTTCCCACAGCAGCATCGCGGTGCTGGCCGCCGTGCTACCCCGTCCGGGAAACGCCCGGTCGACGACGATCACCGAATGGCCAGCCCGCGTCAGGATTTCCGCCGTCATGGCGCCGGTTATGCCGGCGCCGACGACCACCACGTCGCAGCTGACTGTCCCCGACACGCGCAGCAGCGGCATCTTCTGCGGCCAGTGAAGCTGCCATGGGCCGGAGCCGTTGCGGAGCGGATGGATCGAGGAATTGCTGGATGGGCTTGCGAAGTCGAGATCAGCCACAATCCCTCACCGGCCGCGGGGGAGAAAGGACAGCAGGCCGAAGGTCGCCAGGGCAATCACCGTGCAGAGCAAGGCGATCTGCCAGAAGCCCAGCCCTACGGCGAGCCCGGCCGCGCCGGCGAGCCACATGCCGGCCCCGGTGGTGAGGCCATGCACTTCGCCCTTGGAGAAAAAGATCAGGCCCGCCGCCAGGAAGGCGACGCCGGCCGTGGTGGCCTCGACCAGGCGCAGCGGGTCAATCCGGATTTCCTGGCCGCCGAAATCGCCCAGATGCGTGATTTCGGTGGCGATGATCGCGATGGCCGCCGTACTCACGCAAATGAGGATATGCGTGCGCAATCCGGCTGGGCGGTTTCGCCATTCCCTTTCGAAACCGACGATGGCGCCGAGCACGGCTGCCAGCAGCAGGCGGGCCGAGATGACGGAGAAGGGCAGCCAGGTCTTCTGGCCAAACTGCTGTGCGAACTCTTCCATGTCTGGCGCTATGCCTCCTTTTGGCCCGCCGTTAAACGGTTTCGCCTCGATCCGGTTCCAGCGCGAACGCACAAGGTTTTCGAGGCGGCTCAGGAGGCGATGAGGCGCTTCACCAGGCTCTCGCTGCGCTTGCGCAGGCCGACGCTCCGGCAGGTCTTCACGATGGCGGGGAGACCGCCCGCGGCGAAGGCCTCGACGATGCGGGAATGGACGTAGCTCTTGCGGGTGACGGCCGGGGTATTGCCGAGGCGCTCCGCCACTTTCCGCATGACGGCAGCGATCTGCCGGCGCTGGCGCGTCTCGACCGTCTCCGGCTCCATCGCGGCGAATTCCTGCGCCGCGAGCGCGTTGGCAGCCAGCATCCGGAGATCTTTCGCGGTGATTTCGGCGCCGGAGATCTCCTTCAGATAGGCGTTGATCTCCTGCGCATGGATGAGCTTTACCGCACCGGAAGCATCCTGATATTGCAGGAGGCGGCGGCCCGGAAGTTCGGCGATCCGGCTCAGCGCGCGAGCAAGCGGGGAATGCAGCACCGTACAGCGGAACTGCGTGCCGCCCTTGCCGCGAAAGCAGAGCAGGACCTGCTCCTTGCCGAGACTGGAATGCCGCTTGAGCAAGGTTGCCGCACCGCGAGCACCGCTGGTCGAGACATATGCCTCGCAGCCGACGCGAATATGGGTCTCGTCGAGGATCGCGACGGCGCAGGCGAGCGCCTTCGAGCGGTCGAGCTTCCGGCGCGCCATGTCGGCCCGGACGCGGGCGCGGATCTTCGGCAGCACGTCGAGAAGAAGGGCCAGCCTCTCGATCTTTCGGGATTCGCGAACGCCGGTCCAGTTCTCGTGATAGCGATGCTGCCAGCGCCCGGCCGCGTCGCGTCCGATTGCCTGCAGATGCGAGGTCGGGTCGCTCGAGATGCGGACGTCTTCATAGGCGGGCGGGATGGCCAGCTTGGCGATCCGCTCCAAGGCAGCCTTGGCGCGGATCGTCCGTCCCTTGCGATCGACATAGGAGAAGCCGCGACCGCGGCGGCGCCGTCGGATGCCAAGATCCTCGGCGCGCGCCCGCTTCAGCTCTTCCAGCGGCTCGGACGCGGCTACGGCTTCCTCGAGCTCAGAGCTGTCCGGCATCATGGTCCCGCGGGATATGACCGGCCGAACGCGGCGCGGCAGCGCCAAAGTCGATCATCGCGCGACGGGTCTCCCGCTTCTGTTCGCGGGCCGTGCCCCGGGCCAGGAGGTTGGACGCTTCCGTCCAGTAGTCGAGCGGATGGGACCAGATCGGTCGACCCTTCGCCTCGAAGATCCGCTCGGCTTCGGCCCGGATGGACTGTTCTGAAATTGCCGTCATGGCTGTCTCCTTGCTGATCGAGATGATGGTCGGTGATTGCTCCAACGACAGCGCGCCTCGCGAGTTCCGGCAACATCACAGGAGAGCGCGAGGAAATTTTCGAACGTGGGGCGGCAGCTTGTTCGCGTTCCACCTCACCGCTCTGTCGGCGCCGCAGGCAGGCCGAGAAGCGGCCATCGCTTTGTGCGAAAACACGCTATGTCTTTGTCATCGGAACGAACCGGGTGAGGACTGCGAAATGGAAATCAGGCGAGTTGGCACCCAGGCATCCGGCAAGGGGCCTGCGGACTGGTTCACCGGCACCGTTCGCATCGATCCGCTGTTCAACGGGTTCGATCCGGCGCGCGTGCAGGGGGCGAACGTCACCTTCGAGCCCGGCGCGCGGACGGCATGGCACACTCATCCGCTCGGCCAGACCCTGATCGTCACGTCCGGCAAGGGGCTGGCGCAGCGGCTCGGCGGCGCCGTCGAAGAGATCTTTCCGGGCGATGTGGTCTGGTTCCCGCCTGGCGAAAAGCACTGGCATGGCGCAGGCCCGACGACGGCGATGGCCCATATCGCGATCCAGGAAGTCTTCGAGGGCAAGGTCGTCGACTGGATGGAGCCGGTCACCGAGGAGCAATACCGGCGCTGTGGGTCGCGGTCTGCATAGGCGGGGCTGACAGCGGGCGGCAAGGCGGGTAAGGGTCGCAGCGACCCATTCCGGCGCTGCCGCGACCCCTGCGCACGCCATCAGCAAGAGGCTTTCCATGACGACGGATGCGCTGTTCGGCGGACGTTCCTTTGCGGCGTTCCTGTTCGACATGGATGGGACGCTGTTGACCTCGATCGAGGCGGCGGAGCGCGTCTGGTCGAATTGGGCCGGCCGGCATGGCCTCGACGTCGCGGCCTTCCTGCCGACGCTGCACGGCAAGCGGGCCATCGACACGGTACGCCAACTCGCCTTGCCGGGCGTCGATGCCGACGCTGAAGCGGAGTGGATCCTGCAGGCCGAGATCGACGACGTCGACGGCGTGCGGGAGATTGGCGGCGCGGCGGCGTTCCTCGGCGCGCTTCCGGCGGATCGCTGGGCGCTGGTCACCTCGGCGCCGCGTCTCCTCGCCCTTCGCCGGCTTGAGGCCGCGGGCCTGACGCCGCCGGCCGTGTTCGTCACCGCCGACGATGTGGCGATCGGCAAGCCCGAGCCGGACTGCTATCTACTCGCCGCCAGCCGGCTCGGCGTCGTGGCGTCGGATTGCCTGGTGTTCGAGGATGCCCCGGCTGGCATCGAAGCCGGCGAGCGCGCTGGCGCCAGCGTGCTGGTGATCCAGGCGACGCACACCGCACCGCTCGCTTCCAGCCATCCCGGCGTCAGCCATTACGAGGGATTGCGGGTCTCCAGCGACGCAGACGGCCGGCTGACGGTATCGCGCGACCTCGGCTGAGGATCTGCCGGGTCGAGCGCCGAAACGGCGTCCGGCACCTCACATGTTCTTCATCTGCTCCATCATCTGGTCGGGCATCAGATTGTGGTTGAGGTTCGCCATGATCCAGAGCGAGCCGGCCAGCACCAGGAAGACGATGAACACGCCAAAGGCCAGGGCCAGCACATTGTTGGTGCTGTCCGGCGAGGTGGTGATGTGCAGGAAGAACACCAGATGCACGCCCATCTGGGCGATCGCCAGCACGACAAGCCCCATGGCGATGCCCGGCCCCCAGAGCAGGTCGGAACTGGCGACGTAGAACGACATCGCCGTCAGGATGACCGCCAGCACGAAACCGACCAGATAGCCCAGGACACCGCTGGCGATCGATTCCGAGATCTGCTCGTCGCCCGGTGCGACGTCATGCTGGTCGACGGGGTGCGAGGTCATGATGTCGTTCCGATCAGGTAGACAACCGTGAAGAGGGCGACCCAGATGATGTCGAGGGCATGCCAGAACAGGCTGAAGCACATCAGCCGGCGCAGGATGCGCGGATGGAAGCCCTTGACCGCGACCTGCGCCATCATCGTGCCGAGCCAGAGCAGGCCGGTGAAGACATGCAGGCCGTGCAACCCGACCAGCGCGAAGAAGGCCGACAGGAAGGCGCTGCGCGTCGGCCCGGCGCCCTGGTCGATCATGATCGCGAATTCCTGCAGTTCGAGACCGAGAAAGACGAGCCCGAGCACGCCGGTCGCGAGCAAAGCGAGTTGGGTCCAGAGGTGGTTGCGGACCTGGCTGGCAATCATCGCCAGCCCGCAGGCGAAGCTCGATGCCAGCAGGCAGGCCGTCTCGATCGCGACGCGCGGCAGTTCGAACAGCTGCCGGCCGCTCGGTCCGCCGGCGGTTGCGTCGACCAGCACCGCATAGGTGGCGAAGAAGGCCGAGAACATGATGATGTCGCTGAGCAGGAAGATCCAGAATCCATAGGCGACGACGGTGCGCTTCGAGGCCGGCCCGCCCTCGCCATGGCCGGTGGCATCCCCGCCATGATGGCCGTGTCCATGCCCATGGCCCTTGGCGCGTGGCTGGTGTCCCATCCGGTAGGGGTCTGTGTCGGGGCTGACGGCGATATCGCTCATGCCGGTTGCCTCAGCGTGGGCAGCGCTTCCTCGCGCAGGCGGCGGCGCTCGCGATCGAGCCGCGCCACTTCCTCGGCCGGGATTTCGTATTCATCGACATCGCGCCAGGCGAAGACGACGAAGGTGGCGAAGGCGCCGACGAGGCCGAGGATCACCATCCACCAGATGTGCCAGATCAGCGCGAAGCCCATGAGGGTGGTGAAGAAGGCTGTGACGAAGCCGGTCGGCGAATTGCGCGGCATCTCGATCGCTTCATAGTCGGGCTCCTGCACGAGACGCTGCGCGGCAAGAGCCCGCTGCTTGATGCCCCAATAGGGCTCCTCGTCCTCGACATTGGGCAGCACGGCGAAATTGAACACCGGCGGCGGCGAGGTCGTCGCCCATTCCAGCGAGCGGCCGTCCCATGGGTCGCCGAAGACGTCGCGCAGCCTCTCGCGGTCGCGGATGCTGACATAGAGCTGCGCCGCCTGGGCGACGATGCCGGCCAGGATGCACAGCGCGCCCACCGCCGCCAGCAGCAGCCAGGGCCGCCATTCCGGCACGTCGTAATGCTGCATCCGCCGGGTCATGCCGAGCAGGCCGACGACGTAGAGCGGCATGAAGGCGAGATAGAAGCCGACGACCCAGAGCCAGAAGGCGAGCTTGCCGAGCCTCTCGTCGAGGGTGAAGCCGAATACCTTGGGGAACCAGTAGGTGTAGCCGGCGAAGGCGCCGAACAGCACGCCACCAATGATGACGTTGTGGAAGTGGGCCACCAGGAACAGGCTGTTGTGCACCAGGAAATCGGCCGGCGGCACCGCCATCAACACGCCCGTCATGCCGCCGATGACGAAGGTGACCATGAAGCCGAGCGTCCAGAGCACAGGCGTGGTGAAGCGGATGCGGCCGCCATACATGGTGAAGAGCCAGTTGAACACCTTCACCCCCGTCGGGACGGCGATGATCATTGTCGCGATGCCGAACACGGCATTGACGTTGGCGCCGGCGCCCATGGTGAAGAAGTGGTGCAGCCAGACGAGGAACGAGAGCACGCAGATCGACATCGTCGCCAGCACCATCGAGCGGTAGCCGAACAACGGTTTGCTGGAGAAGGTCGAGATCACTTCGGAGAAGATCCCGAAAGCCGGCAGGATCAGGATGTAGACTTCCGGATGGCCCCAGATCCAGATCAAGTTGACATACATCATGACGTTGCCGCCGGCTTCGTTGGTGAAGAAATGGAAGCCGAGGTAGCGGTCGAGCGCCAGCATGGCGAGGGTCGCGGTCAGGACCGGAAAGGCCGCGACGATGAGCAGGTTGGAGGCGAGCGACGTCCAGCAGAACATCGGCATGCGCAGATAGCCCATACCGGGCGCCCGCATCTTGAGGATCGTCGTGACGAGGTTGATGCCGGTCAACAGCGTGCCGACGCCAGATATCTGCAGCGCCCAGATGTAATAATCGACGCCGACGCCGGGGGAATACTGGATGCCCGAAAGCGGCGGATAGGCGAGCCAGCCGGCCTGAGAGAATTCGCCGATCACCAGCGACAGGTTGATCAGCAGCATGCCGGAAGCGGCGAGCCAAAAGCTGACGGAATTCAGCGTTGGAAAGGCAACGTCGCGCACGCCGAGCTGCAACGGGACGACGATGTTCATCAGCCCGATCACGAACGGCATCGCCACGAAGAAGATCATGATCGTGCCATGCGCGGAGAAGATCTGGTTGTAGTGCTCGGGGGGCAGATAGCCCTGCGACTGGAACGCGACCGCCTGTTGCGTGCGCATCATCAGCGCGTCGACGAAGCCGCGCAGCAGCATGACCAGCGCCATCAGCGTGTACATGACGCCAATCCGCTTGTGGTCGACGGAGGTGATCCATTCGCGCCAGAGATAGGGGACATGGCCCTTGACCACGACCCAGGCGAGCACGCCGAGCGCCACGACGATGACGAGCCCGGAGGCGATCAGCGGGATCGGCTGGTCGAAGGGGATCGCGTCCCAGGAAAGCTTGCCGAGCATCTATCCCTCCTGCTTCGACGATAGGGACGCCGGCATCATGGAGTGCGGCGCTTCGGCATCCGGCATTCCCGGCATGGCGGGCATCTCGACTTTTGGCGCTTCCGCGCCGGCGGGCACGGCGTGCATCGGACCGGTGGCAGGCCCGGGACCGGGGGGAAGTTTCTGCGTCAGGATCGACCGGAAAAGCTCCGGCGAACCGAGCTTGTAGATCGTCGGCGGCACGTTCTGGGTCGGGTGCGACAGGACGATATAGGCAGCGTCGTCGAGCACCTTGGTCGATTGCTGCGCCGTCTCGACCCAGGCTGGGAAATCGGCTCCGGCCACCGCGCGAACAGTGAAGTTCATGCCGGAAAAGCCATTGCCGCTATAGTTCGACGACAGGCCATGAAACTCGCCCGGCTGGTTCGCCAGCAGGTTCAAGTTCGTCCGCATGCCATGCATCGTGTAGATCATGCCGCCGAGCTGCGGCACGAAGAACGCGTTCATCACAGAGGACGAGGTCAGCTCGAAATGCACCGGCGTCCCGGCCGGGATGACCAGCTGGTTGACGGTCGCAATGCCCTGTTCGGGATAGATGAACAGCCATTTCCAATCGAGCGATACGACCTGGACTTCGAGCGGCTTGACGCTGGAGACCAGCGGTTTCGGCGGATCGAGGTCATGCGAACCGATCCAGGCGATGCCGCCGAGCAGAACGACGACGAGAATGGGAATCGCCCAGACGATCAGTTCGATCTGGCCGGAATAGACGAAGTCGGGCTGGTACGTCGCCTTCTTGTTGGAGGCACGGAACCACCAGGCGACGAACAGGGTGACGAGGATGGTCGGGATGACGATCGTCAGCATGATCGCCACGGAATTGATGAGGATCAGCTTCTCGGCCTGGCCGACCGGCCCCTGGGGGTTGAGCACGCCGATGCAGCCACTGCCCGTCACTGCCACGATCGCCAGCACGACCCATCGCAGGCCCGCGGCACGGCGTCGCTTCCACTCCGTCATTCAAGCGCTCCGTGTCGTGGCGACAAGCGTACGAGAAAGCGATCCGGAAGATTGAGACGAGAAACGCGCCGGCGCTTCGGACGCGCTGGCCACCGATCAAGATAGAAGAATGGCTTCAAACGGCAAGGGACCGCTTTGGCCGTCTGGGCCGGGTTCAGTACCCTTGCGGCAACACTGCGATGCATGCGCAATGGGATGCATATTTGGCGAAGCGCGAGGACTTTCCATGCGCTAGGCTCGGCGGATCGGGTGCGCCGGCGGGGGGGAGACTGTCGGCGCGCCGGCTTTTTTCGAGCGCGCGAGCGGGCGGTCCATGACATGGGGATCGCTCCCGGCGACGCTTCGCGATGGGAGGTTCTGGATGCCGGATTACATCATCGTCGGCGGTGGCTCCGCCGGCTGCGTCATGGCGGCCCGGCTGAGCGAGGATCCCGACGTGTCGGTGCTGCTGCTCGAGGCCGGCCCGCGCGACACCGATCGCTACATCCACATGCCGGTCGGCTTCTTCAAGATCTCCGCCGGGCCGCTTTCCTGGGGCTACGAGACGGAGCCGGGCAAGGCCGTCAACGGGCGCACCATCCCCTATCCGCAGGGTCGCGTGCTCGGTGGCGGCAGCTCGATCAACGCCCAGGTCTTCACCCGCGGCTGTCCGGAAGACTATGACGCCTGGGCCGAGGAGGAGGGCTGCACCGGCTGGTCGTTCCGCGAGATCCTGCCGCTGTTCCGCCGCTCCGAGGACAACGATACCTTCGCCGGTCCGTATCACGGCCATGGCGGACCGCTGGGCGTCAGCAGCGGTTCGCCGCATCCGCTGACTCGCGTCTTCGTGCAGGCGGCGCAGGAGGCGGGGCTGCCGTTCAACCCGGACTTCAACGGTCCGCACCAGGCCGGCACCGGCTTCTACCAGTCGACCACGCGCAAGGGCCGCCGCTGCAGCACGGCGGTCGGCTATCTCAAGCCGGCGCTCGGCCGGCCGAACCTCACCGTCCGCACCGACGTGCTCACCCGCCGTATCGTCGCCGAAGCGGGCCGCGCCGTGGGCGTCGAGATCGCCACTGATGGGCGCAGCGAGATCCTGCGCGCCGACCGCGAGGTGATCGTCGCCTCGGGCGCCATCGGCTCGCCCAAGCTGCTGATGCTTTCCGGCATCGGCCCGGCGGCGCATCTGCGCGAGCATGGCATCCCGGTCGTGCACGACCTGCGCGGCGTGGGGCAGAACCTGCAGGACCACACCAATATCGACATCGTCTACCAGCTGAACGGGCCGCACAGCTTCGACAAATACAAGAAGCCGCACTGGAAGCTGATGGCAGGGCTTGAATATCTGGCGCTCGGCAAGGGGCCTGTGGCATCGAACATCGTCGAGGGCGGCGCGTTCTGGTGGGGCGATAGGGCGGAGAAGACGCCGGACCTGCAATTCCATTTCCTGCCCGGCGCGGGCGTCGAGAAGGGCGTCGGCTCGGTGCCGGGTGGCAATGGCTGCACGCTCAACTCCTACCATACGCGGCCGCGCTCGCGCGGCTCCGTGACCCTGCGCTCGGCTGACCCGAACGACGCGCCGCGCATCGACACCAACGCGTTTTCCGACCCCTATGATCTGGCGCGCGCCGTCGACGGCGTGAAGATCAGCCAGGAAATCATGGCGCAGGACGCTTTCAAGCCCTTCCTCGCGGGCGAGCATATTCCGGGCAAGGGCGTGCGCACGCTCGCCGAATACCAGGAATTCGCCCGCTCGGCGGCGCGCACCGCCTATCACCCGGTCGGCACCTGCCGGATGGGCCATGGCGAGGATGCAGTGGTGGATCCGGAATTGCGCGTGCACGGCATCGAGGGCCTGAGGGTCTGCGACAGCTCGATCATGCCGCGACTGGTCTCGTCCAACACCAACGCCCCGACGGTGATGATCGGCGAAAAGGCGTCGGACCTGATCCGCGGCAACCGGAGCGGCGCGCGGGAGGCGGTCCGCGAAGCGGCGCTCGACGCATGACGCGCCGCGCTACCGCTGCGTCGTCGCGCGCTCGGCGAGGCGGACGGGCACCGTCGTGGTGACGCCGTCGGCGGGCTCGGGGTCGGCCATGCGAGCGTGCAGGATGGCGATCGCGGCCGCCACCATGGCCTGATGGCCATGCACCACCGTCGTCAGGTCGAATGAGCCCCAGGCCGCCGCCGGCACGTCGTCATAGCCGGCGACCAGCACGTCCTCCGGGATGCGCAGGCCCGCCCGGCGCAAGGCATCGAGCGCGCCGAAGGCCATCAGGTCGTTGGCGCAGAAGAGCGCGTCGGGAACCTTGCGCCGTTCCGCCATGGCGGCTGCCGCCTGGAACGCATCTTCATAGAGATAGTCGCCCATGGCGGTCTCGACGTGATCGAACCCATGCAGGGCGAGGCGCTCCCGGAAGCCGCGCAGTCGTTCGCCGCTGGCATAGTCGCTGGGCGTGCCGCCGATGAAGCCGAAGGATCGCGCGCCGCGGGCGACGAAGAGATCGGCGACGAGCGCCGCGCCGCCGGCATTGTCGGAGCAGACCGACGAGATCCATTGATTGCGGGCCGGCGTATTGAACGAGACGATCGGAATGCGGATGCGGGCGAAGGCCTCGGCCGCCGACTGGGTCACGACCGGCAGCGCGCTGACGATGGCGTCGACCCGGTAGCTGGCGAGGCGGGGCAGGATGCCGTCCAGCGCGTTGCCGCCATCGACGCTGGCGAGCAGCACCTGGTGCCCGGTTTCCTGCAGCGCCCGCGAGAAGGCGTCGACCGCCACGGCATAGAAGGGGTTGGAGCTGTCGCTGACGACGATGGCGACGAGGTCGGAGCGATGCTTGAGCAGCATGCGCGGCAGGAAGTTGGGGCTGTAGCCCAGTTGCTCCGCCGCTTCGAATACCTTGCGGCTGGTCTCTTCCGAGACGCTCTTGCCCTTGTTGAAGGTGCGCGACACGGCCGACTGCGAAACGCCGGCGAGGCGCGCCACATCCGTCGATGACGGGTACCTTCTCGAGGCTTTCATGAGGTGAACCATTTGCGGGAATGACGGGCGCCTGCCTAGCGCCCGCCGGTGCCTTGTTCAACGGAAACCTGTGTTTCCGGCGCCGGTCTCAGATCGTCTTCAACATGCCGCCATCGACGAAATAGGTGGAGCCGACGGAATAGCTGGCCCGGTCCGAACAGAGGAACACGAAGAAATCGGCGATTTCTTCCGGCGAGGCGAAGCGGCCGATCGGCGCGTTCTCGCGGGCCAGATTGTCGATGTAGCCCTTCCAGTCACCGCCGGTTTCGGCGGTGAGCTGGGTCGCCGTCTTGATCCAGTCCGGCGTCAGCACGAAGCCAGGATTGATCGCGTTGACGCGGATATTGTGCGGGATGAACTCGGTCGCCATCGTCTTCGACGCCATGATCAGCGCCGCCTTGGTGACGTTGTAGATCGGCTCGTACCAGAGCGGCTGGGCGGCGCAGATCGAGGCGTTGTTGAGGATGACGCCGCCGCCGCGCCGCTTCATCGAGGGAACCAGCCCGCGCGCCAGCCGGACTGCCGCCATGACATGCAGGTCCCAGTAGAACTGCCACTTGTCGTCCGGCGCATCCAGGATGGTCTCATTGCTGCCGGTGCCGGCATTGTTCAGGAGGATGTCCGCGCCGCCAAAGGCTTCCTCGGTCGCGGCCAGCAGCCGGTCGCAGCCCAGCGCCGTGGCGACGTCGCAGTCGACGGCAACCACCTGCACCGCATGGGCGGCGAGGATTTCCTCGCGCGCCGCCGTCAGCCGGTCGGCATCGCGCGCGGCGATGACGACATGGGCGCCCTCCGCCGCGAAGCCCTTGGCCACCGCCAATCCGATGCCGATGCTGCCGCCGGTGATGACGGCAACCTTGTCGCGAAGTCCGAGATCCATGCTTGTGCTCCTGGCCTCTTGAGAGTGGCCCTTTGAAAAACGCGATTACTTGACGATCGGGATTTTCGACCGGTCGATGGTGATGGCGACGGCGGCGACCAGGACGACGCCGAAGACGATGTTCTGGGCGAAGATGTTGACGCCCAGAAACGTCATGCCGATGCGAACCACCGAGATGATCAGCGCGCCGACCAGCGTGCGCCAGATGCTGCCGACGCCGCCCGTGATCGCGGTTCCGCCGACCACGACCGCGGCGATCGAAGGCAGCAGCAGCTCGCTCGCCAAGGTTGGCGATCCGCTGGCGAGCCGGCCGACAAGGACGATGCCGGCGAGCGCCGCGCAGGCGCCCGACAGGACGAAGGCGATGATCTTCTGGCGGTCGACCTTGACGCCGGACGCGTAGGCCGCCGGTTCGCCGGCGCCGATTGCGGCGCTGTAGCGGCCGAAGCGCGTGCGGCTTTGCAGGATATGCGCGATGGCGAGCACGATCAGCGCAATGATCACGACGTTGGGGATTCCGAAGACCGTGCCGGTGATCCAGCCGAGATAGGCGCGCTCGCTGTCGCCCAGCGTGATCGAGCGCTCCTTCGAGGTGACCAGGGCGGCGCTGTAGAGCACGCCACCCATGGCGAGCGTCGCGATGAAGGAGGGGATGCGCAGGCGGACATGGGCGATGCCGGAAAGCAGGCCCGCCAGCGCGCCGAGCGCAAAGGCGAAGGCGAAGGCGCCATAGCCGAAGCGCGACAGGGTCAGCGCCACCGCCACGCTCGAAAGCGACGCCATCGACTGGATCGACAGATCGATGCCGCCCAGCATGATGACGAAGGTGACGCCGGTCGCCAGGATGAACAGGACGGCGGTGTCGCTGGCGAGCTGCAGCAGCGTGTTCATTTCGAGGAAGGCGGGCTGGAACGCGCCCACCAGGATCACCAGCAGGATCAGCGTGGCGAGAGGCAGCCACTGGCGCAGTCCATCGGTGCGGATCGTCTCGATTATGCTGTTCATCGCGCTACACCATGTGTCCGATGAGATCGACCTGCTGCGGCTTGTGGCCGGGCTCTGCGCCGACACGGTGGGTGATGACGCCATCGCGCATCACCAGCACCGTGTGGCTCAATCCGATCGTCTCCTCCAGCGTGTCCGAGGTCAGGATGACGGCCACGCCTTCGGCAGTGACGGCTCGGATGAGCTCGTAGACCTCCTCCTTGGCGCCGACGTCGAGACCACGGGTCGGGTGGTCGAGGATCAGGATGCGCGCCTTGGCATTCAGCCATTTGGCGAGCACGACCTTCTGCTGGTTGCCGCCGGAGAGATTGAGGCAGAGCGTGTGGATGCCGGGTGTGCGGATCCTCAGCTTCTTCACCCAGTCCTGCGCCAGCCGCTTTTCCTCGCGCGTGTCGATCAGGCCGTGCTTGGTCAGCGTGCCGAGATCGCCCAGCGTGATGTTGGCGGCGACGGGCAGGAACAGCACCAGCCCCTCGACCCGGCGTTCGCGCGGGATGTAGCCGACGCCGATATCGACGGCCTCGGCCGGCGAGCGCAGCGTCACCGTCTTGCCATGCGCGATAAGCTTGCCGCCATCATGCGGCGCGAAGCCGGCCAGCGTCCGCGTCAGTTCCTCGCGGCCGGAGCCGATGACCCCGGCAATACCGAGGATCTCGCCGGCATGCAGCTTGAAGTCGATGTCGCGATAGGCGCCGGCGTGGCGGAGCCCTTCGAGTTCCAGGACCACCTCGTCGCGATAGGGCACCTGCAGCGGTTCGCGGTAATATTCCGCCTGCAGGCTGCGGCCGACCATCAGATGGTGGAGTTGCGTGACGTCGGCCTCGGCGGCGACCAGATCGGCGACGACGGCGCCATCCTTCATCACATAGATGCGGTCGGACAGTTCCAGCACTTCGTCGAGACGGTGCGAGACGAAGATGAACGAGGCGCGGGCGCGCAGGGCGCGGACGCGGGCGAACAGGATGTCGATCTCCGCCCGCTCCAGTACCGAGGTTGGTTCGTCGAGCAGGATGACCAGATGGCCCGGCGCGTTTTCCTCCAGCGTCAGCGCCTTGGCGAGTTCCACCATCTGCCGGGCGGCGAAGTCGAGATCCTCGGCCCGCATCCTCGGATCGGCGTCGATCTGCACCTTAGCAAGCTGGCGCGACGCGGCGGCGTAGAGCGCGCGCCAGTCGACGATGCCGAAGCGGCTGAATTGCTTCTCGTTGCCGAGATAGATGTTCTCGCCAACCGTCAGATTGGTCAGCAGCGACTGCTCCTGAAACACCATGCCGATGCCCTGGTGCATGGCGTCGGAGGCGCTGATGAAGCGGGTCTTCTTGCCATTCAACAGGATGTCGCCGGAGTCCGGCTGGTAGACGCCGCTGAGGATCTTCATCAACGTCGACTTGCCGGCGCCGTTTTCGCCTACCAGGCCGACGACTTCGCCGGGCCGGATCTCGATCGAGACGTCCTTCAGCGCATGGACGCCGGGAAAGCGCTTGTCGACATGGACGAGCGCGAGCGCGGGTGGCGCGGCTTCCGCCGGCTTGGGGGCGGGGTGGAGCTGGGTGACGTTCATTTGACGATCCGCATCCGCTTGCGATCGATCGACAGGGCGACCGCCGCGATGATCATCAGGCCCTGCACGCCGATCTGCACGCTGGGCGGCACGCCCATCAGCACCATGCCGTTCGACAGCACGACGACGATGAGAACCCCGACCAGCGTCTGCAGCACGCTGCCCTGGCCGCCGGAGAGCGCCGTGCCGCCAACGACCACGGCGGTGACGGTGGTGAACAGGCGACCATTGCCGATCTGGGCATTGCCGAGACCGAGCTGGGCCGCGGCCAGCACGCCGCCGACGGCGTAGAACACGCCTGCCAGCGTGAAGGTCAGGATGCGGACGCGGCCGACGGGAATGCCCGACAGCGCCGCCAAGTCCTCTCCGCCGCCCAGCGCATAGATGTAGCGGCCGAGACGGGTGTAATTCTGGATGACGAGCGCGATCAGCAGGCAGAACAAAGCCAGCCAGACGCCCCAGGGAAATCCGAGGAAACGTTCGATCGCGAGGCGCCGGATCATCGGGTCGTTGATGCGGATCGCCATGCCGCCGAGCAGTGCATTGGCGGCGCCCACCCCCACGAACCACATGCCGAGCGTCACCATGAAGGAGGGGATCTTCAGGCGCACATGGATCACGCCATTGGCGAAACCGACGCCGGCCCCGACGAGAAGCACGATCAGAATGCCGAACAGGCCGAAGGTGTTGGAATTGGCGCCGTTCAGCACCAGCATCGACAGGATGACGGCGGACAGCGTCAATCCGCCCTCGACCGAAAGGTCGATCGAGCCCATCAGGATGATGAAGGTGGCGCCGAGGCCCAGCACCAGCGGGATCATCGCCGCCTGGCTGATGCGGACCATGTTGCCGAAGGTCATGAAGTTGGGATTGATCAGGGTGATCAGGCCGCAGAGCAGCACGAGCACGATCAGCGGCGCCCAGGCTGCCAGGCGCCAGCGCCTCCGCGGCGCAGGCTTCGCCGCCTGGGAAGAAATCGAAGCATCAAGGGTCATTGGCCGGATCGCCTCATGGGAAATCGATCGGGATGCGCATCGCCGCGAACGAAGGTTCGGGACGGGGAACGCGCGGCAGGTCGCCGGCTCCGATACACAGGAGCCGGCGATGGGCGCACACCAGGCGCGCCCGCCCCGGGAGGCGGTCAGTCGTACTGGATCTGGCCGCTGACACGGCCCCAGATGTCATTCCAGTCCATCTTCGGCTCGGCCGCGATATTCTCGGCATAGTAAGTATTGGCGTTCTCGTCGGTGATGATCACGCCCTTGCCGTAGAATTCCCGATGTTCCTTCGGCTCCTTGGCCGGGTCGAAGACGCCGGTCTTGGCCGCGTAGCCGATGGCGAGGCCCATGCCGCCCTGCCAGTACGGATCCCAGGCGACGGTGCCGGCCAGTTCGCCCTTCTGGATCGCCTCGACGGCGAGCTGGATGCCGTCCACGCCCGTCACTGGCACCTTGCCGGCGCGGCCGTCGGCGCGCAGAGCCTCCACGGCGGCGAGCGCCATGTCGTCATTCGCGGCCCAGATGCCGGTGATCTGGTCGCCAAACTGGGTCAGCCAGGCATTGGTCTTGTCGAGCGCCTCGGTCGCGGACCAGTTGGCGACCTGGTAGTCGAGCAGCTTGACGTCGGGATGGGCGGCGAGCGCCTCCATCAGGCCCTTCTTGCGCTCGATGGCGGGCACGTTCGACTCGATGCCGCCCAGCGCGACGATGCCGCCCTTGCCGCCCATCTTCTTGATCAGCGTTTCAGCCATGGCCTTGCCGTAGGGCACCCCGCTGAACGAGATGTGGGCGACGTAGTTGGGATCGTAATCCCAGGGATGCAGGTCGGCCGGCTTGTTCCACTGGGTGACGACATAGGCGCCGGCGGCCTTGGCGGCCTCGACGATCGCCCGGGCGTCCGGGCTGTCGTTCGGATCGACGTTGATGACGGCATTGCCGCCCGTCTTGGCCAGGATCGCCTTGATGTCGGCGATGCCCTTCTCGCTGTTGCCCTCGGTGACGAGGGTGACGTAGTCGGCACCGACCGACTTGGCGAAGGCTGCCCCGCCCTTGTTCCAGGTCGCATGATAGGGGTTGGACAGCGACCGGATCGAATTGACGACGGTCGGCTTGTCGGCGGCAAAGGCGGATCGGGTGAGGATGGCCGGGAACACGCCCGCCATGCCGATCAGGCCTGCGCCCTTGAGGATGTCTCGCCGCTTGATCGGCTTCCCCAATGTGCCGGAGATGAGTTTATTGCCCATTGAACACTCCTCCCTGTTTGGAGCGCCCTGGCCGCCGGGGCTCCGTTTTTATGTGTCGTTTCCGGCTGTCCGTCTTCCCTCGAATTGATGATTCCGCCACCGGCGAACGGCGTTGGCGCGCCTGTCGTCCGGATGCAAAAAAGCTGGCGGCTGTCTCTCGGACTTTCCGCAACGACCCATTATGTTTTCTGGCCTTGCATAGCTATGCACGCACGGGAAAGGCTGTCAATCGGCGCTTGAGTGCCTCTCCTCGTCGGCAGCCGGCGATTTTGTAGTGTGCAATGCACGCGGGGTAGGGGTGCTCTGTGGGATGGAAAATAGGCGCCGCGGGCGAGCGCGGAAGGGGGAGGCCAGAACCCGCGTCTCGACATCGTAGTAAAACTATCAAGTTGGCCCAGGGGTGCTCCTGTTTACCCTGGCTGCGCGGCGCTAGGCCAAGGTCGGAAGGTCAGCATCCTGAGCGCTTCAGGGCGCGGAAAAGGCAGCGATCCTAGACGTTTGGGTCAAGTGTCCGGTTCTGCCTCGTCGCTTCCACAGCTCGGGCGTCGGCCGGCCTTGTGCTTGTGTAGTTATGCTATATTCTGCCGCCATGCACGGCCTCGGATGGGCTGTTTCCATGCCCGGCACGGGTTCGAATGAGCGTGCCGCCGGGTTACAGGGACGGATGAAATGATCTCGGAATTGAGTGGTAAGCTGTTCATCGGTGGCGGCTGGAAGACGGGCGTGGGCGCCCGCATCGCGGTCCTCAACCCGGCGACGGGCGAGTCGATCGGCGAGATCGCCGCCTCGACCGCGGACGAGATCAACGAGGCCGTCGCCGCGGCGCGCGCGGCCTTCCGCGGCTGGGCCGATCTGCCGGCCAAGGCGCGCTCCGGGGCGCTGCATCGGCTGGGCGACGCCATCGCCGCCGATGCGGACGGCATGGCGCGGATCATGACGATGGAGCAGGGGAAGCCGCTCAACGAGGCGCGCGGCGAAATCCTGAAGCTCGCCGAAGCCTGCCATTTCTACGCCGAGGAAGCGGTCCGCGTGCATGGCGAGATCGTGCCGGGCGACACCACCGATCATCACAGCCTGGTCATCCGCGAGCCGATCGGCGTCGTCGGCGCGATCACGCCGTGGAACTATCCGGCCGAGCTGGTCGGCTGGAAGCTGTGCGCCTCGCTCGCCGCCGGCTGCACCATCGTCATCAAGCCGGCCGATCTGACGCCGTTCACGGCGCTGGCGATCGCCCGGAAGGTCGAGGAAGCCAAGATTCCGGCCGGTGTCGTCAATGTCATCACCGGGCCGGGCTCCGTGGTCGGCCAGGCGCTGGTCGAGCATCCGGGCGTCGACAAGATCGCCTTCACCGGTTCGAGCAGCGTCGGCCTGCGGATCCAGCAGTCCGCCACCACGGTCAAGCGCATGTCACTGGAGCTTGGCGGCAATTGCCCGATGATCGTCACGGAATCCGCGGATCTCGATGCGGCCGTCAAGGGCGCGGTGCGCCGCTCATTCCGCAATATGGGCCAGATCTGCATCGCGATTAACCGGGTCTATGTCGCCCGTCCGATCTACGAGGCGTTCCTGGCCAAGGTGAAGGTCGCGGCCGAGGCGCTGACCATCGGCAACGGCCTCGATAAGCCGGATGCCGATCTCGGCGCGATGGCTTCGGCCGATCCCCTCGCCAAGACGAAGGAGCATCTCGGCGATGCGCTGGCCAAGGGGGCACGGCTGGTGACGGGCGGCGCGGCGCCGGAAGGTGAGGCTTTCGCGCGCGGGCATTTCTTCCGCCCGACCGTGGTTGCCGATTGCACGCATGCCATGAAGGTGATGAGCGAGGAGACGTTCGGGCCGCTGCTGGGAGTCGCGCCCTATGACGGTCTCGACGAGGCGATCGCGCGCGCCAACGACACGCCCTACGGTCTCGCATCCTATGTCTACGCCAAGGACATGGACGAGGTGCGCTACCTCACCACGCGTCTCGACTACGGCAATGTGGCGGTCAACAATGTCGATGCCGGCGTCATGAACGCGCCTTATGGCGGTCGCAAGCAGAGCGGCGTTGGCTATGAGCATGGCCGCGAGGGAATGCTCGAATATTTCAACTTCAAGCATATCCGCATCCGCCATGATGAGCCGAAGGGGCGCTAGCATCATGCGCGCGCTTCTGGGGATCGATATCGGCACGTCCGGCTGCAAGGCGCTCCTGATCGACGAGGCCGGCGGCGTGCTCGCCAGTTCGACCGCGACCTACGGCCTGTCGCAGCCGCGTCCCGGCTGGACCGAGCAGGATCCCGCGCTCTGGATCGAGGGTGCCCGCCAGTCGGTCGCCGCCGTCCTGGCCGAGCGGGGCGATGTCGAGATCGCCGGCATCGGCCTTTCCGGCCAGATGCACGGCCTGACGCCGCTCGACGAGGCCCATCGCGTGCTGCGGCCGGCCTTGCTCTGGAACGACCAGCGCAACGGCGCGGAATGCGCCGAGATCACGGAAAAGGCCGGCGGCTTCGAAGCGCTGCTGGCCCTTACCAACAACCGCATGCTGGTCGGCTATACCGGCGGCAAGATCGTCTGGATGCGCAACCACGAGCCGGAGCTGTACGCAAAGCTCCGCCATGTCGTGAACCCCAAGGACTATCTGCGGCTGGTGCTGACCGGCGAGATCGCGACGGAAGTCTCGGACGCTTCCGGCACCGGCCTGTTCGATGTCCGCAAGCGTTCATGGTCCGGCGAACTGCTCGAACGTCTCGACATCGATCCGGCGCTGCTGCCGCCTTGCCATGAATCGCAGGTCGTTACCGGTCGGGTGAACCGCTCCGGGGCGGCGCTGTTTGGCTTGCCGGAGGGCATTCCGGTCGTGGGCGGTGGCGGCGACAGCGTCATCCAGACGCTCGGCTCCGGCGTGATGATGCCCGGCGAATTGCAGACAACGATCGGCACGGCCGGCATTGTCGCGAGCGCGCTCGAAGCGCCGGAAGACAATCCCGACGGCCGGCTCCAGGTGTTCTGCAATGTCGCGCCGGATAGCTGGCACTGCATGGGCGTCTCACTTAATGCCGGCGGCGCCATGTCGTGGTTCCGCGACACGATGGGCTCGATGGGGCAGGGGAGCGAAAAGCTCTCCTTCGACGAGATCGTGGCGAAGGCGGCGATGAGCCCTGCTGGTGCGAAGGGCCTGTTCTTCCTGCCCTATCTCTATGGCGAGCGCTGCCCGCATCCCGATCCGATCGCGCGCGGCGCCTTCGTCGGGCTGACGGCCCGCCACGAGGGCGGCGACCTGGCGCGCAGCGTCATGGAAGGCGTCACCTATGCGCTTCGCGATATCCATGGATTGATGCAGCGGATCGGGATGCAGCACAGCGTCATCAAGGCGTCGGGCGGCGGGGCGCGTTCGGCGCTCTGGCGCCAGATGCAGGCCGATTTGTTCGATTGCGAAGTGGTGACGACCGAGGGCGCGGCCGAGGGCGGTGCGTTTGGTGCGGCGCTGGTGGCAGGCGTCGGCGTCGGCATCTGGCCGGACGCGAAGACGGCGGCGCAGCTCTGCAAGCCGCTGACGCGCCAGTTGCCCGATCGCGAGACTGGCGACACGCTGCGCCGGGCCTTTGGCATCTTCGAAGGCCTCTATCCTGCCTTGTCGCAAAGCTTCGCGGCGATTGCGGAAGCGAAGCTCGATGCGTGACGAGACCGGTATTGTCGACAGAGAGACGGACATGACCAAGCCGCTGCCTGCCTATGGGGCGCTGATTTTCGACCTCGACGGCACGCTGATTGACAGCGCGCCGGATATCGCGGCGGCGGTGAATGCCTATCTGTGCTCGCGCGGCTGGCCGGAGCAGGAGACGGAATTCGTCGAGCGCTTCATCGGCAATGGCCCGCGCCGGCTGCTGCTCGACATGCTGGTCGAGCTCGGCCTGCCGAGCGACGACGAGACGATTCGAGCCGCGCATGCCGCCTATCTCGCCCATTATGGCGAGGCGCCGGCGCGGCTGACCCGATTCTACAGCCATGTCCGCGAGGATCTGGCGGCGCTGAAGCAGGCAGGTTTTCGCCTCGGCATCTGCACCAACAAGCCGCATGCGCTGACGCTTCGCGTCCTCGACTTGCTCGGCATCGCGCCCCTGTTCGATGCCGTGCTCGGCGCGGATGCGGTGCCGGCCTGCAAGCCCGATCCCGGCCATCTTCTGGCCGTGACGAAGCTCATGGGGCTCGGCGAGGGCGAGTGGGCCTATGTCGGCGACACTACGGTCGACCAGGCGACAGCGGTGGGCGCCGACGCGCCGTTCTTCGTCGTTCCCTGGGGCGGCGGCAAGCTGGTGCCGGCAGAGCCTGAGCAGCGTCTGACGCGGCTGCTCGATCTCATGGCCTACCGGCCCGTCCAAGCGGCCAGCTGAGGGATAGCGGATGTCAGCCAACAGCCTGCTGCAGCGCATTCTCCAGGAGCAAGACCGGATGGGGCCGGCCGAGCAGCGGCTGGGCAATTTCGTCAAGACGCATCCCGGCAAGGTCATCCATATGAGCATGGCGCGGCTGTCGCAGGAATGCGACGTCAGCGACCCCACCGTGATGCGCTTCTGCCGCCGCTTCGGCTTCGAGGGCTATCAGGACTTCAAGCTCAACCTGGCGCAGAGCCTCGTGCCGTCGGCGCCCTTCGCCTATGAGCAGATCGTGCCGGGCGACTCGATCGAGAACATCGTCCGCAAGACCGCGCGCAATTCGCTGAATGCGATCCAGCGCGCGTTGGAGGATCTGCTGCCCGCCCAGATCGAGGAGGGCGCCCGGCTGCTGCAGGCGGCAAGCTGGGTCGGCATCTATGCCACGGGCATTTCCGAGGTGACGGCGGTCGACGCCGAGCACAAGTTCCAGCGGCTCGGCATGCGCTGCGCGGCCGTGATGGGCCGCACCAAGCAGTGGCTGCACGCCGAAGCATCGCGGCCCAATGAGGTGGCGCTGATCTTCTCGCAGTCCGGCCACACCAAGCAGATGATCGAACTGGCCATCGCTGCCCGCACCGGCGGCGCCCGGGTCGTCTCGATCACGGCGGCGGACAGCCCGCTGGCGCATGTGTCCGATGTGCTGATCGCGGTGACGCCCTATGACCGCACGGAACTGCTGACGCCGCTCGCCTCGCGGCTCAATCATCATTTGGTGATCAACATGCTGGTGACCTCGATCGCCGTCACCAGCGGCAGCGAATTCCCCGACCAGTTGCCGGCGCTCGATTCGTGGCAGACCGACAAGATCTGACCGCCGGCCGATCCGTTTCGCATTCGAAGGACAAGACATGACCACTCAGGATGAAGCCAAGAAGGTAGCCGGCCGCAAGGTGATCGAGGAATTCGTGCGCGACGGCATGAAGCTCGGCCTCGGCTCCGGCACGACGTCGCATTTCTTCGTGCGTGAGCTTGGCAAGCATGTCGCCGCCGGCCTCAAGGTCACCTGCACGACCACGTCGCGCGCCACCAATGACGTCGCCCGGGAAGTCGGCATCAAGATCACCGATCCCAACGAGATCGGCGAGCTGGACCTGACCGTCGATGGCCCGGACGAGATCGACCGGCAGTTCCGCATGATCAAGGGCGGCGGCGCCTGCCTGCTCTGGGAAAAGATCGTCGCCCATGCCTCGAAGCAGATGATCACCATCTGCGACGAGACCAAGATCGTCGACCAGCTCGGCGGATTCCCGCTGCCGGTCGAGGTGGTTCAGTTCGCCTGGAAGCAGACGGAGCGCATGGTTTCGCGCCTGTTGGCCGAGCATGGCATCGCCGAAGCTGTCATCGTGCGGCGGATGAAGGACGGCCAGCCTGTCGTGACCGATAGCGGCAACTTCATCCTCGACTGCCGCTGCGGCGTCATTCCCAATCCGGAACAGCTGGAAATCAAGCTCAACCAGATCCCGGGCGTCGTCGAGAATGGCCTGTTCACGCGGGAATCGCAGGGAATGGTCGTCGGCTGCTTCGACGGCACCGCCTATGTTGCCATGCGGTGATGTAGTAAAACAAACATCCCGCTCCAGAACGGTTCCGTGGCCAGCTTCCAAGCTTCCCCGTTGTGGCGGGGAGGTGCCGGATTGGGGTGTCCGCGATTTCCATATATTCGACTATCAAATCAACTATTTAAGCCAAAAATACCGGATCGCCACGCGCCGCTAGGCCATTGACAGTCCGTCGTGATGTAGTGAAACTAGATTGCATTCCAGTCGGCAGGGATTAGGGAGCCGATGGGACATGGGAGGATTGAGTGACAAACGTGAACAACCTCAGCCGTCGCGGCCTGCTCAAGGCAGGCGCGGCTCTCGGTGTCGGGGCAATGGTCGGCGGGAGCAGCAGCGCTTTTGCGGCGGACCGCGTCTTCGTTCCCTATAGCAACAAGAGCCTCGATTACTACTTCTTCGTCATCCAGGAAGAGGCCGTGAAGCGCGCGGTCCAGGCGAACAAGTGGGAATTCCAGGCGACCAACGCTAATTTCGACAACACCCGCCAGCTGGAGCAGTGGCAGAGCCTGATGCTCTCCGACCCTTCGGCGATCATCAGCGACCCGATCGACAGCCAGGCGATCGTTTCGGCGATCCGCCGCTATAACCAGAAGGGCATTCCGGTCGGCATCATCGACACGCCGGCCGATGGCGGCGACGTCGCGATCACCGTCTCGTTCGACAATTACCTCGGCGGCCAGATGGCGGCCCAGGAGATCATCAAGCGCCTAACCGCCAAGTATGGCAGCCCGAAGGGCACCGTGCTGAACTGCTTCGGCGCGCTGCAAAGCGTCGCCTGGCGCCTGCGCAAGGAAGGCATGGACGCCGAGTTCGCCAAGTATCCGGAGATCAAGTATCTCGCCCGTCCGACAGAAGGCGCGCTCGACCAGATGCTGGCCGTGACGCTTTCGACGCTGTCGGAATTCCCGGATCTCGACGCGGTGCATGCTCCCTCCGATTCGCCTTCGCGCGGCATCGTGACGGCGCTGCAGCAGAAGGGTCGCTGGAAGAAGGTCGGCGAGGAAGGCCACGTCATCTTCGTCAACATCGACGGCGAGCCGGTCGCGCTGAAGTGGATCCAGGACGGCTTCATGGACGCCTGCGTGTCGCAGGATCCGATCGCCTATGGCCAGATCGCGGTCGAGATGCTCGGCACCTATTCGATGAAGAAGCAGGCCGTTCCGATCGGCCCGTACGAGAACAAGAAGTACTTCTGGGAGAAGGGCGAGATCGTCGCCGGCAAGACCGGCCCGACGCTGATCATTCCGCCCTTCATCATCGACAAGTCGAATTCGGCCGATCCGCGCCATTGGGGCGCCATCGCCGAGATCGAGTGGAAGATCCCCTACACATAGTCGGCAAGGACGCCGCGCCGGTGGACCCGTTCCTCCGGCGCGGCGTTGCCTTCTGTTGCGCCGCGCTCGATGCGCGGCCGTTCCGTTTTTGACAGGAGATGCGCGTGACCGTGCCGATGACATCCAGATCGCAGGCCGCGAGCGACTATGTTCTGCGCGTGGAAAACCTTGGCAAGGTCTATGGCGGCGCCGTGGCGCTGCGCGATGTCAGCCTCGCCATCCGCCGCGGCTCGATCCATGGCCTGCTGGGCGAAAACGGCGCCGGCAAGAGCACGCTGGTCGGCATCATGTCGGGTCAGCGCCAGCCGACGACGGGCACCATCTATCTCGATGGCGTGGCGCTCGGCCATGCCGACGTGCCCTCGATGGAAGAGGCGGGCGTGTTCCTGGTCACCCAGGAGCCGATGATCATCGATCATCTCTCCGCTGCCGAAAACCTGATGCTCGGCATCTGGCCGCGCCGCTTCGGCTTCGTGAACTGGCGCAAGCTGCGCAAGGACGCCGCGCGGATGCTGGCCGGCACCGGCATCGATCTCGACAAGCCGGCCGGCAAGCTCGACGCCGTGGCGCGTCGCAAGCTCAACATTCTCCGCGCCATGTTCAGCGGCGGCAAGATCATCATCCTCGACGAGCCGACGGCGGCTCTGACGGTCGAGGACCGCAACCAGCTGTTCGATTTCATGCGCCGGCTGAAAGCCGACGGCGTCACCTTCATCTTCATCTCGCACTACAATGACGAGATCCTCGATATCTGCGACGCCGTCTCGGTGCTGCGCGACGGCGTGCTGGCCGGCGGCTCCGAGGATGTCGGCAGCCTGACCTCGGCGCAGCTTTCCGAACTTGTGCTCGGACGCGGCCTGGTGCTGTTCCAGCGCGAGCGTCGCAGCTTCGCCGACGATGCGCCGGCCGTGCAGCTCCGCGATATCGTTGGTCCCAGCGTCCGCGTTCCCGCGCTCGACCTGCGCCCCGGCGAGGTGGTCGGCTTCACCGGTTTGCCCGGCGCCGGCGCCAAGGAACTGGCGCGCTGCATCTTCGGCCTGACGCCGGTGCAATCCGGCACGATCCGCTTTGCCGATGGCACCGAGACGCAGAAGCTGCCGAGCCATCCGCGCGATGCGTTCGAAGCCGGCATCGCCTTCCTCTCCGACGACCGCCGCCGCGATGGTGCGATCGGCCAGATGTCGATCGGCGCCAACATCTCGCTGTCGTCGCTCTCGGCGGTGGCCAATGCCGGCTTCCTGAGCAAGGACGCCGAGCTGAAGCTTTCGGACCGTTATTTCGCGGCGATGGATATCAAGGCGCCTTCGGCCGCCGTCGCGGTCGATACGCTCTCGGGCGGCAACCAGCAGAAGGTCTGCCTCGGCCGCGTGCTGGCGACGGGGCCACGCGTGCTGATCCTCGATGAGCCGACGCGCGGCATCGATGTCGGCGTCAAGCAGGACGTGCTCCGGATCGTCGACGATCTGAGCCGGACCGGCGTCGCCGTCATCATCGTCTCGACCGATACCGACGAGATCACCCGCGCCGTCGACCGGGTCTGCATCTTCGAGAATGGCACCATCGCCCGCGAGCTCACCGGCTCCGAGATCACCAATGACCGGCTCCGGGGGCTTGAGCCGGCTTAGGTCCACATTCGGATCTTGCGCCGGCCACCCGGGATGCCATGCTGACAACGAGGAAGAGATGAGCCGCACGATGACCGTCGCCGCCAAGACCGCGAGCCCGACCAGCGCCGCCCCGACCACCAAGGAGGGCGGCCGTTCCGCGCTTGGCTGGGTGCTGCACAACGTGGTGTGGATCTGGCTGATCGCGCTGGTCGTGATCTTCGGCCTGTTCAACCAGTTCTTCTTCACCGTCAACAACATGCAGAACATCATGGTGCAGGCCACGGTGCTCGGCATGCTGGGCCTCGCCGTGGCGCTGCCGCTGCTGGTCGCCGAGATCGACTTGTCGCTGCCGGCCAATCTCGGCTTCTCCTCGGCGATCGGCGCGATGGCCTATTCCGACTGGGGCCTGCCATGGTTCCCGGGCATGCTGGTCGGCGTCGGCGTCGCCACCTTCATCGGCTTCTTCAACGGCCTCTGCATCACCAAGCTCAAGATGGTGTCGCTGATCCAGACGCTCTCGATGATGATCATCCTGCAGGGCGCGCTTCTGGCGCTGACCCAGGGCCGCACCATCACCAATCTTTCCGATGGCTATGTCTGGATCGGCCAGGCGACGATCGGCGGCTGGCCGATCATGCCCTTCATTTTCGTCATTGCGCTGGTCGGCGTTGGCATCCTGCTCTCCAACACCGTGTTCGGCCGCCGCGTCTATGCGGTGGGCGGCAATCCGGTCGCCTCCAATTCGGCCGGCATCCGCGTCGACCGGGTCAAGATCCTGACCTATACGCTGGCCGGCTTCCTGGCCGGTTGTGCCGGATTCCTGCTGGCGTCCTGGCAGATGGCGATCACCTCGAACCAGGGCTCGAGCTATCTGCTCTATGCCATCGCGGCCCCCATCATCGGCGGCGTCAGCGTGTTCGGCGGCCGCGGTAATGTCATCGGCGTGCTGGGCGGCGTGCTGCTCCTGACGATCATCCAGGTCGGCCTCGCCATCATCTCGGTGCCGTCCTTCTATGTCGGCATTATCGGCGGCGTCATGATCTTCATCGCCGTTGCCATCGACGCCATCCGCGTGCGCTATTTCAGCTGACCGCGCATCGCGCTAGCGTTGCACATTGCGCCGATCGGCGCGGAGGAGACCATGGGGAACAGCGCCGGAGGCGTGCTGTTTCCGCGACTAGGCCGGCCCTGGACAGACCATAAGGCGCGAAGGGCAGCGTGCCGTCGATTGCAAAGCTTCTTTGCAGGGACGGTCCGCGGTCTAGTCTCTGCCAGGAAGATCCAGGGAGGGATCCATGTTCGTTACGCCGGACGGAGAGCGCATTCTGATCGTCGATGGCCATACCCACCTCTGGGATGGGCGGCCGGAGAACTGGCGCAACGACTATGGCCGCACCTTCATCGACACGTTCTGGGGCGGGCATGTCGGCTTCACGCCCGCCGACAAGCGCTGGACGCAGGAGCAGTTCCGCTACTACGGCGCGGAGAAGGCCGCCCGCGACCTGTTCGTCGACGGCTATTGCGATGCCGCCATCATGCTGCCCGTCGATCTCCGGGATTTCTACAAGGACGGCTTCAACACCACCGATCAGTGCAGCGAGCTGAAGGCACTTTGCCCGGACCGCATCGTGCTGAACGGCCGGATCGATCCGCGCGAGGGCGCGCGCGGGCTGGCAAGGCTTGAGCAGGACCACGACCGCTTCGGCTTCAAGGGCGTCAAGCTCTATACCGGCGAATGGAACGGCATCTCGCGCGGCTACCGCCTCTCCGACGATTTCGTGAGGCCGTATCTGGAGAAGTGCCGCGAACTGGGCATCACCATCATCCATGTCCATAAGGGGCCGACGACGCATCCGCTCGACTATGACGCCTTCGATGTGCGCGACGTCGACAACGTCGCGACGAGCTTTCCGGACCTGACCTTCGTCGTCGATCATTGCGGCATGCCGCGCATCGACGATTTCTGCGCCGTCGCCGGCCAGGAGCCGAACGTCTATGGCGGGCTGGCGCTGGTCACCTCGTTCATCCGCGCCCGGCCGCGCCATTTCAAGACGATGCTGATCGAACTGCTCTGGGGCGTCGGGCCGGACCGGCTGATCTTCGGCTCGGACTACGCGATCACCAGTCCCGACTGGATCATTGAGGCGTTCATGGCGTTCGAGCTCGATGAGGAAGATACGACCGAGGCGGGACACGCGCTCGACCTCGATGCCAAACGCAAGATTCTGGGCCTCAACGCCGCCAAGCTCTACGGGCTCGACGCCGATGCGTTGCTGAACCTGCCGCCGGTCGATCTGCCGGCAGCCGAGGCATCCCGCCATGCGGCCGAATGAGGCCACGCCGTCGCCCGCTGCGCCGTTGGCGGTCGCGGACAGCTTGACCGAGGCGCGAGCGGAAGAGGTGCGCCTCGCTCTGGAGACGATCCGCGACCCCGAACTGGACGAGACGGTCACGGCGATGGGGTTCATCAAGTCGATCGAGGTCGACGGCGGATCGGTCGGCGTTGCCTTCCAGTTGCCGACGCAATGGTGCGCGGCGAACTTCGCGTTTCTGATGGCGGCCGACATCAAGGCGGCCCTGGTGGCGCTGCCTTGGGTCACGTCCGCCGAGGTGGTGCTGCGCGATCATTTCGCGGCGCGGCGCATCAATGAAGCGGTCGCGCAGGATCTCTCCTTCATGCAGGCGTTTCCGCAAAAGGCCGAAGGCGAACTGGACGGCCTGCGCCACACCTTCCTGGAGAAGGCCTTTCTGGCCCGCCAGCACGCCGTGCTCGATGTCCTGCCCAAAGGCGGAAATCTCCCGCTGCCGGCGCTATGGACCCTTCCGGATCTGGAGCGGGTCGCGCGCGAGACGGCAAGCCTGACCGAACCTGTGGCGCGCTATCTGGCGCTGCGCCGCAACCTGCCCGGGGACCGGGCCTTCGTCTCGGCCCAGGGCGAGCCTGTCGAGATTGCGCACTGGACAGTGCATGTGCGCAGCGTCCGCGGCACGGCGGTCACCATGGCGGCCAATGCCGAGCATTGCCGGGTCCTGGCGGCGGCCAATCCGGACTGATTTTTCGAGAAGAGTTAGATGCGGCGCGGGCGGGATAGGGGCTCGACTACCTATGCGTTGGTCAGGGCAAGAAACCGGAAAAACTGCCCTGTTCCCCGTGCCGCCACGTCCGGTTGACGCGCGCCGCATCTGGTAGGGCAACCCCTCAGCGGCGCGATGGTTCCCGGTCGGGGCGATGTCCTGGCCGACCGACTTTGTCGGTTCCTGAGTGTCCGGCCCGCAGCGTAACAAGCCAGCCGATGTCCTCCGTCGAGCCGCATTCCTCATCACCTCTCCCTCGGGGAGAGGTGATGAATGGAAGCGGCCGCACGGCTGGTTCCAGACTTTCACTCTTATGCGGGCAGGAGGCCCGCCGCCTTGGCGTGGCGGCGGGCGCCATCGGCAGGATGCGGCTCTGCCGTCTTTTCCTGCCTCCCCTGGCTGTTGGTGATGCCGGATCCGTCCGGCCGGTAGACGCAGCCGAAGCGATTGGCGAGGAACGCCGCCATCGGAATGTCTTCCTGCCGGACCAGTCCCGTCGCGGGAAGCTTTCCCTCGGCCAGCAGGTCGAGCACCGCGCAGGCGGCCGAGGCCGTCGTCAATTGGATCGCGCTGCAGGCGCTCGGGCCTTCCCCGCGGCTATAGATCTTCTTGGCGTAGATTTCTTCGACAAGCCGGCCCTGCTTCATGCCGCTGACGCTGACGAAGATCACCACCACGTCCTGCCGTGTCGTCGGCAGCGATTGTTCCAGGATATCCTTCAGCAATTCGCGCCGGGCGCCGAGGCGGAGATCGTCGAGCAGCACCTTCATGATCGCCGCATGGCCGGGATAGCGGACCGTCTTGTAGTTGAGCCGCCGCACCTTGCCGGAGAGCGTCTCGCACAGCGTGCCGAGACCGCCGGAGGTGTTGAACGCCTCGTAGAGCACGCCGTCGAGCGAGAATTCCTCGCGTTCTTCCAGCGGCGGCACCGAGACGAGCCGCCCATTGGTGATCGCCTCGCAGGGCTCGCAATATTCGTTGATGACGCCGTCCGTGCTCCAGGTCAGGCTGTAATTGAGCCCGTTGGAGGGAAACTGCGGCAGCGCGCCGACCCGCATGCGGATGCTGTCGAGGCTGTCGAAATCGCGCGCCATGTCGTTGGCGACGATCGAGATGAAGCCGGGGGCGAGGCCGCATTGCGGGATCAGCGCCGCGCTGGCGGTCGCCGCCATGCTCTTCACGAAACGGGTGCTGGCGACGTCTTCCGTCAGGTCGAGATAGTGCACGCCGGCTGATATCGCGGCCGTGGCGACGGCGGTCGTCAGGTGGAAGGGCAGGGCGCTGATGACGGCAAACGAGCCTGCCAGCGTTTCGACCAGCGCGCCTTCGGTGGCGACATCGGCCACGCGGTGCGTCAGGCGCGGCAGTGCCGGCAGCGCGTCGAGGCTCGCTTCGCTGCGGTCGACCAGTTCGACCCGGTAGTCGCCCGTCTCCGCCAGCATCGACGCGATGGTGCTGCCGATCTTTCCGGCTCCAACGACGGTGATGGTTTTCATGGCGGCGGCTCCCTCGCTCTCGAGGTGCCGATTGTCCGGGGCGGGCGATGCGGTCGCCAGCGTGAAAAATAAAGCTCGACCGCCGTTCCGCCGACAAAAGGACGGCCCGACCGACGAAATGACGGAAGCGCTGTCAGCCCTTGTCGAAATTGGTCGTCATGATGATCGAGCTGCGGCAGCGCTCGACGCCGGGAAGGTTGATGATCTCGTCGAGCACGGCGTCGAGATCGTCCATCTGCGGCGCCTCGACCATGAGAGCGAGGTCGAAGTCGCCGCTGACGGTGTGGCAGGTCAGCACTTCCGGCAGCCGCCGCAGCCGCTCCATCACGGCCGGCTGCATGCGCTGCACCAGGCTCAGCATGACGATCGCCCGGCTCGCGGGCGTGCCGAGATTGCGCGACAGAATGGTGGAATAGCCGAGGATGACGCCGCTCTTCTCGAGCTTGGCGATCCGCTCGTGCACGGTGGTCCGGCCGAGCTTCAGCTTGCGCGCCAGCTCCGTGACGGATTCGCGCGCATTCTCCTGCAACAGGGCGATCAGCTTGCGATCGGTGCCGTCGAGCGTGGGCTGCTTGTCCCGGACACGGCCGCTGGAAGCTGCGTCTTTGCCGGAGCCGGGACTGTCCATCGGTTCAGTAGCCTCCCTGATAGGTCCGGCGCCGGCCCGCTCCCTGTACGAAATCGATCATCGTCAGGAAGTCGAACACATGCCGGCCCGTCGCCCGCTGTACCGCCGCAGCGTAAAGGGGAAGGTTGGAGCATTCCAGCAGGATCGCGCCGATTTCGGGATGTTCCTCGACCAGCTTCACGGCGCGCTCGACGACTTCCTTTTCCACCGCGTCGCTGTCGAGCTCGCCCTTCTCGTCGAGAATGGCATAGCGGAAGGCCGGCGCGTCCTGCAGCCCCGCGACATGCAACTCCCGGGTCGGGTGCGGATAGGCGTAGGAGAGCAGCTCCGGCGTCAGCCGATCCTTGTTGGCGCAAATGACGCCGATCGAGGCGCTGGGCGCCAGGGTTGCCGCGATGAAGGGCAGCTGCAGCAGGCTCGACAGCATCACTGGGATGTCGAGCGCGGCGGCGACTTCCTCCTGGAAATACAGCATGTAGCCGCAATCGCTGGTGATCGCCTTGACGCCCATGCCCTGCAGCTTCTTCGCCGCGGCGACCACCGAGGGCGCCATCGAGCGGTCGCCCTCGTTGATCAGGCTGTCGATGGTGACGTCGTAGATCGTCTCGTACAGCACCGGATAATTGTAGCTCCAGGCGTTGCCGACATCGCCCGGCGGGAAGGGGTTGGAGCAGGCGATCAGCAGGATGCCGATCTCATGGCCATAGCTCTGCGCATCCGGACGAACCCGATAGATTCCCACGTTCCTCGTCTCCTGAATTGGTCCTGCGTTCGGCCCTTAGCGCCCGGCCAGGATATCGTCGGCGATCTTCTCGGCGATCATCATCGTCGTCAGGTTGATGTTGGCGGCCGGGATCGACGGCATGATCGATGCGTCGGCGACGCGCAAGCCCTCGACGCCATAGACCGAGCCATGCGGATCGACCACGGCGTTCGGATCATCGGCGCGGCCCATGCGGTTGGTGCCGCAGGGATGCCAGTCGCCCTGCACGCCGGCGCGGATCCATTCTTCCATCAGCGTCTCGTCGGCCATGGTCTTGTCGAGCGGGAAGCGCTTGTCTATGGCCGCGCCCAGCACGAGCTGCCGCGCCGCGCCCCCGAGATCGAGCAGGCCGGCCGCGACATTGGTGATGATCTTGTTCATCGCCGTCGGCGCGGTCAGGTTGCGCAGCGAGGCCGCGTAGATGCCCGGCCAGAAGGCGCTGACATAGTCCGAAACGGGGCCCTGCGTCAGGAACCCGGCGACCTGGCGCGCCGTGGTCATGAAGCGCTCGAGATCGCGATGGTCGGAAAGATAGTTGAAGGCAACGAAGGGCTCGGAATGGGGCGAGGCATCGTTCAGTCGCACGATGCCCTTTGAATAGGCCTTGTTGGGGCCGAAATTGACGGTGGCGAGGCGTTCGCCCAGCCGCGTCGCGGCAAAGCGGCCGGAGACGGTCAGCTTCATGTCGACGCGCGGCGTCTGCGGGTGACCCGAGCTCCAGCGCATATGCATCAGGAAGCCATTCTTGGCGGCGCGCGAAAGCTGGCCCTCCGGCTTCAGATGGACACCGAAGCCGATCAGCGGGTGGTCGAGGAGGTTCTCGCCGACGCCGCGCCGGTCGGCGAGCACGGCGACATTGTGCTCGGTGAGATGCTCGGCGCGGCCGATGCCGGCGCGCATCAGCAAGGCCGGGCTGTGCAGCGCGCCGGCCGACAGGATGACCTCGCCGGCTTCGATACGCTCGTCCTTGCCGTCGCGGCGGATGGTGACGCCGGTGATGCGGCGGCCTTCCGCGGTCAGCCCCTGCACCACGGTTCCGGAGAGGATCTTCAGGTTCGGGCGACGGCGGGTCGACTCGTCGAGATAGCCCGCGGCCGACGAAACCCGGTGGTTGTAGGCATTGTTGCGGCCGAACGGGAAGCAGGCGTCGCCGACCTGCTGGTGGCTGTCGTCGAGATAGGGAATGCCGGCTTTGCCGACCACGTCGCGGAAGGCGAGGGCGAACGGGCTCCAATATTCCGGGAAGGTGCGGCGGATCGGGATGCGCCCTTCGGTGCCGCTCAGCGGCGTCGTGAAATCGAGGTCGCGCTCGATCTTCTTGAAATAGGGCAGGCAGTCGTCCCAAGACCATCCGGCCGCGCCCATAGCCTGCCACTCGTCATAATCGGTAGCGAGGCCGCGGATCAGCACCTGGGCGTTGACCGAGGAGCCGCCGCCCATGACGCGCGCCTGCTCGTAACGGCGCTCGGGCATCGCGGCCTTGATCTCGTCCGCCGACTTGTTGCCGATCGGACCGGTATAGGCCTTCAGCTCCGTCCAGTAGCGATAGGGCTGGAAATAATCCGGCAGGAAGCCTTCGCCATAGATCGTGGCGGGGACCGCTTCGGGCGGGGTGTCGGGTCCCGCCTCGATCAGCAGCACGCGGCGCTTCGGGTCGGCCGAAAGCCGGTTGGCCAGCACGCAGCCGGCGGAGCCGCCGCCAACGATGATATGGTCGAAGAACATGGCGAGCCCGCAAATCCGCTGATTAAAACAACTGTTTAATTTCTAGATCCACGATCGGGCATCGTCAATCGGACTGCGCGGCCTGGGGCGTGCACCGGCTAGCCGCCGAGATCGCGGATCGGGAAGGGGCGCTGTTCCGCGATCGCCTCCATGGCGAAATAGGAGGTGACCGTGTCCAGTTCGACCTTCTCGATCAGGCGCTGGTAGGAGCGGTCGTAGCTCGCCAGGTCGTGCGTGACGATCTTCAGCATGTAATCGTAGTCGCCGCCGATGCGGTAGAAATCGATCACTTCCGGCATGGACTGCACATGCTGGCGGAAGGTTTCCAGCCACGCCTTGGAATGATGGCGGGTGCGGATCATGACGAAGACGACCACGTCGAGATCGACCGCGGCGCGGTTGAGGCGCACCGAATAGCCCTGGATCACGCCGCTCTGCTGGATCGCCTGAAGCCGCCGCCAGCAGGCGTTCTGCGACAGGTTCACCGTCTCGGCCAGCTCGCGCTGCGACAGCGATGAATCATTCTGCAGGGCGCGCAGAATCCGCAAGTCCATGTGATCGAATTTTGGCTTCATGATCCGATCAGGTGATCTATTTCGGACCCTTATGTCAATAAAATTGGTGTATTTTCCGCGTTTGGAAGTTGAAATGATGGTTTGAATGACCCGTTCCGGCCCACGCCTGCGACGGGCTTCTTCCTTCAGAAGGCGCACGGCCATGGATACTCCCCGCGACACGATCGAGACCGTCAACGCCACGCCGCTGCAGCGTTTTCGCGCCGGCCTCGCGAGTCCCGATATCGTGCGCGAACTGCGCGAAGGGCTGATCGGCGAGGGGAAGCTGATCGAAAGCCCCTTCGGGCCGAAGCCCTTGCTCTATGCCGATTACGTTGCCTCGGGCCGGGCGCTGCGCCAGGTCGAGAGCTTCGTCATGGAAGAAGTCCTGCCCTTCTACGCCAACAGCCATACCGAGGCGTCCTATTGCGGTGGCGCGATGACGCGGATGCGCCGCGAGGGGCGCGCCACCATCGGTCGGCTGGTCGGCGCCGATGCGGATTGCGCCGTCATCTTCACCGGTTCGGGCGCGACCGCCGGGATCAACCGGCTGGTCTCGCTGCTCGGCGTCGCCGATGCGGCGCAGCGCGGCGAAAATCCGCTGGTGATCGTCGGCCCCTATGAGCACCACTCCAACATCCTGCCCTGGCGCGAGAGCGGCGCCGAGGTGATCGAGATCGCCGAGGCGGCCGAAGGCGGCCCGGATCTCGGCGAGCTCGAAGCGACACTGGCGCGAACCGGCGACCGGAGCCTTCGCATCGGCGCCTTCTCGGCCGCCTCCAACGTCACCGGCATCACAACGGATACGGATGCGGTGACGGCGCTGCTGAAGCGGCATGGCGCGCTCGCCGTCTGGGACTATGCCGGCGGCGGCCCCTACATGCCGATGAACATGGCGCCGGGCGAGGGCCTGGCGAAGGACGCGATCGTGCTGTCGCCGCACAAGTTCGCCGGCGGACCCGGCGCCTCCGGCATTCTCGTGGTGCGGAAATCCGCCGTGACGCAGACGCGGCCGAGCTGGCCCGGCGGAGGCACCGTGTCGTTCGTTTCACCCTGGGGCCATGATTATGTGAAGGATCTCGCCGCGCGGGAAGAGGCGGGAACGCCGAACGTCGTTGGCGACATCCGCGCCGTGCTGGCCTTTCTCGTCAAGGATGCGGTCGGCCAGGCCTTCATCGATCGCCGCCACGCGGAGCTGAACGCCCGGGCGCTGGCCGTGTGGTCGCAGAATCCGCGGCTGAAGCTGCTCGGTGTCGACAAGGGCGAGCGGCTGCCGATCTTCTCCATGCGCGTGCTGAACGGCGAAGGCGGCTTCGTCCACCACCAGCTCTTCACCCGCATGCTGAGCGATTGCTTCGGCATCCAGGCGCGCGGCGGCTGTGCCTGCGCCGGCCCCTATGCGCATCGCCTGCTTGGCATCGACGAGGACGCCTCCAACGCGATCCGCGCCAGCATCGGCGCCGGCCAGGAAATCGAGAAGCCCGGCTGGGTGCGGCTGAACCTCAGCTTCCTGATGGACGATGCCAAGGCCGATTTCCTGATCCGCTCGGTCGACCAACTGGCGCGCGACCCGTCCGCTGCCGCCGCCTATCAGGTCGATGTCGCGACGGCGAAGTTCCGCCCTGCCGACAAGGCGGCCTGACTTGGCCGGCCGGCCGCAGGTGACGGGGTTCTTCGATCCCCGGACGTTCTCGATCCAGTATGTGGTGGCCGACCCGGCGACGCGGCGCTGCGCCATCATCGACCCCGTGCTCGACTTCGACGAGAAGTCAGGCTCGGTCGCCAGCCGGAATGCCGATCGCCTGCTTGACTTCATCGCCTCGCAAGGCCTGACGCTGGAATGGATCCTCGATACCCATCCGCATGCCGATCATTTTTCGGCCGCCGATTATCTGCGCCGCAGGACGGGCGCGCCGACGGCGATCGGCGAGAAAGTGGTGGGCGTCCAGACGATCTGGAACGACATCTACAATCGGACCGACCTGCCGGCGGACGGGTCGGCCTGGGATCGGCTGTTTGCCGATGGCGACCGATTCCGCATCGGCGATCTCGAGGCGCGGGTGATGTTCTCGCCCGGCCATACGCTGGCTTCGATCACCTATGTCGTGGGCGACGCGGCTTTCGTGCACGACACGCTGTTCATGCCGGACAGCGGCACGGCGCGGGCGGATTTTCCGGGCGGATCGGCGAGCGATCTCTGGCGCTCGATCCAGGCCATTCTGGCCTTGCCGGACGAGACGCGGCTGTTCACCGGGCATGACTACCAGCCTGGTGGCCGCAAGCCCGCATGGGAGAGCACGGTCGCCGAACAACGCGCCCGCAACACGCATGTTTCCACCTGCGAAACCGAGGCCGAGTTCGTGGCGCTGCGCAGCCGACGCGATGCGACCTTGCCAATGCCGAAGCTGATCCTGCATGCCTTGCAGGTGAACACGAATGGCGGCCGGATGCCCGCGCCGGAAGCCAATGGCCGACGCTATCTGAAGATCCCGATCGGCGCGCTGGGCGAGCCGGACTGGGGCTGATCGTTCCCATCTCTGACGCCTTCCTCCAACACGGGCCTTAAGCGTGATCGCGAGACTGCTGCAACGAAGCCTCCCCATTCTCGACTGGGGCCGCCGCTACAATCGATCGACGCTGACCAATGACCTGATCGCCGCGGTGATCGTCACGGTGATGCTGGTGCCGCAATCGCTCGCCTATGCGATGCTGGCCGGCCTGTCGCCCCAGGTCGGGCTCTATGCGTCCATGCTGCCGCTGGTCGCCTACATGCTGTTCGGCACCAGCCGGACGCTGGCGGTCGGCCCGGTTGCTGTCATCTCGCTGATGACGGCCGCCGCGATCAGCCAGGTGGCGGCGCCGGGATCGCCGGAATACCTCGCCATGGCGGTGGCGCTCGCCTTTCTCTCGGGCGTCATCCTGGTGTTGATGGGCGTGTTCCGGCTCGGCTTCCTGGCCGGATTGCTCAGCCGTCCGGTGATTTCCGGCTTCATCACCGCATCCGGCGTGCTGATCGCCGTCAGCCAGCTCAAGCATGTTCTCGGTGTCCCGGCCGGCGGCAGCACCTTGCCCGACATGCTGGCAGGCCTGTTCCACGCGGTCCCGCTGTTCAATCCCTATACGGTCCTGATCGGCGTCGGGGTCGTCGCCTTCCTGATCTTCGTGCGCTCGCGGCTAAAGGGTGTGCTGCTGCGGCTTGGCCTGCGTCGCGCCGCGGCGGAACTGATCGTGCGGCTCGGGCCGATCGCGGCGATCGTCGTGACGACGGCGGCGGCGGTTGTCTTCGACCTCCAGGCCAAGGGCGTGCAACTGGTCGGCGCGATCCCGCAGGGCCTGCCGGTGTTCGCGCTGCCGGATCTTTCGATCGAGACGGTGACGCGCCTGGCGGGGCCCGCCTTGCTGCTCAGCGTCGTCGGCTTCGTCGAGTCGATCTCGATCGCCCAAACGCTTGCCTCGAAGCGGCGGCAGCGGATCTCGCCCAATCAGGAACTGATCGGGCTTGGCGTCGCCAATCTCGCTTCCGGCTTTTCCTCGGGCTATCCGGTCACGGGCGGCTTTGCCCGCTCGGTGGTCAATTTCGATGCCGGCGCCGAGACGCCGGCGGCCGGGCTCTACACCGCCATCGGCATCGGTCTCGTCACGCTGTTCCTGACGCCCTATCTGGCGCACCTGCCGCAGGCGACATTGGCGGCGACGATCATCGTCGCGGTCTTGTCGCTGGTCGACATCGCGGCGATCCGGCGCGTCTATGCCTATTCGCGGCCGGATTTCGTCGCAATCTGCGCGACGATCCTGGTGACGTGGATCTGGGGCGTCGAGATCGGCGTCGTTACCGGCGTGGCCGTTTCGCTGATCCTGCATCTCCAGCGCACGAGCCGGCCACATATGGCTGTCGTCGGCCAGATGCCGGGGACCGAGCATTTCCGCAATGTCGAGCGCCATGCCGTCCTCACCGACGAGGCCGTGCTTGGCCTGCGCGTCGATGAAAGCCTCTATTTCGGCAATTGCGGCTTCCTCGAAGACAGCGTGTTGCGGCTGGTGGCGGAGCGGCCGAAGGTGCGGCACCTGATCCTGATGTGCCCGGCCGTCAACACGATCGATTCCAGCGCGCTCGACAGCCTGTTCGAGATCAACAGCCGTCTGCAGGACGCCGGCATCCAGTTTCACCTGTCGGAAGTGAAGGGGCCGGTGATGGACCGGCTGCGCCGATCCGATTTTCTCGCCAAACTGTCCGGCAAGGTGTTCCTGAGCCAGATGGAAGCGGTCCGCGCGCTGACCCTGCCGGTCCCCGCCATGGTCGAGGCCGGGACGGCGTCCGTGGAGCGCGCCTGAGGGAGAATTCTATTCTCCGCGCCGATGCTTCGGCCGAACGCGCATTTTTATGTCTGTCATCGCCGTCGGGGCAGGGCGCGTTTTCACTTGAGCACGCATTCAAATAAATGTTTTAAATGATTGATTAGGATCTAGCCAAGGCGCGCCCCATGTACGCTGCACCGACCCTGCTGATCAACGGGATCGCCCGTTCGACCTTTGAAACGGCTTCCAACGTCATCGTCAACCCGGCAACCGGGCAGGAACTGGCGCCGCTGCCGATTGCCTCGGCCGAGGATGTCGCGGCGGCGATCGAGGCGGCGGACGCAGCCTTTCCGGCCTGGAGCCGCAAGGCGCCGGTCGAGCGCGCCCGCGTGCTGCGCCGTGCCGCCGATCTGATCCGGCTGCGTGCCGACGACATCGCCACCGGGCTGACGCTGGAGAACGGCAAGCCGCTGGCGGAAGCGCGGGGCGAGATCCTCGCCACCGCCGAGGTTTTCGACTGGTTCGCCGATGAAGCACGCCGCGCCTATGGCCGTATCATCCCGGGACCGCACGATGGCCGCATGGTCGTGCTCAAGGAGCCGGTCGGCGTGGTGGCGGCGATGTCTCCCTGGAACTTCCCGGCCATGACCTCCGGCAAGAAGGTCGCCGCGGCGCTCGCCGCCGGTTGCACCGTCGTGCTGAAGCCGGCCGAGGAAACCCCGTCCGCGCCGCTGGCGATTGCCCAGTGCCTGCATGACGCCGGACTGCCGGCCGGCGCGCTCAATGTCGTCCTGGGACGTCCGGCCGATATCTCGACCCAGATCATGGCGTCGCCCAAGGTCGCCAAGGTGTCGTTCACCGGCTCGACCGCGGTTGGCCGCGAACTCGCGCGGCTCGCCGCGCCCGGCCTGAAGCGCCTGACCATGGAACTGGGTGGCCATGCGCCCGTCCTGGTTATGGACGATGTCGATCCAGCCTGGGCCGCCGCCCGTTCGGCGACGGCGAAGTTCCGCAATGCCGGCCAGGTCTGCACCTCGGCGACGCGCTTCTTCGTGCATCAGTCGATCTATGAGGCCTTCGTCAACGAATTCGCCCGCCTCGCCAAGACCGTGCAGGTCGGCGACGGCCTCGATCCGGCGACCGTGATGGGGCCGCTCACCAATGCGCGCCGCGTCGACGCGGTCGAGCGGCTGACGGCCGAGGCGGTTTCCTGCGGCGCTCGCCTGGTTGCCGGCGGCAAGCGCATCGATCGCCCGGGCAATTTCTTCGAGCCGACCGTGCTTGCCGACGTGCCGGCCCATGCCAAGGTGATGAGCGAGGAGCCGTTCGGCCCTCTGGCGACGATCACCCCCTTTGCCGATCTCGACGAGGCGCTCGCCGCCGCCAATGCCGTGCCGTTCGGACTTGCCGGCTATGCCCTCACCCATTCGACCGCCTATTCGCGCCGCATCGCCCGCGACCTGAAGGTCGGCGTCGTCGGCATCAACACCTTCGTCGCCAGCAGCGCGGAAACGCCGTTCGGCGGCGTCAAGGATAGCGGCTATGGCGTCGAAGGCGGCATTGAGGGGCTCGATTCCTATCTCGTCACCAAGTTCGTGAACGAAGGCTGAGGCCATGCCGGAGCTGACCTGCGATTTCGTCGTCGTCGGCGGCGGTTCGGCCGGCTGCGTCATGGCGAGCCGCCTGTCGGAGGACGGCAGGTATCGCGTGATCCTGCTGGAAGCGGGCCGCGATACGCCGCCCGACCGGGTCGAGCCCGCCATTCTCGACAGCTATCCGCGCGTCGCGTATTTCAACGCCAAGAATGTCTGGCCGGAATTGCGCGTCCACCTGCAGCCGGTGCCGCACAACAATCCCGGCAAGGCGGTGCCTCGGCGCTACGAGCAGGCGCGGCTGATGGGCGGCGGCTCCAGCCTCAACGACATGCAGGCCAACCGCGGCACTCCGGACGACTATGACGACTGGGCGCGGGTCGGTGCGACGGGCTGGGACTGGGACGGCGTGCTGCCCTTCTTCAAGAAGGCGGAGCGCGATCTCGACTATGCCGGCGATCTGCACGGTCAGACCGGCCCGCTGCCGATCCGGCGCATCTTTCCCGACGCCTGGCCGAAATTCTCGCATGCGGCGGTCGAGGCCTGGGGCGCGGCCGGATTCCGGCAGTTGCAGGACCAGAACGGCGAATTCGGCGACGGATTCTTCCCGGTCGCGATCTCCAATATTTATGACCGGCGCGTCTCGACTGCGATCGCCTATCTCGACAACAAGGTCCGCCAGCGCCTGAACCTGACGATCCTCCCGAACGCCATGGTGAAGAAGCTCATCCAGCAGGATGGCCGGATCGCCGGCGTCGAGGCGCAGACGGAGCAGGGCCCCCAGACGATCGTCGCCGGCGAAACCATCATCTGCGCCGGTGCCCTGCATTCGCCGGCCATGCTGATGCGCGCCGGCATCGGGCCGGGCGACACGCTGCGCCGTCTCGGCATCCCGGTCGTCGCGGCCCGGCGCGGCGTCGGCCAGAATTTGCAGGAACATCCGACGATCTCGATCTCGTCGCACGTCAAGCCGGACGCCCGCCTCGGCAAGAAGCTGCGGCGCCATATCCATACGGCGCTGCGCTATTCCTCCGGCGTCGAGGGCGGCGATCCGCAGGACATGTACATGGTGGCGATGACCACCTCGGGCTGGCATCCGGTCGGCCAGCAGGTCGGCTCGCTGATGACCTGGGTCAACCGGGCCCACTCGCGAGGCTTCGTCACGCTCGACAGCGCCTCGGCGGATGCCGAGCCGCATGTCGAGTTCGCGCTGCTCTCCGACAATCGCGACGTGCAGCGGTTGAAAGCCGGCATGCGGCTGATCGCCAGGCTCTACGACACGCCGGCGATGCAATCGGTCGCCAACGATCCGTTCCCGACCAGCTATACCGAGCGGATCCGCGATCTCGGCGTCATCAGCACCAAGAACTACGTCATGACCAAGATTTTGGCGACGATGCTGGACGGACCGGACTGGATGCGGCGGCTGCTGTTGAAGCACGTCGTCACGTCGGATGCGCCGGTCGCCGCCATGATGGCGGATGACGACCTGCTGGAAGCCTTCGTGCGCGAGAAGGCGCATGGCGTCTGGCATGCCTCCGGAACCTGCAGGATGGGCAGCGTCACCGACGAGGATGCGGTGGTCGGCCCGTCCGGCAAGGTGATCGGCGTCGAGGGATTGCGCGTCGTCGACGCCTCGGTAATGCCGTTCACGCCGCGCGCCAACACAAATTTGCCGACCATCATGATCGCCGAGCGAATGAGCGCATTGATCCTCGCGGAGCGAAAAGAAGGCCACCGTACTGCCTGGTGATGCGTTACGACGGCAAAACATGGTGAAAAAGCCTACCAAAACCCGCAGTTAGCGTTCTGCGGGTGTTCGGGCGTGATGGCCAATCGGACGTGGTGAAGGTTAACCTGTAATCTGCGGCGCAGGTCGCCAATGAGCGCCGAGTCGGCGCGGGTGCGCAGGTCGGATCGGATTGGGGAGAACGGGTGCCTTGGTCGTATCGGAAAGCACAGCAATGGCAGGCAAGGAAGCGGACACGCGGGAGCGGCTCATCAAGGCTGCGCTACGGGTATTCGCCGATCGCGGCATTGCTTCCGCCACCTTGCGCGAGATCACCGTCGAGGCCGGCGCCAACGTCGCCGCGGTGAACTATTACTTCCGTTCGAAGGAAGAACTGACCCGCACCGTGCTGGAAGCCTGCCTGCGGCCGATCAACGAGAGCCGCCTGCATTCGCTGGAGAAGCTGGTGGCTTTGAACGGCGACGCGGCTATCCCGCTCGAAAACCTGATCGAGGCGCTGGTCCGGCCGATGGTCGAGCAGAGCCTGGACGAATATGGCGGCCGCTCTCCGGTACGGCTTCTGCTGCAGGTGCGCGCCCTGCCGCAGCCCTTGACCAACACCATCCTCGCCAACCAGTTCGACAGCATCCATCGCCTGTTCGTCGAAGCGCTGGGCCGGGCGCTGCCGGAGCTCACCCGCGAGGAAATCGGCCTGCGCTATGACTTCGCCCGTGGCGCCATCATGCAGATCCTGGGCGACCTCGACCCCGCGGCGCGCGACCTGCCGGATCTGCCGATCAAGCAGGCGCGGCTCGACAACGAGACGCTGATCCGGCAACTCGTCCACTTCATCGCCGCCGGTTTTCGCGCCCCCGCCTTCGCGAGCCCCTGAGCCGCCGCGCGCCGGGCCCCGCCTCGGGATTGGGCAGGCCGCGCCCCTGCCGCTTGCAACACGACCCTAGACCTCGTCCAAGCCGCAAATCCTGCGAGCCCTCCGTCGCCGCGTACGCTGCGCGAAGGCGAGCGTTGCTGCGCCATCGCGCCCGATTTCCGGCGCGGAAGGGCGGATGCCTCCCTCGTTGGAGTCCTCGGTCAGGATGCAATCCTTCCTGCCCGCTAAAAGCGCTTGACCAGCAACAAAACATTCGTTTGAAATGAAGGTATGAAACATATTTTTTGCTTCTGGGACTGACTTAGGCGGCGTTTGCCTCGGGGAGGGCGGACGCAGTTGCTATTTTGCCGAAGGAGTGGCCTCGCGCGTGCAGCCGGGTGCCGACCGGCAAAAGCGGCGCCGCGAAGCGCGGTGGTCGTGAATGGCGGGACGGCAGTCGTCGCGCTTCGGTTTCGTCATGCAGTCATCAAGGGGAGTTCATTCATGCGTCCAGCTAAGTTGCTACTCGGTCTCGGCGCGGCGCTTTGCGCGCTGACGTCCTTCGCGCAGGCGGAAGAGCCGGTGCGCGGCGGAAACGTCACGTTCCTGATGTCGCCCGCGCCGCAGATCCTGACGTCGGCGATCACGACGGCGGGCGCGGAACAGGTGGTGTCATCGAAGATTTCCGACAGCCTGTTCACCTATGACTATGACCTCAATCCGAAGCCCCTTTTGGCCGAGGGCTTTTCGGTCAGTGATGACGGCCTGCGCGTCACGATCAACCTGCGCAAGGGCGTGAAGTGGCATGACGGCAAGGAGTTCACCTCCGAGGACGTCGCCTTCACGACCATGGAAGTCTGGAAGGTCCTGCACGGCCGTGGCCGCACCATCTTCGGCAACGTCACCGCCGTCGAGACGCCCGACCCCTACACGGCGATCTTCGTTCTCTCGAAGCCGTCGCCCGGCATGCTGAAGAGCCTGGCCGCGCAGCAGGCGCAGATCCTGCCCGCCCATCTCTACAAGGGCACGGACATCGCCACCAACCCGGCCAATCTCAAGCCGATCGGCACCGGTCCGTTCAAGTTCGTATCGTTCGCGCCGGGCGATAACCTGGTGCTCGAGCGCAACCCGGACTACTGGGACAAGGGCAAGCCCTATCTCGACAAGCTGATCTTCCGCTTCATCCCCGATCCGGCCACCCGCGCCTCGGCGATCGAATCCGGCGAAGCCCAGATCGCGCCGCAGAACCTGGTGCCGATGGCCGATCTCGAGCGCCTCTCCGCCACCGGCGAATTCGACATCACCACCAAGGGCTACGAGTTCCAGAACGAGATGGAGATGATCGAGTTCAACCTCGATGATCCCGTCATGAAGGACAAGCGCGTCCGCCAGGCGATCGCCCATGCGATCGACCGCGACTGGATCGTCGAGAACATCTTCTTCGGTTATGGCAAGTCGGCCGAGACGCCGCTGCACCAGCAGCTGACCGAGATGTTCGACTCGAGCGGCGTGCCGCAATACGCCTTCGATCCGGAAAAGGCCAAGGCGCTGCTTGACGAGGCCGGTTACAAGCCGGACGCCAACGGCATCCGCCTGAAGCTCACCGTCGATCCGCTGCCCTATGGCGAGCACCAGGCGAGCATCGCCGCCTATATGCGCGAAGCCTTCCGCGCGGTCGGCATCGACCTGACGGTGCGGGCGCAGGATTTCGCCGGTTTCGTCAAGCGCGTCTACACCGATCGCGACTTCCAGTTCACCGTCAATCTGCTGACGGGCGGCTCGGATCCGACGATCGGCACGCAGCGCACCTTCTGGTCGCAGAGCTTCAAGCCCGGCGTCGGTTTCTCCAACGGCTCGCACTATGTGAACCCGGAGATGGACAAGCTGCTTGAGACGGCTGCTTCCGAAATGGATCCCGCCAAGCGCAAGGCCGAGTATCACGACTTCCAGAAGCTCGCCATGGAAGACCTGCCGGTCTTCCCGCTGGTCGCGGTCGAGAGCGTGACCATTGCCAGCAAGCGGCTGAAGAACCATACGATCGATGCCAACGGCACCTACAGCAACTTCGCCAACGTCTATCTGACGCCGGCCCAGTAAGCTCGATGGGAGCCGGCGGCGATCTGCCCGCCGGCTCCCGTTCCCTATCCGCCCGCCACCCGGAGACATGACCGCCTTGAACCGGCATCTGTTGCATTATCTTGGATGGCGGCTGCTCCAGTCCCTCGTGGTCATCACCATCGTCGTGATCGGCAGCTTCATGCTGTTGCACCTCGTCCCCGGCGACATGGTCGATGTCCTCGGCGGCCAGCGCGGCGACATGGACGCCGAGCTGATGGCGACGTTGCGCACGCGCTACGGCCTCGACCAGCCAATGCTGGTCCAGCTCTTCAACTACGTCACCGGGGTGCTGCAGGGCGACCTCGGCTATTCCTTCCGGAACTCGAATACCGTGCTGTCGCTGGTGTTGCAGCGCCTGCCGGCAACCATCCTGCTGGTGGTCTGCTCCGTCGCCGTCGCCGTCTTCATCGGCACGCTGGCCGGCGTCTTCGCCGCCCGCCATGTCCACCGGCCGATCGACGTCATCATCTCGATGGTGGTGCTGATCTTCTACGCCACGCCCGTCTTCATGACAGGTCTCGGCCTCGTCATCATCTTCAGCGTCAAGCTCAAGCTGCTGCCGGTCGGCGGGCTTACCACGCCCGGCGTCGACATGACGACGCTGCAGATGGTCGGCGATGTCGCGCAGCATCTGATCCTGCCGGTCCTGTCTCTGTCGCTGTTCTACATCGCGATCTATGCGCGCCTTGCCCGCGCCTCGATGCTGCAGGTGCTGAACCAGGATTATATCCGCACCGCCTATGCCAAGGGGCTCGGCACCAGCCACGTCATCATCGGCCATGCGCTGCGCAACGCGCTGCTGCCGGTCGTCACCATGGTCGGCCTGCAGATTGCCGAGCTGTTCGGCGGCGCGGTCCTGACCGAGACGATCTTCAGCCTCCCCGGCGTCGGCCGCCTTGCCTATGACTCGGTGTTCGAGCGCGACTATCCGCTGATCCTCGGCGTGCTGGTCGTCTGCTCCTTCGTCATCATCCTCGTCAATCTGATCATCGACCTCATCTACACGCTGCTTGACCCGCGCGTCGAAGTCAGTCGCTGAAACGCAAGGGGATCATCATGCTTCGCCGCGTCCTGCTTTCCCCTGCCGGTTTTGTCGGCCTGTTCCTGCTGCTGATGATCGTCGGCATGGCGCTTTCGGCCGGCTATTTCTTCCCCAAGGGGCCGTGGGCGCTGGTGGCGCGTCCCTATATGTGGCCGGGCCAGCGACCGGGCCTGCCTTTCGGCACGGATTCGCTCGGGCGGGATATCCTGGCGGCAATCTTCTATGGGGCGCGCGTGTCGCTGATCGTCGGCCTGGTCGCCACCGTCTGCGCGCTCGCGGTCGGCATCACGGTCGGTTCGATCGCCGGCTATTTCGGCCGCGGCGTCGATGCCGTGCTGATGCGCGTCACCGACGCCTTCCAGACCATTCCGGGCTTCCTGTTCGCCATCGTGCTGGTGTCGATCCTGTCGCCCTCGGTCACCAACATCGTCATCGCCATCGCCGTGGTTTCCTGGCCGCCGGTCGCCCGACTGACGCGCGCCGAGGTGCTGCGCGTGCGCGAGACGGAATATGTCCAGTCCTGCAAGATCATCGGCATGTCGACGCCGCGCATCATCCTGACCCAGGTGCTGCCCAACAGCCTGTCGCCGGTCATCGTCGTCGCCGCCGTTCTGGTCGCCACCGCCATCATCACCGAGGCGGGCCTTTCCTTCCTCGGGCTTGGCGATCCCAATGTCATGAGCTGGGGCACGCTGATCAATGTCGGTCGGCCATCGATCCGCAGCACCTGGTTCATCTGCGTGCTGCCCGGCCTGTTCGTGGTCATGACCGTGCTGGCGCTGAACCTGCTTGGCGACGCGATCAACGATGCGCTCAACCCCCATTTTAGGAAGCGATAGATGATGCCGAACGCTTCCGTGCCGAGGGAAAGCCTGCTCGATGTCGAGGGGCTTTCGATCCTGATCAAGGATAAGCGCGGCGATGTGCGCGCGGTCGAGGATGTCAGCTTCTCCGTCGCCGCCGGTGAGACGCTGGCGCTGGTCGGCGAATCCGGCGCCGGTAAGTCTCTGACGGCACTGGCGCTGATGCGGCTTCTGCCGAAGACGCTGGCCGTCGAGGCGAAGCGCATCACGCTGGCCGGCAAGGACCTGACCTCGCCATCCGAGCAGGACATCCGCAAGGTGCGCGGCTCGATCATGGCGATGATCTTCCAAGACCCGCTTTCGGCGCTCAATCCGGTGCTGACCGTCGAGCGCCAGCTGGTCGAGGCGATCCGCCTGCACGAGACGATCTCGCGGTCGGACGCTCGCGCGCGGGCGCTGGAACTGCTCGACATGGTGCGCATTCCGGCCGCGGCAGCGCGGCTCGGCGAATATCCCCACCGGCTTTCCGGCGGCATGCGCCAGCGCGTCATGATCGCCATGGCGCTGGCCGGCCGGCCCAAGCTGATCCTCGCCGACGAGCCGACCACGGCGCTCGACGTCACCATTTCCGGTCAGATCCTCGATCTGCTGAAGGAATTGCAACGCGATCTCGGGCTCGGCATGTTGTTCATCACGCATGATCTGCATGTCGTCCGCTCCGTCGCGCACCGGGTCGCGGTCATGTATTCCGGCCGCGTCGTCGAAAGCGGCACGGTGGCGGACGTGTTCGAGCGGCCGCGCCATCCCTATACCGAGGGCCTGATCCAGGCCCGCCCGCATGGCAGCTTCGTCACCGATGGCCACCGGCTGCGGGAGATCGCCGGCACGGTTCCGGTGCCTTCCGCCCGGCCGCCCGGCTGCGCCTTCGAGCCGCGCTGCGTTCGCGCCGAGGCCGATTGCCGGCAGATCGTGCCGCCGTTGACGCCGGAGCCCGGAACGGCCCGGTCTTTCGCCTGCTTCCACCCGCTGCAGCAGGAGCAGTACGCATGAGCCCGCGCCTGCAGATCGACGCCATGGTGGTCGAGCACCGGACGAAGCGTGGCGTCGTCCATGCCGTCGCCGGCGTCAGCCTGGAGCTGGAAGCCGGCGAGACGCTTGGGCTGGTCGGCGAATCCGGTTGCGGCAAGTCGAGCCTCGCCCGCGCCATTGTCGGCCTCAACACGCCGAAATCCGGCGCCATCCGCATCGATGGCCGCGACACCGATCCAAGCCGTCGCGGCGCGCAGGCGCGCGATATCCAGATGGTGTTCCAGGACCCCTACGGTTCGCTCAACCCGCGCATGAGCGTGCGCGAACTCGTCGAGGAGCCGCTCTCGGTGCATCGGCTCGGCAACCGCGCCGAGCGTGCCGCAAGGGCCAAGGCGCTGCTGGAGCGCGTCGGCATCTCGGCCGCCATGCACGATCGCCTGCCGCACCAGCTTTCCGGCGGCCAGCGCCAGCGCGTCGGCATTGCCCGCGCCATGGCGCTGGAGCCGAAGATCGTCATCTGCGACGAGCCCGTCTCGGCGCTCGACGTCTCGGTCCAGGCGCAGGTGTTGAACCTGCTGCTCGACCTGCAGAAGGAGCAGGAACTGACCTTCCTGTTCATCTCGCACGACCTCGAAGTCGTGCGCTATGTCTCGCACCGGATCGCCGTCATGTATCTCGGCGTCATCGTCGAGATTGGCCCGGCCGAGGGCGTCTGGTCGCTGCCGCTGCACCCCTACACGCGCGCGCTGATGCAGACGGCGGGCGATGCCGAGCGGGTCGCGGCCACTGGGCCAATGGTGACGCTCGCCAGCGAATTGCCCAACCCGCTGCATCCGCCGAGCGGATGCCGGTTCCGGACAAGATGCCCCCTTGCAATCGAGGTCTGCGCCCGCGATGTTCCGGCGCTCGAGGACTTTGGCGACGGCCATCGCGTCGCCTGTCATCGCGCCAGGGAATGGGCGGGGACCGCAACGCCGGCCGCCCATGCCTGACTGCGGGTCTTGCGTCCGGTGGGATGACCGAGCCTGACGAGCGAATTGCGAAGGTGAAACCATGACCACGACCAGCCGCAAGTTCCAGTCCCTGGCCCATTGGGGCGCGTTCACGGCCCATGTCGAGGATGGCAGGCTGGTCAGCGTTTCGCCCTTCGCCGGCGATGCGCAGCCGAACGACCTGATCGATGCATGGCCCGAAATGGTCTATGCCGAAAACCGCATCCGCCGGCCCTCGATCCGGCGCGGCTGGCTGGAGACGGTCGGGCGCGGCCTGCCGCATCCGGGTTTCGGCCGCGGCGACGACACCTTCGTCGAGGTTTCGTGGGACGAGGCGCTCGGCCATGTCCAGCGAGAGCTGGAGCGGGTGCGCAGCCAGTATGGCAATCCCTCGATCTTCGGCGGTTCCTATGGCTGGTCGAGCGCCGGGCGGCTGCATCATGCGCGCACGCTGGTCCACCGCTTCCTGGCGACGATCGGCGGCTGCACCGGCCAGGTGACCAATTACAGCTATGGCGCCGCGATGCGGCTGCTGCCGCATGTGCTGGGCGACATGGCGGCGGTGGCGGGCCCGGTCACGGACTGGCCGGCCATCCTGGAAAACTGCGAGCGCTTCGTCGCCTTCGGCGGCATCGCGGGCAAGAACTGGAAGATCCATTCGGGCGGCGGCGGCCTGCATCCCTATGGCGGCTGGATGGACAAGGCGGCGCAGAGCGGCGTCAGCTTCGTCAACATCTCGCCCTTGAAGACCGACACCGCCAACGTCATCGAGGCCGAGTGGATCCCGATCCGCCCCGGCACCGACATGGCGCTGATCCTGGCGACGGCCTGGCTGGTCCATGCCCACGGCAAGACCGACATGGATTTCGTGAACCGCTACTGCGTCGGCTTCGACCGCTTCCTGGCCTATCTGCAGGGCGCCGAGGACGGCATCGTCAAGGATCCGGCCTGGGCCTCGGCGATCACCGGCCTGTCGGTCGAGGCGATCACCGGCTTCGCCGAAAGCCTGTTCGACCGGCGGGTGCTGCTGACCGCCGCCTGGTCGCTGCAACGCGCGGAAAATGGCGAGCAGCCCTATTGGGGCCTCGTGGCGCTGGCGGCGATGCTGGGCCAGATCGGCTTGCCGGGCGGCGGCGTCGCCTTCGGCTACGGCTCGATGAACGGCATGGGCGCGCCGCTCTATGATTTGCCGATCTCCGGCATGTCGGTGCCGAAGGTGCCGGGGGAGCTGAAGATCCCGGTGGCGCGCATCGCCGACCTTCTGCTGCGGCCCGGCGAGCCGTGCGAATTCGACGGCAAGAGCTTTCCTTATCCCGATACAAGGCTGGTCTACTGGGCTGGCGGCAATCCGTTCCATCATCACCAGGACCTATTCCGCCTGCGCGAGGCGTTCCAGCGGCCCGACACGATCGTCGTGCACGAGCCCTGGTGGACGGCGACGGCGCGCCATGCCGACATCGTGCTGCCGGCAACGACGCCGCTTGAGCGCAACGACATTGGCGGCTCCTCGCGGGACCCCTATCTCTTCGCCATGCAGAAGGCGATCGAGCCGGTCGGCGAGGCACGCGGCGATTTCGAGATCTTCAGCGCGCTGGCCGACCGCATGGGCGTCGGCGCCGCATTCCACGAGAATCGCAGTGAAGAGGAATGGCTGCGCGTCATCTATGGCCGCTTTGCTTCGAAGATGGCGGAGCGCGGGTTCAACCCGCCCGATTTCGACGCCTTCTGGGAGGCGGGCCATGTCCGGATTCCGGATCCCGAGGGCGGCTTCAACCTCTACGAGCCGTTCCGGGAGGACCCCGTCGCCCACCCGCTGGCCACCCCTTCGGGCAAGGTCGAAATCTATTCCGAGACAGTCGCCGGCTTCGGCTATTCCGAGTGTCCGGGCCTGCCGGTCTGGCGCGAGCCGACCGAGTGGCTTGGGTCGGAACTGGCCGAGCGCTATCCGCTGCACATGATCTCCAACCAGCCGGAAGACAAGCTGCACGGTCAGATGGATGCGAGCGCGCCGAGCCGCCGCAACAAGGTGCGCGACCGGACCGGCCTCGTCATGAACCCGGCCGATGCGGCCGCGCGCGGCCTTGCCGATGGCGACGTCGTCCGCGTCTTCAACGATCGCGGCCTCTGCCTGGCCGGCCTGCGCATTTCGGAGCTGATCATGCCGGGCGTCGTCTGCCTGCCGACGGGAGCGACGTTCAACCCGATCTCCGACGGCGCCGGCGGGCTGATCGAGAACCATGGCAATCCGAACGCGCTGACCAAGGACATCGGCACGTCGCGCCTTGGCCAGGGCCCGAGCGCCCAGACCTGCTTGGTCGAGGTCGCGCGCCACGAACAGGAAGCCGTTCCGATCACCGTCCTGGCCCAGCCGCCGATCGAAGCGGCGGCCTAGTCAGACCCTCACCCCAACCCTCTCCCGCAAGCGGCGAGGGGGCTCGCCAGCGCTTGTTGTCGGGCCCGGTGCGCTTGGTGAGATTTGTCCGATTCACCCGCTCCACCATCATCCTGAGGCGCTTCGCGCCAGCGAAGCCTCGAAGGAGGGGCCGGCGTAGCGCCGAGGCCCTCGACGAATGTCCGTGCCTCCGGCCTCATCCGGGTGATCCCTGGACCCTCCTTCGAGGCCCGGCTTTGCCGAGCACCTCAGGATGATGGGGGTGGGGTTCGAGCGGATTCAAGAAGAGAAGCGGAATTCGCCTAGGCGTCCGAGCCGGTATGTCCCTGGCCCGTGTGGCTGGCGGCGAGTTCGGCGACCGTGATCGGGCGGCCGGGCGTGCGCAGGCTCGGCCGGGAGAAATCGGTGACGGCGGCGCCCAGTTCCTCGGCTAGCACGCTCACCAGCGACAGGGTGCATTGCCGGCCCTGGCAGGGGCCCATGCCGCAACGCGTCGCCGCCTTGACCTGCCGCGTGCCGGTGGCACCTTGCGCGATCGCGGCGCGAATGCGCGAAACCGGCACTTCCTCGCAGCGGCAGAGCAGCGCCGCGCCATCGGCCTTGGCTGCCGAAAGCGTCGGCGCGTAGAGCGCGTCGACGAAGCGCCGCGCCCGCAGGCGCCTGCGCCGTTCCGCCAGCAGGGGCGCCACGGCTTCCGCATGCGCCTCGGTGGTCACGGCACCCAGTTCGCGCGCGATATCGAGCGCCGCGAGCTTGCCCGTCAGCGTCGCGAGATAGCCGCCCGAGATCGCCGCCGCATCGCCGGCAAGCCAGATGCCGGGGACCGAGGCGCGGACCTCGTCCGTCGTGGTCATCGCATAGCACTGCGTTTCGGCATTCCAGTGGCTGGCGCAGCCGAAGGAGACGGCAAGCTGGTCGTTCGGCACGACGCCGTCATGCAGCGCCACCAGGCTTGCGTCGAGCTGGTGCTCTCGGCCTTTCGAGCGAAACGCCAGGCCCTCGGCGCGGTCGATGCCGAGCACGCGCAGATCGGTAGCATGGCGGAAAACCGGAATGCGGGCGGCGCGGATGCGGGCGAGCAGCTTGATGCCGCTCATCGCCAGCGCCGGGTCACCGAGCAGCCCCGGCGCATGGCGCAGGCTGGAGAGAAAGCGACCGCGCGGCGTGGTGTCGACGATGGCCATCGGCGGCGCGCCGACTTCCAGCAGTTGCAGCGCCGTCAGCAGCAGCAGCGGGCCATTGCCGGCCAGCACGAAACGACCCGACGGCACGGCGGCGCTGCCCTTCAGCAGCGCCTGCAGCGCGCCGACGGTGACGACGCCGGGCAGCGTATGGCCGGGCAGGACGACCGGCCTTTCCATCGATCCCGTGGCGAGGATGACGGCGCCGGCCTGCAGGCGGCAGGTCTGGCCCTCGACACCGTAGACCAGCGTGTCGCCATCGCGCGCCCAGACGCTGGCACCGCGGACATGCTCTACGTCGGATTGCTGGAAAGCGGTGGCAAGTGGCTGCCCCCATGCTTCGTAGGAAACGCGTCGCGTGTGCGTGATCCCCCGCAGGATCTGGCCGCCGATCGCCGGCTGGTCGTCGAGCACGGTGACGCCGAGGCCGTGGCGGCGCGCTTCGATCGCGGCCGCCATGCCGGCCGGACCGGCGCCGATGATGGCGACATCCGTCGCCGGGTCTACGCGCGCAAATTCCGGCATATCACCATTCCGTCGCGCACTGGCGTCAGGCACGCCTGTACATTGCTTCGTCCGTCCAACTCGACCGTGCATTCGAAGCAGGCGCCCATCAGGCAGTAGGGCGCGCGCGGTTGGCCGCTTGGCGTCTGCCGCATCGGCACCAGATCGTGGCGCAGCAGGCAGGCGGCGACCGTCTCGCCCGGATGCGCGTCGAAAGGCTGGCCGTCGACGGTGACGGTCAGTCGCGCATCGGCGGGGTCAAGAAGCGAGCGCAGCATCGAAGCGCCTCGAGGAGAGGGTGACGAGTTCGGCCGGCAGCGCGTCGGCGGCGATGGCGGGGCCAACGATCTCCGCATGCGCGGCGGCCAGCGTGATGCCTGAATGGCAGGCGACGGCGAAGGCGCCGGGGCAGGTCTCGGAGCGGGCATAGATCGGCATGCCATCGGCGGGCATGACGCGGATCGCGCCCCAGCTGCGCAGTACACGCGCCGCGGCGAGGAAGGGGAATTCGCGGATGGCGCGCTGCGCGTGGCTAGCCAGGATCGGCAGCGTGGTGCCGGGTGTCACAACGTGATCCTCATGGCTGTTGCCGAACATGATGCTGCCGGCGCGAGCCTGCCGCGTCGTCGGCGTCGCGTGGGCGATCGAGGGCGGCAGCCGCTCGGTGACGACGATCTGGCCGCGCACCGGCTTCAGCGGCACGCGCATGCCTGCCGTGGCGGCCAGCGGTTGCGTGGCGAGGCCGGCGGCGACGACGACGCGTTCGGCCGGATAGCGGTTTTCCGCGCAGAAGACGGTGAGCTGCGACCCGGCCATGCCGATCGACAGCGCCTTTTCGTTGCGGAGGATCTCGACGCCGAGCCCGCGCGCCTGCACGGCCAGTGCCTGCGTCAGCAGCAGTGGGTTGGCGTGGCCATCGGCCGGGCACCAGCTGCCGCCGATCACGTCCGGCCCGACCTTCGGCAGCCGCTCGCGGATGAAGGCGGGGTCGACCATGACGACATCGTCGGGGATGCCCGGCTGGCCGGAGAGCCTGGCGACCATGTTCGCGCGCGACGTGAGTTCCTCGTCCGAGAGGCAGAGGCTGAAGCCGCCGCGGCGGTCATATTCCGGATCGATGCCGGTCGCGGCCAGCAGTTCCGCGGCGAAGGCTGGCCAGAGCGCAGCCGAGCGCCGGCTCCATTGCGCATAGGGCGGGTGGTTGGCACCCTTGCCCTGCACCCAGACGAGGCCGGCATTGCCATAGGAGGCGCGCGGCTCCTGGTCGGAGCCGTCCAGGATGACGACGGAAAGCCCGGTGCGCGCCATGCCGACCGCGAGCGAAAGCCCGACGATTCCGCCCCCGATGACGATGGCGCGTCTCACGCCGCGTCCCCCGGCTCGTGCGGCGCCTGCGGATAGACGCGCGGTTTGACGCCGGCCATCAGCCAGTCGCCCAGCGTCACGATGTCATAGACCGGCAGGCCGAGTGCGCGCGAAACCTCGGCGGCATAAGGCGGCATGTTGGTGCATTCCAGCACGATGGCGCCGATCTCCGGCGCCCGCGCCGCGAGCCTGCGGGCGGCGGCGATGACTTCGTCGCGCAGCGCGGCGTGGCCGGCGTTGCGGTTGTCGCGGATCATTCCCCAGAAGACGCCGTCGCGCGGCAGGCCCTCCGTCGGCACGGGATGATCGACGCCGACGGCGGCGAAATGGTCCGGCGTCAGCTTGGCCGCGTCCATGGTCAGCACACCGACCGTGCGCCCCTGAGGCAGCAGACGCTCGACGATCGGGATCTGTAGCAGGCTCGACGTCGCCACCGGGACGGGGAGGGCGGCGGCGAGCGCCTTCTGGTGGAGGGCGAGGAAGCCGCAGGTGGTGGAGATCGCGCTGGCGCCATGCGCCACCAGGTCGAGGCCGGCGGTGATGAAGGCGTCGAGCAGGCCCTCGGCGCGGCCGTCGATCACCCTGAGCGCATCGGCGCCGCGCACGATGCGGTACTGAACCGGATAGCTCCAGCTGTCGATGTTGCCGGCGTCGCCGGGCGCGCGCGCGAAGGCGGTGTCGAGGATCAGCAGGCCAAGGCTCGTACCGGATACCGTCGTCAGGGCCTGCTCTCCGTCACTGGAACAAACTTGGGGCCGGCGCGCCGCATAGGACCGCGTGGCCGATGCAGCAAAGGCGCCGCGGGGAAGGCGGCCGTGGGAGGCGGCCGCCTTCCGGCCCTGGGAGGTCGTTACTCGGCAGCGATCCGGGTTGCGGCGTTGAGGCCGTACTGGTCGAGCAGGCCGAGCGTGCGCATGATCTCGACGCCCTTGTCGAGCGCCGGGCCCTTGAGGCCGGTGAGCGGGCGACGCAGGTCACCGGCCGGCAGGCCGACCGCCTTCATCAGCGACTTCACCGCGACCGGGTTGATGGCCGAATAGGTGTAGTGCAGCAGCGGCAGCAGGCGCATGTAGCTCTCGCGGAAGGCGAAGCCGTCCGTGTCGGTCGTCCACGGCTTGGACAAGGCCGCCATTTCGGCCGGGGCGAGATTGCCGGTCATGTTGGCGGTGCCGTGGCCGCCGAGCGCCATGGTCGGCACGACGAGGCCGAGATTGGGCGAGTCGCAGCACATGATGGCGACGTCCGGGTTGCCGGCGATCACCTGCGCCACCTGGCCGACGCGGCCGGTCGATTCCTTGTGAACCACGAAGTTCGGATGCTGGAACAGCCGCAGCAGCGCCTCGTGGCCGAGATCGGTCTTCACGCGCGGCGGGTTGTTGTAGATGCCCATCGGCAGCTCGGTCGACTCAGCGATATCGAGGAAATACTGCTCGATGTCGGCTTCCGAGGCGCAGATATAGGCGGGGGCCGCGAGGATCGCGCCATCGGCGCCTTCGCCCTTGGCAAAGCGCACGAGGTCGATCGAGGTCTTGGTGTCGCCGCCGGTGCAGCCATAGAACAGCTTCATCCCGCCGGTCTTCATCTTGGCGGTCTTCGAGATGATCTCGCGGCGCTCTTCCATGCTGAGCATCGAGATCTCGCCGGTCGAGCCGAGGATAAGAACGGCCGCGGTGCCGTTGTCTTCCTGGAACTTCAGCAGATCCTGGAACGCCTTGAAGTCGACCGTTCCGTCCGCGTTGAACGGGGTGATCAGGGCGACGAAGGATCCTTCAATACGCATCTTGCTCATTGTGTCTGTCTCCGAAAGCCATTCGCGGCCGTCTCGCCCGGGAGGCGCGCCACCCATCCAAGAAACCTCGTTTCAGGCATCTCGGTCTTCGGATTGAAACATGCATTTGAAATGACTGTTCGTCAACGAGCTTCGCACCGGCTGTGACGCCATTGGCGTGTAGGATTTGCTCGCGATCGGGCTCATGAGAGACGTTTCTTGCTGGCCAGGCAGTACAGCTCGCGGAGCGCGGCAAGGCCGATCCCCGGCGTGGGCACAAAAAAATGCCGCCGCTCCTGTGAGCGGCGGCATTCGGGGTCCGAGAGGGACGGTTAGCGACGGACGGCGACGGTATCCTCGTCGCGACGGCTGCCGGCATAAGCGGCGGCGACCGAGGCGATGAAGGCGCCGACCAGCATGGCGACAACCGACAGCAGCGAGGTCGTCAGGGCTGCCTTGCGGGCCGTGTCGGCCGCTTCCTTGGCTTTGTCCTTGACGGACTGGATCTGGGCCAGCACGTCATTGACGCGCTTTTCCGCATCCGCCTGGGGCATGCCGGTCCGGCTGGAAACCAGCTGGGCCAGATAGGCCTTGTCGCCGGGCGGGAATTCACCCGCGGTGGCGTCCTGCAGCAGGATACGGGTGACTTCGCCACGAACGGCGGCGTCATCGCCCTGAACCGGAGCGGCAGCGCCAGTCTGGGTTGCCGGGCGGAACATCAGGTCGATGAAATAGCCGCTCGGATCGCCGACATTGCTGGTCGACGAGGTAGCACCCTGCGCAGCGCCCTGGGCCGCACCGGAAACCAGCGCCGTCGTGGACTGCACGCCCTGGGACACAACCGAACCAATCGCGGAAGAAAGCAGGCCGACCACGATGATCGTCGCGACGCACCAGGCGATGAAGCCATGGACGGTGTCGCGGAAGAACACCTCGTCGGTGTGGATGCCAACCCACTTGGTGCGGAGGCGGCCGGTGATGTAGCCGCCGAAGCCGGAGGCAACCCACTGCGTGATCAGCAGCCAGATCACGGTGGAGACCGCAACGGTGGTTGCCGAGGCGCCTTCACCTGCCCACGGAGACACCGCGGCCAGTCCAAGGCCCGAGCCCAGCAGGGCCATGACGAGAGTGACCGTGATCGCTGCTGCGGCGCCGGCGAAAATAGCACTCCATGACACGGCAGATTGCGACGACTCCGGTGCCGGAGACGGCGATTCTACTTCGATGATGGCCATCTTTTCACCCTATCTGAAGAACAGAGCGAGAAGAATGATGATCGGAATTGGCACACCGAGCAGCCAAAGCAAGATACCGCGACCCATAACAGCCTCCTAGTTGAAATTATCGGCAGTTCAACGGGGAGGGCACTGTTTGGTTCCCGCACTCTCAACATTGTGTTGCGGCGGTTGGTCGGCAATAGCATCCGGATGAATTCGGCGCCGCTGTGGATAAGCTCCAGGGGAATGGAACCATCCGGTATCGTTCGAATTGAACGGTCACTCTACCAATAAGGATGGATCAACATGACGAAGACCCTCACCGCCCTGGCCATTTTCGCGGCTCTCACGGTTCCTGCCATGGCGCAGGATTCGAAGCCCGCGCCGCAGGAGACGGTCGGTGTCGCAACGCTGGATCCGGCTACGATCGCCACGGGCTGGCGTGCGTCCAAGATCATCGGATCGACGGTCGAGAACGAGAATGGCGACAATATCGGTTCGGTCGATGACCTGATCCTGACCGCCAACCAGCAGGTGCCCTATGCCGTGCTTTCGGTCGGCGGCTTCCTCGGCATCGGCTCCAAGCTCGTCGCCGTTCCCTACATGGATCTCGACACGACCCAGAAGGGCAAGACGATTCTCCGCGCTGCGACCAAGGAGAGCCTGACCGCCGCTCCAGAATTCAAATACGCAGAATGACGGTTCCGCCTCGCGTCGTCTGAACTGCACGGATCGGGAAAGTCTCGCCAGGATTGGCGGGGCTTTTTCGCTTTGTGATGGCCGTTGTCCTCTCGGAGCCTTTTCCTTCGATGCGCATTTACCATCTTCCGCAACAGGCGCGATGCCGCTTGATTTGTGGATCGGTTCAACGACCTATAGATGAGACAGTGACGGACTCCGGGAGGGCAGATTGGGTCCTGCATTGGGCGATATGATCAACGAACCGTCGCATGGCGAAGCAGAACTGACCGATCTTGACCGGATGACGCGTAGTTTCGGCCAGATTCGGGACTTCGTGGACGTGCTCCCCGCAGCTATTTATACGGTCGATTCCCAAGGCCGGATCACCTCGTTCAACGAGGCGGCCGTAGAATTATGGGGGCGCCGTCCTGTCCTGCATGCGGAAAAATGGAGCGGCGCCTGGCGCCTTCAGAAGCCAGACGGCTCGCCATTGCCGCACGAGGCCTGTCCCATGGCTGTGGCGCTGTCGGAGGGCCGCCCCCTGCGCGGCGCCGAGGCGGTGGCCGAGCGACCAGATGGCACGCGCGTGCATTTTTCGGCCTATCCCACCCCGCTGCGGGATCCGAACGGCGCGATCGTCGGCGGCGTCAACATGCTGGTCGATATCACGGAGCGCAAAAGTTCGAACCTGTCGGCCGCCGTTCTATCGGCGATCGTCGAATCCTCGCATGACGCCATTGTCAGCAAGGACCTGAACGGCATCGTCGTCAGCTGGAATGCAGGCGCCAAAAGCCTGTTCGGCTACACGGCGGCGGAGATGATCGGCAAGCCGATCGCGCTGCTGATCCCGCCCGATCGGCAGGATGAGGAGCCCGCCATCCTCCGGCGCATCCGCAATGGCGAGCGGGTGGACCATTTCGAGACGGTGCGCCGGCGCAAGGATGGCAGCCTGGTCGAGATCTCGCTGACGATTTCTCCCGTGCGGGACCGCAGCGGCCGCATCATCGGCGCCTCCAAGATTGCGCGCGACATCTCCGATCGGCGCCAGGCGGAGCAGCAGCAGCGCCTGATCGTCCGCGAGATGAGCCACCGCATCAAGAATCTGTTCGCCATTGCCGGCTCGATCGTGTCGATGAGCGCGCGCGCCGCCACGACGCCGGCCGAACTGGCGAAATCCGTCCGCGAGCGGCTCGACGCGCTGACGCGGGCGCATGAGCTGACCCGTCCGGGGCTGATCGACGACATCGACACGGGCGGCGGGGAACAGAACCTGCGCGACTTGATCCAGGCGATCCTGCTGCCCTATCGGGGCGATAACGAAAGCACGCCGCGCCTGGTGCTCGCCGGTCCGGATATCGTCGTCAACGGTTCCGCGGTGGCCAGCCTAGCGCTCGTGTTCAACGAATTCGCCACCAATGCCGCCAAATATGGCGCGCTATCGGCGGCGGAGGGGCGGGTGGAGGTAAGCTGGGCCGTTCATGACGGCATGCTGGCCGTCGACTGGCGGGAGTTCGGCGGCCCGAAGATCGCACATCGGCCGCAGCGCCAGGGCTTTGGCAGCACGCTCGCCAACCGGGTCGTGGTCGGTCAACTGGCCGGCTCGCTGGAATATGCCTGGGATCTGGACGGCTTGGCGATCCATCTCGCCATCGCGCGCGATCAGCTCGGCTGAAACACGGCGTGGGGTGTTTTTAGCCCGTCATGTCCCATAGCGCCTTCGAAACCCGGCCCATGTCATAGGGCTTGGCGAAGAAGGCGCTGTCGGTCGGCAGGATGTCGGAGGTCGGCGACTGGTGGCCCGAGACCAGGACCAGCTTTACCGGCGGCCAGCGCTCGCGCACGGCATGCGCCAGGCGGATCCCATCCATCGAGCCGGGCATGTCGATGTCCGTGAACAGGATGGTTATCTCCGGATGCGCCTCAAGCATCTTGATCGCCTGGTCGGCATTTGCCGCTTCAATGACCTTGAAGCCGGCTTCCACCAGATCGTCCGCTGCTGCCATGCGAACAAGACCTTCATCCTCGACGACGAGAATGACGGGTGGTCCATTGGAGATGCTCATCACAATAGGGTACCCAACCTTGGCAACACCCGGACACTGGCGACCGGGCCGAATATCTCAGCAGGCGCGACGATAGTTTGCGTCATGCTTGCGTTGCTATGAACCGTCCAACGGAGTTAGCTCCGATTTCGTTCCGGCAAGTCACGTCTTGGCGTCACAATATCACCAGGAGGTTAAGAGGACGCTTCCAGGAACGACCTTGGGAACCAACTTGTCCCGCGGAAGCTTTAGCCTAGCCGGGGTGAATGTCTCGCCTACGGTCTCGCGGAGACCACTCATGTTCCATACCTGGCTCAATCTCAATATGCTGGCGTTCGAATCGCAGCAGGTGATTTTCCTGCGCCTCATGACGCTCGCAGCGGGCGGACGGGATGCCCAGCGCGAAGCCGAGCTGATGCTGCGCGAAAAGGTTCTCGCCGCGTCGCAGTCCTCGGTGCGGATGGCCGGCGGTGCTTCGCTCGACAGCGTGGTGCAGACCTATCGCAAGACCGTGCGCGCCAACGCCCGTCGCCTGTCGCGCTAATCGGGCCTGCCGCCGCTGCCGGCGGGGACAATCAATCCCTTGTTAACCATAGTTTAAGGCGCTTCGCGTCACCTATCGTCGGTAATCCCGATGGCTCTGCAAGGCCTTGGGGCCTATGGCAGGTGTCGGGGCGGCAATATGGTTGGGCGGCGAGATTTCAGTTCCGGTCGGCGCGAGGCAGACCGCTTCGTCGCATCCCGGCCGGTCGCGCCGCGCCGTTCCGGGCCGTGGCGCACTCTCTCTTGGGCCTTCGCTCCCCTTTGGTTGGGCTTGTTGCTGCCGATGACGGCGCAGGCGGTCTCCGATCGCGAGTTCAACGGCACCGAGTCGGCCGGGTCGGAACAGATCACCGCGAATGACGGCGATACCGTCCGCTTCAACGACACCAGCACCGCCGACCAGGCCAACATCATCAACAATTCCGGCGGCTCGACCTATTTCTACGATGCCAGCACCGCCGCGAACGCCATCCTGACCAATAACGGTACGGGCAGCCTGTCTTTCGGAGAGACCAGCACGGCCGGCAATTCGACCATCGTCAACAACGGCGGCGGTTCGCTTGGTTTCAGCGGCACGGCGACCGCCGGCACCGCCAAGGTCACCAACAATGGCACCACGCTGTTCAGCGGCTCGTCGACGGCCGGCGGCGGCACCTTCGTCACCAATGCCAGCGGCACGCTCACCTTCGCCGACACCAGCACGGCGGGCACCTCGAAGCTGACCGTCAATGGCAAGATGGAATTCACCGACGCTGCCACCGCCGGTACGGCCGAGATCACCAACAACACTACCGGCGTCGTCGATTTCCTCGACGCCAGCACCCTGGCCGGCGCCTCGCTCAACAATAGCGGCATCGTCAATTTCGCCGGCACCAGCAGCGCCGGCATCGCGACGCTCACCAACAACGCCACCGGCGCTATCGTCTTCTCCGAGCAGGCCTCGCTCGGCGCCGTGGCGCTGCTGTCGAACAGCGGCCAGGTAACGTTCAAGGGCAGCAGCACGGCGGCGACCGGCTTCGTCGCCAACAATGCCGGCGGCTCCATCCTGTTCACCGAAACGAGCACGGCCGGCTCGGCCCGCATCGGCAATAGCGGCTCGGTCGCCTTTTCCGGCTCCAGCTCGGCCGGCTCGTCCGATTTGATCAACAATATGGGCTCGGCGGTCGCCTTTTCCGGCAACAGCACGGCGGCCCAATCGACCATCAACAATGCCGGCCGCGTCGATTTCTCCGGCTCGAGTTCGGCCGGCGCGGCCAAGATCACCACGGGCGGCGGCGGGCTCACCACCTTTGCCGGCAACGCGACGGGCGGCACCGCCTATCTGATCGCCGACGAGAACGCGACGGTCGATTTCTCGCAGGTCACCAGCGGCATCGCCGTCGGCACCATCGAGGGCGCCGGCACCTTCCGCCTCGGCGGCAAGGTGCTGACCGTCGGCAGCGGCAATCTCTCGACCACGGTCGATGGCACCATCGAGGATGGCGGCATTGGCGGCGGCGCTGGCGGTTCGCTGGTCAAGGTCGGCACCGGCACGCTCAGCCTTGGCGGCGTCAGCCTCTATACCGGCCGCACCGACGTTGAGGCCGGCACGCTGCAGGCGGCGAAGAATGGCGCGCTGGCGGAAAAGTCCGCCTTCACCATCGCCGCCGGCGCGGCGCTGGATCTCGCCGGCTTCAAGGCGACGATCGGCTCGCTGGCCGGCGCCGGCGCGGTCACCCTGAACGCCGCGACCAGCGCGCTCTCGGTCGGCGGCGACGGCACCTCGACGGTGTTTTCCGGCATGATCTCGGGTGAGGGCGGGCTGAACAAGTTCGGCGCCGGCACCTTGGCGCTGACCGCCGATAATAGCTACCAGGGCACTACGACGATCACCGGCGGCACGCTGCAGGTCGATGGCGGCATCGCCGATTCCTCCGTCGTGGTCGGGGCGAACGGTACTTTATCCGGCATCGGCACGGTGGGAGCGACCACGGTCGCCGGCATCCTTTCCGGCGGCAATGCCGCGTCTCCAGCCGGCACCCTCACGATCCGGGGCGACCTGGCGCTGCAAGCGACCGCAACCTTGCGCACCACCGTCACGGCCAATGGCATGAGCCGGGTCTCGGTCGAAGGCGACGTCGATATCGATGGCAGCACACTGAAGCTGGCGGTCTCGGCCGTGCCGCTGCAGGTCGGCACCTCCTACACGATCCTTTCCGCCACCGGCACGATCACCGGCACCTTCGGCAATACGCTTTCCGACTACGCCTTCCTGGACCCGACGCTCGATCAGACGACGCAGATGATCAGCCTGACGCTGGATCGCAACGACACGACCTTCGCCTCGGTCGGCGCGACGCCGAACCAGAGGGCGACGGGCGGGGCCGTGGAGCAGCTCGGCGCCGGCAATGCGGTATATGACGCGGTGCTGCCGCTCGAAGTGGCGACGGCGCGCGCCGCCTTCGACAACCTCTCCGGCGAGATCCATGCGACCGCGCTCGGCACCTTGCAGGCGCAGAGCGAGCAGACGCGGACGACGCTGTTGAACCGGATGCGCAATTCCGGCTGGGTCGAGGGCTATACGCCGTGGCTCACCGGCTATGGCGCGCAGTCCAACTTCGACGGCGACGGCAATGCCGCCGGCGGGTCGCGCAATTCGGCCGGCGTCATGGCCGGTATCGACCGCACCACGGAGGACGTCCGCGTCGGCCTCGCCGTCGGCATGGACAAGGGCCAGATCTCGCTCGACGACCGCGACAGCTCCGCCGACCTGCAATCCTTCATCCTGGCCGGCTACGGCCAGTGGAACTACGAGGCGCTGCGCGTGCGCGGCGGCGTCGCCATGGCGCTGCACGAGCTCGACGTCGAGCGGCAGATCCACGTCTCCACGCTCAGCGGCACGGCCAAGAGCAGCTATGGCGGCTGGACCGGGCAGGCCTTCGCCGAGCTCGGCTATGTCCTGCGCTTCGGCGCCAGCGAGGTCGAGCCGATGGCAGGCTTCGCCTGCGGCCGCACCGATCTCGACGGCTTCACCGAGGATGGCGCCGGCGCCGCCAATCTCACCTCGGCGGGCGGCGCGCTCTCAGGCTGCGCCACCACGCTCGGCCTTCGGGCTAGCCATCGGTTCGATCTCGATAACGGCCTCTGGATCAAGCCGCGCGTCGCAGTCGCCTGGACGCATTCCTTCTCGGACGAGACGCCGACGCTCGGCATGGCCTTTGCCGGCAGCGACACGTTCCAGATCGCCGGCATCGGGCCCAGCCGCGATGCGGCGACCGTGGATGCCGGTCTCGATTTCGGCCTGGTCTATGGCGCCAGCGGCTTCGTCAACTATGCCGGCCGCTTCGCCGCCGGCGAGGACAGCCATGCCGTGCAGCTCGGCGTCCACATCGCTTACTGACGCCGGTTGCATAAACCGGTTCGGCCACGTCGAAAACGTGCAGCCGCCGCTTGACGCGTATGACGTTCCGATACAATCCTCACATTCAGTCGGTCTGGATGTGAGGATTGGTTGTGAAGTTCGTACGCATCATCGCCTTGGCAGCCGCCATCGCCGCTCCCTCCCTTGCCCAGGCGCATTTCCAGGAAATCCTGCCCTCGACCGATAATTTCGGCGCCGAGGACAAGGCGCTGGACCTCAACCTCGTCTTCACCCATCCGATGGATCGCGGCCCGACCATGGACATGGCGAGGCCCGTGCGCTTCGGCGTCGTGACGTCCGAGGGGGAGACGGATCTGCTGGGAACGCTGGTCGAGGCGCCGCGCGACGGCAAGATGGCCTGGAAGACCAGCTACAAGCCGGCCAAGCCCGGCGCCTACACCTTCTTCGTCGAGCCGAAGCCCTATTGGGAGCCGGCCGAGGGCAAGTCGATCATCCATTACGCCAAGGTCGTGGTCGACGCGTTCGGCTGGGGTTCGGACTGGGACCGGCCGGTCGGCCTTCCCGTCGAGATCGAGCCGCTGGCGCGCCCAAACGGCCTTTGGACCGGCAATGTGTTCAGCGGCGTGGTGCGCCGCAACGGCGAGCCGGTGCCGTTCGCCGAAGTCGAGGTCGAGTGGGTCAATGACGGCTCCGTCACGCCGCCGGCCGATGCCTACGTCACCCAGGTGGTGAAGGCGGACGGGCAGGGCGTGTTCCACTACGCCATGCCGCGCGCCGGCTGGTGGGGTTTCGCCGCCCTGGTCGATGCCGATTATCAGCTGCCGGATCCGGAAGGCCAGCCCAAGCCGGTCGAGCTTGGCGGTCTGATCTGGGTCCAGGCCCGGGACATGAAATAGCGCCCTGTGCGGGGAGGCCTGCTTTCGCCTCTCCCCCCAGGGAGAGGTGAAGTAAGCGAGGGACCAGGACGTTATGGCTCACATTCCGGATGGCGTCTTGTCGGTCCCCGTCCTGGCGGGCGGCGGCGTCGTCACCGCCGCGGCCCTGGCCTATGCGCTGAAGAAGCTCGACGAGGACAGCCTGCCGCGCGTCGCCGTTCTGGCGGCGCTGTTCTTCGTCGCGAGCCTGATCAGCGTCGCCGTCGGGCCGACCAGCGTCCATCTGCTGCTGTCCGGGCTGATGGGGCTGATCATCGGCTGGGCCGCCGTGCCGGCCGTCTTCGTCGGGCTGGTGCTGCAGACGGTCTTCTTCGGCTTCGGCGGCGTCACGACGCTGGGCGTCAACACGATGGATATCGCGCTGCCTGGCGTGCTCTGGGCGATGCTGTTCGCGCCTCTGCTCGTCCATGCCACGCCGCGCCGCGCCGCATGGGTGGGCGCCGTCGTCGCGGCGCTCTCGGTCGCGACCACTGCCGTCCTGGTGGCGCTGGTGCTGACGCTGAGCGATTCCAGCTACACGCTCTCGGCGCGGATCGTGCTCCTCTCCTATGGCCCGCTGCTGGTCGGCGAGGCGGTCATCACCGCCTTTGCCTGCGGCTTCCTGGCTCGCGTCAGTCCGGACATGCTCGGCGCGCGCGCCCTGCGGCGGGGAGGCAAGATTGCCGCGTCGTCCTGATCGCTTCCGCCTGCTGCTGCTGGCGACGGCGGCGCTTCTCGTCGCCGCCAGTCCCGCCTCGGCGCACCGACTCAAGGTGTTCGCCTCGGCGATCGGGTCGAGCATCGAGGGCGAGGCCTATTTTGTCGGCAGCGGACCGGCCGCCGGCGTCGACGTCACCCTGCGCGACACGGCGGACAAGGTGCTGCAATCGGGCAAGACGGGGCCGGATGGCAAATTCGCGTTGAAGGCGACGGGAACTGGCGACATCACCGTCACGGTCGACGCGGAAGACGGTCATGTCGCGCGCTTCACCGTCGCGGCCTCCGAGCTGGATTCGAACCCGCCCGCGGCCGTGCCACCTGCCTCTGCCGCGCTGGCAGGCGATGCCAAGCCTGTCGACGCCGCGATGCCTGCCGCCGCCGCGCCGGCCGTGTCGATGGCTGATCTCGAGAACGCTGTGGCGCGCAAGGTCGCGCCGCTCGCCGCCCAGATCGACGCGCTGCAATCCGCCCTGCGGATCCAGGACATCATCGGCGGCATCGGCTACATCGTCGGCATTTTCGGGCTGGTCGCCTTCCTGAAGTCGCGCCGTCCTGCGAAAGATCGCCAGTCATGAGCGGCAAGGCGAGCGCCGCGGCCATCTTCGCGGAAAACCGCGATGCAGGTCCGCTCGCCGCCATCGATCCGCGCGTCCGCCTGGCGGCTGCAATCACCTTCCTTGCGCTGCTGGCGGTGTTGCATACGGCGCCCGCTCTCATCGCCGCCTTGTTGGCGGCGCTGGCCGCCGCGTTCTTCGCCCGGCTGCCGTTCCGCGCGACGCTCCGCCGGCTGACGGCGGTCGAGGGCTTCCTGCTGTTCCTGCTGCTAACCCTGCCGCTCACCATGCCCGGCCATGCGCTTTTCAGCCTCTTCGGCCTTCCGGTTTCGGAAGAGGGCGTGCGCCGCGCCATCGTCATCATCGTCCGCGTCAATGCCGGCGTGCTGATGGCGGCCGCGCTGCTCTCGACCATGGGCACGATGCGGCTCGCCGGCGCGATGAGCGGCATCGGCGTGCCCCCGCGCATCGCCCATCTGTTCCAGCTCACCGTGCGCTATGTCGGCGTCTTTCACGAGGAATATGCCCGGTTGCGGCGGGCCATGCGGGCGCGGGGCTTTCGCGCCGGCAGCAACCGCCATAGCTGGCGCAGCCTCGGCCATCTGCTCGGCATGTTGGTGCTGCGCAGCGCCGAGCGGGCCGAGCGCGTCGCCTGGGCGATGCGAGCGCGCGGCTTTTCCGGCCAGTTTCGCGCCTTCGCGCAGCGCCGGCTGGAGCGCGCCGATCGTCTCTTCATCCTCATCTGGCCGGTGCTGCTGATTGCGCTGGCCTGGCTGGAGTTCGGCTGAATGAACGCGCTGCCCCCGCCGCTGATCCGCCTTTCCGGCATCGTCGCCGGCTATGCCGCCGCCAAACCCGTGCTCGACGGCGTCGATCTCGTGCTCAATCCCGGCGAGCGCATGGTGCTGCTCGGCGCCAATGGCGCGGGCAAGAGCACGCTGCTGCATGTCATCACTGGCTTCATCCCGGCCAGCGCCGGCACGGTCGAGGCCTTTGGCGCGGTGCGGCGCTCCGAGGCGGACTTCCGCAGCGTGCGCGTGCGCGCCGGCCTCGTGTTCCAGGACGCCGACGACCAGCTCTTCTGCCCGACCGTGATCGAGGACGTCGCCTTCGGGCCGCTCAATCTCGGGCAATCGCGCGAGGAGGCCTATGAGACGGCGCGGGCGACGCTGCGCTCGCTCGAACTCGGCCATCTCGCCGACCGGGTCACGCACCGGCTGTCAGGCGGTGAAAAGCGGCTGGTCTCGATCGCCGCCGTGCTCGCCATGCAGCCGGAAGTGCTGCTGCTGGACGAGCCGACGGTGGGGCTCGATCCCGATGCCTATGCCCGGCTCAGCGACATTCTCGAAGCGCTGCCGCAGGCGATGATCATCGTGGCGCATGACGCGCATTTCATGGCCCGCTTCGCCACCTGCGCGCTGCTTTTGAAGGATGGGCGCGGCCATCGCGGCAGCGTCCACCAGCATCCGCACCACCACAGCCATGCCCATGTGCATTTCGAGCATGATGTCGAGGGATCGCTGCCGGTCGGCCTCGGCGCGCATCCCCTCTGAGCGTCGCGGCGCGGATGGCTCTACGTCCGCTCCCTGTGCGCTGCGTCTCAGTCTGAGGCGCTCAGAGAGGTTTTAATTTCCGTGACGCCTCTGCCATGATACGGGCGAGCCTGCCGTGCGAGGTCACGGGGGATCAGGCGACGGAATCACACGATGAGCGCATCGAACGCGACCCTGCAGGAGGCGACGCCCGAGCTCTCCAATGATGGCCTGCTCGGCATCGTCGCCCTTGTCGCCGTCCTATTTGTGGTGTTCGGCCTTGTCGTCTCGCCGCCGGGCGACATCGTGCCCGGCCTCGTCAAGATCCTGCTCGCCCGCGATACGCTGATCACCGACTATATCGGCGTCGGCGGCATGGGCGCCGCCTTCGTCAACGCCGGCCTGCTGACGCTGGTTTCCGCCGGAATCTACCGCCTCGCCGGCGCGAAGATCGGCGGCGCCTCGATCGCCTGCCTGATGCTGGTGCTGGGCTTCGGCCTGTTCGGCAAGAACCTGCTCAACATCTGGCCGATCATCGGCGGGGTCTATCTCTATTCGCTCTACAAGCAGGAGGATTTCGCGGCCCATATCAACACGGCCTTCTTCGGCTGTGCGCTGGCGCCGGTGTTCTCCGAGATCCTGTTCTCGACCGCCATTCCGATGTCGATCGGCCTGCCGCTCGGGCTGGCGACGGGGCTGCTGATGGGCTTCATGCTGCCGCCCGCCGCCGCGCAGCTGTTCAAAGCCCATATGGGCTTCAGCCTCTACAATATGGGGTTCACCGCCGGCATCGTCGGTACGCTGGTCGTCGCTATCTACAAGTCCTACGGCTTCGTGCCCGACCCGGTCTTCATCTGGACCACCGGCAACAACTGGCTGCTCGGCTCGTTCCTGACCGTGCTGTTTCTCGGCCTGATCGCGGGCGGCCTCTATGTCGACCGCGCGTCGCTTGGAAAGATGAAGGAGATCCTGGCGCTCTCCGGCCAGTCGCCGAGCGATTTCGTGGCGCTGGTCGGCATCGGCCCGACGCTCGTCAACATGGGCCTCACCGGCGCGATCGGCATGGTCTACGTGCTGCTGGTCGGCGGCGACCTGAACGGCCCGGTGATCGGCGCGATCTTCACGATGGTCGGCTTCGCCGCCTACGGCAAGCATCCCAAGAACGTGTTGCCGATCATGGTCGGCGTCTTCATCGGTTCGCTGGCCAAGCCCTGGAGCGCGTCGGACCCGTCGATCGTGCTGGCGGCGCTGTTCGGCACGACGCTGGCGCCGATCGCCGGCCGCTTCGGCTGGTATTGGGGCATCGTCGCCGGCTTCGTGCATTCCTCCGCCGCGCAGGCGGTCGGCGTGCTGCATGGCGGGCTCAATCTCTACAATAACGGCTTCGCCGCCGGCATCGTCGCCTCCGTGCTGGCACCGGTGATCACGGCGATCCAGTGGCGCAAGGCCGACAAGCCGGAAGAGAAGCTCTAGTCATGGCTGTGCCCGGGATCCTCCCCATGAGCGTGATCGTGACGATGCCCATGGCCATGGTCGTGGCCGTCGTCGTGATGGTGATGGCGGTGCGTGTGGCCCTGTTCCGGCTCGGCATGTTCGACCGGCATGATGTGGAGGGCACCATGGCGCACGCCGCGCTGGCTGATCACGCTGTCGGCGAAGGCCTGCAGCTTCGACACCGTGCCGCGCAGGATCGAGACCTCGAGGCAATTGTCATGGTCCATATGGACATGGGTGGTCGAGATCGACATGTCGGAATGGTGATGGTGGTTGGTGGTCAGCCGGCTCGCCAGCGCACGGGTCTCGTGGTTGTAGACGTAGGTCAGCGTCGCATGGCAGATCTCGTCCGCGCCGGCGGCCTCGGTCGCCGCCGCCTGGGCGCGCGAGAACTCCGAGCGGATGATGTCGCGCAGCGCTTCCGACCGGCTCTGATAGCCCTTGCTCTGGCAAAGTGCGTCGATGCCTTCCAGCAGGTCGTCGTCGATCGTCACCGTCACGCGCTGCATGGCCGCTTCTCCCTAAATATTTGTCATGGTTAGCATAAAATGAATGGCGCGCCGTCTCCAGCATCTCGCTGCGAATTGCATGCGACATCGCCGCAATCTAGAGTCTGCTGGGTCGCTCGGGGGTGAATGACATGGATCAAAACAGTCGGAAATCCATCGCGCCGCAGGGCATGCTCAGCCTCTGGCTGGTGCTGTTCGTCGTCTGGATGGTGGCCAATTCCACGCTGGCCGTCGAGGTCGCCATTTTGGGCGCGGTCATCACCCTGGCGCTGGCCTATGTCTTCACCTCGAGCAGCGACGCCTGGCGCCGGATCCGCTGGACGCCGGCCGGCTTCTATCACTTCCTCGCCTATAGCGGCACCTTCCTGGTCGAGCTGGTCAAGGCCAACATTGCCATGATGCGGGTGGTCTACGCCCCGCGCATCGATATCCATCCCGGGGTGGTCAGGATCCGCACGAAGTTGAAATCGCCGATCGGCCGGCTGGCGCTTGCCAACACCATCGCGCTGACGCCCGGGTCGCTCGTCCTCGATATCAAGGGCGAGACCTTGTACATCCACTGGCTCGACGTCCAGACGACCGATCTCGACAAGGCGACCGAAGCGCTCGCCGGCCCGTTCGAGACGCATCTGGAGAAAGTCTTTGGCTGAGTTCATCATCCAGATCGCCGCGATCCTGATCTTCCTCGCCATCCTGTGTGGCGTCATACGGCTCGTCATCGGCAGGACGCTGGTCGACCGCATCGTCGCCATCGACATGCTCACCGTCATCTCGATCTCGCTGATCGCCCTCTATGCGCATGTCTCCGGCCGCTTCGTCTATATCGACGTGGCTCTGGTCTATGGCCTGCTCAGCTTCCTGGCGGTGCTGGCGATCGCGCGTTTCCTGGAAAAGGGGCTCTAGCGTGCTCGAGTTCCTGCTCCTCCTGGTCTGCGCCAGCATCCTCGTCAGCGGCATCCTCGCCGTCTGCCTGAAGGATGTGCTGCCCGCCATGGTGGCGTCCGGCTTGGCCAGCCTGTTCGCGGCAGTGTCGTTCCTGCTGCTGGCTGCGCCCGATGTGGCGATGGCGGAAGCGGCGATCGGCTCCGGCCTAGCCACCTTCATCTTCCTCTACGCCATCCGCAAAACCGGCAACGGAAAGGGCTGAGTATGATCGAGCTGATCGGCAGCCTGTTGATCCTGGCCGGCGCCATCTTCCTGTTTTCGGCCGGCGTCGGCATCCTGCGCATGCCCGACACCTTCACCCGCATCCAGTCCGGCACCAAGGCGACGACGCTCGGCAACATGCTGGTGCTGGCCGGGCTCGCCTTCCACCACCCCGGCTGGACCTTCAAGCTGATCCTCGCGATCTACTTCGTGCTGATGACCAACCCGATCTCGTCGCACGCGCTGTCGCGCGCCGCCTACCGCATCCGCACGCCGATGACCCCGACCACCGGCGTCGACATGCTGGCCGAGGACGAGGCCGGCGAGAGCGGGGCGAGGCCGCCATCTGGCAGCGCCGGACGGAGGAAGCGCTCATGATGCGCCACATCCTCGTCGCGGCTATCGTCGTGCTGTTCGGGTTGATCTTCGCGCGCATGGTCGGCGGCTATGTCGAACTGGACGCGCTGCGGCCGCTGGCGCTCGATTATGTCACCCGCGCGCCGGTCGAGCTCGGCACGCCCAACATCATCACCGGCATCCTGATCACCTATCGCGGCTTCGACACGCTGGGCGAGGTCGCGGTTCTGTTCATGGTGGCGGCGAGCGTCGGCCTGCTGCTGAAGAAGGATGACGGCAAGGCGTCCGTCGCCAAGGTTTCCAGCGACAAGGCCGCTGGCGAGAAGACGCCGGCGGCGAAGCCGGTGCTCGCCAGGACGGAGGCGGCAAGGGCCGCCGCCGCACGGGCAGCGGCGGCGAAGGCCAATGCCAGCGCCCGCGCCGCGACAGCCGGCACCGTGGCCGTAAAGACCGCCCGGGCGGCGGAGCCGGCGGAAGACGATGAGGCGCCGCAGCGGGAGCCGAGCGAGATCGTCCGCACCGGCACGGAAGTCCTGCTGCCGCTGATCTTCACCTTCGGCGCCTATGTCATCGTGAACGGCCATCTCTCGGCCGGCGGCGGCTTCCAGGGCGGCGCCATCGTCGCGTCCGGCGTTATGCTGATGCTGTTGGCGCGACCGGGCGCGACGCTCAACGTCGCGCTGCTCTCGATCGTCGAATCCTTCGCCGGCGTCTTCTATGTCGGCCTCGGGATTCTGGGCCTGGTGCTGGCCGGGGGCTTCCTCGATCCGCGCTTCCTGCCCAAGGGCGAGTTCGGCGCCTTCATCAGCGCCGGCGCCATCCCGCTCATCTCCGCGCTGCTCGGCATCAAGGTCGGCGCCGAGCTCAGCGTCATCATCGACCGCTTCAGAAGCTGAGCCGGGGAAACGGGACATGACGACAGGCCTACCGGTTTCCACCATCCTGCTGATCACGGGCTTCGGGCTCGCGCTGATCGGCATCTGGGGCATGCTGACCCACCGCAATATCCTGCGCATCATCATCGGCTTCGCCGTGATGGATACCGGGCTGCACCTTGTCATGGTCGCGACGGGCTACATTACCGCCGGCACGGCGCCGATCCTCGACGCTGCCTTGAGCCAGGCCGATGCGCCGCACCGCGCCATCGACCCGATCCCCTCGGCGCTGGTGGTCACGGCGATCGTCATCGGCCTTTCGGTGACCGCCGTCATGCTCGCCTACGCCATCCGCCTCTACGCCGCCAAGAAGACGCTCTCCATCGACGCGTTCACGGAGTCGAAATGGTAGACGCGCTTTTCCATCCGCTGAACATCTTCCTGTTCGGCCTTGGCGGCGGCTTCGTCATTCCGCTGCTCTACCGGCTCGGCAAGCCGTGGCTGCATGCCGGCTTCTTCGTCGCACTGATCGGCGTCGTCGCGGTCAGCGGCGTCTCGTTCGCCGGTCTGTTGCAGGGCGGACCGACGATCGAGGTTCTGACGGGTGTCGGCCTGCCGCCCATGTCGATCAATCTGCGCTTCGGCCTCTGGGAAGGCTTCTTCACCTTCGGCGTCAATCTCGTGGCGCTGCTCGGTGCGCTGCATCTCTGGGATCGGCTCAAGGGCAATTACGGCGCGCTGCTGCTCTATCTCATCCTGGTGATGGGCATAGACGGCATGGTCATGACCCGCGATTTGTTCAATCTCTTCGTCTTCCTGGAGATTGTCTCGATCGCTACCTATGGCCTGCTCGGGCTGGAGCGCCACGCGGCCGCCATGTCGGCGGCGTTCAAATACATCATGGCGACGGTCATCGCCTCGACGCTGTTCCTGCTTGGCTCGGTGCTGCTCTATTACGTCACCGGCACGCTCAACATCGACGCGCTGATCGAACATCGCGCCGAGATCACCGGGCCGATTGGTACCGCGGCGCTCATCATGGTGCTCGCCTGCCTCGTCATCGAGCTGAAACCGTTCCCGGCCAATGGCTGGGGCCTCGATGTCTACGAGACGGCGCCAAGCGGCATCGCCGCGATGGTCTCTGTCGGCGTTTCGGCCGGCGTTTTCTTCGCGCTGATGAAGCTGCTGCCGCTGTTCCCGGACCAGCTCGGCATCATCGCCATCTCCGGCGGCATCAGCTTCCTGTTCTCCAACCTGATCGGCTGCACGCAGACCAAGGTGCAGCGGATGCTCGGCTATTCGTCGATCAGCCAGATGGGCCTGATGATGCTGGCCCTGGCGCTCCTGACGGAGATCGGCGCCACGGCCTCGATCCCGCTCGTCGTCGGCGGCCTGTTCGTCAACCACCTGCTCGCCAAGGCCGGCCTGTTCTGGCTTGCCGGCGTCTTGCGCCAGGATGATGTCGACGCCCGCACCAGCCTTTCCGGCCGGCCGCTTCTGCTTGGCCTGCTGGCGCTGTTCATGGTGGCGATCGCCGGACTGCCGCCATTCCCCGGCTTCTGGGCCAAGTGGGAGCTGGTGATGCAACTGACCAGCGCCGGCAAGCTGCCCTGGATCGCCGTGATCCTGACCGGCTCGCTGCTTGAAGCCGCCTACATGTTCCATTGGTTCGTCCGCGCCATGCGCCCGTCCGATGCGCGGGCCGAAGCGAGGCCGGACCTCGTCGCGCTGCTGCCGATCTTCGGCATCGCGCTGTTGCTCGTCGTCGCCGGCTATACCGCTGCCCGACTGTCCGGCGCGGCATCGCTTTGGATCTTCGCGCCGCTTGCCGTCGGCGTCGTGCTCTATGCGCTCGATCGGCTGCCCGGCCGGTTGAAGGCCGTGCTGATGCTGATCGCCGTGGCGCTGGTCGGCTTCTGGCTGGCCGAAAGCGCGACCGGAATCGCCCGGCTTTTTGCCGTGCTGCTGCTCGGCGGCAGCCTCGTCATCGCCGCCGCCAGCCTCTATCGCGAGGATCCGCGCCCCGGCTATTTCCCGATGCTGGCGGTGCTGCTGCTCTCGATCCCGGCGCTGCTGCGCTCCTCGACCAGCCTCGAATTCTTCTTCAGCTGGGAAATCGTCACGCTCGCCTCCTGCTTCCTGATCGCCAAGGGCAGGGGAGCGGGGCCGCATGTGCTGACCTTCCTGCTGTTCTCGCTGCTCTCGGCCTTCTTCCTGCTGGCGGGCTTTGCCGGTATCGCCTCGGTGAGCGGCACCACCAGCCTTTCGGCGCTGTTGACCGCCGGCCCCGACGCCACCACGGCGCTGGTGCTGCTCGGCATCGGCTTCCTGATCAAGGCGGGCGCCATCGGCGTGCATGTCTGGCTGCCGGGCGCCTATGCGGAGGCGGATGATGATTTCACCGCCATGCTCTCGGCCGTGGTCAGCAAGGTGGCGATCTTCGGCTTGTTGACCGGCACCTATCTGGCGATCCGCTCGCAAGCGGCGCTCGAACTCGCGCATGGCATGGCGTGGATCGGCATGCTGACGACGATCGCCGGCGCGGTGATGGCCCTGCGCCAGACCGACTTCAAGCGCCTGCTCGCCTATTCGAGCATGAGCCAACTCGGTTACATCGTCACGGCGATTGCGCTGATGAGCCATCTCGGCTGGGTCACCGCGCTCTATCTCGTCGCCAACCACATGATGGTGAAGGGCATATTGTTCCTCGCCATCGCCGGCATCATTCTTCGCACCGGCACGCGGTCGTTCGGCGAGACGGGCGGTCTGGCGCGCGCCATGCCCATCACCTTCATCCTGTTCGTGGTCGCCATCATTTCGATGTCCGGCCTGCCGCCGCTGATGGGCTTCGGCGGTAAGTGGCTGCTGCTTTCGGCCATGACCGACAAGGGCTGGAACTTCCTCGCCGCGGCCGGCCTCTTCGCCACCTTCCTCGGCTTCCTCTACATGATCCGCCTCGTCGCCGGCCTGTTCCTGGGCAAGCGCCAGCGCGGGCAGGAGAGCGTGCGCGAACTTCCGCTCGCGCTGCTGGTGCCGCAGGCGCTGCTGGTCGTCGGCATCCTGGTGCTGTCGCTCTATCCGAAGCTGCTGATGGACCCCGTCTCGGCGGCGATCGACCCGCAATTCGCCTCGACGCTGGTCTGGGAGGGCATGTCGCTCTACACGATCTACGGCTACTGGAACCCGACGCCGGTGATGCTGATCGCCGTCGCGGTGGCGGCCGTGCTCGGCGTCATCGCCTGGGCCGTCTATCGCAGCGGCGTCGGTCGCACGGGCAATCTGGCGCGTTTCTACGCCTATTATCGCCGCGGGATCGAGGTGGCCGTGCCGCCGGTCGCCACCCTGTTCTGGCAGGGCGTCACCGATTTCACGCTCGCCACCGCCGCCACCTTCCGCCAGGTCTATACCGGCAACGGGCAGACCTATGCGATGGTGGTGCTGTTCTATTTCCTCGCGCTCTATCTCGCGAGCACCGGCCCCGCCGGCTTTTGGATTGCAGGCTGAGATGAGCATGACCACGCCCCTCGACGAGACGATCCCGCTGCACCTGCTGCGGCTGGTCAGCCCCAGCCTGCCGGTTGGCGCCTTCTCCTATTCGCGCGGCCTCGAATATGCCGCCGAGGCCGGCTGGGTGCATGACGAGCCTTCCGCGAGGATCTGGATCCACGGCACATTGGAAAATTCCTTCGCCGTGCTCGACGGCGCGCTGTTCTGGCGGATGAGCGAGGCGCTGGCGCGCGACGACGCGGAGGCCTTCCTCCATGCGGATGCCTGGCTTTCCGCCGGGCGCGAGAGCCGCGAATTGCAGCTCGAGGACCGCCGAATGGGCGAGGCGCTGCTTCGCCTGCTCGCCGATCTCGAGGTGCCGCAGGCGCAGCTCTATCTCGGCCGGCCCTTGACCTATCCGGCCGCCTTCGCCATCGCCGCGCATCACTGGAACGTCTCGCCGGCGGCGGCGCTGAAGGGGCTGATGTGGACGATCGCCGAGGGCCAGGTCGCGGCGCTCTTGCGCCTGGTCAAGCTCGGCCACACCGCCGGCCAGCGTATTCTCATCGACGCGGTGCCGGTGATCGAGCGGGCCGTGGCGACGGCCCGCAGCCTCGAAGACGACGAGATCGGCAACGTCTCGGTCGCGATGGCCATGGCCAGCGCCTGGCACGAAACGCAGTATTCGCGGCTGTTTAGGTCTTAGAACTGGGGCTGGTTGCCCAGATCGTTAAACCTTCCGGTCCGATCGATTGGCCCCGCCATCACCCTGAGGTGCTTCGCAGGAGCGAAGCCTCGAAGGAGGATCCAGCGAGCCACTCCGGTTCGCAGACGAGGGGAACTCCGCCCGGATCCAGATGAGGAATGTTCACTGGACCCTCCTTCGAGGCCCGGCTTCGCCGGGCACCTCAGGATGATGGTCGAGGGTTGGAGCACGCAAACCACCACCTTCCGGCGTCATCCGGGCTCGACCCGGATCCATGCCGCTGAAGCCGAACGCGTGCGAGCCGCCCGAAATCCCGGCTGGATGGATCCCGGATCGCCGCTTCGCGCCGTCCGGGATGACGACGAGGGTGGAGTAGGATCGGTACTTAATTCTTCCTCGGCACATCGGGGGAGAGGCGAGGGGACGCCCGACGCCGTGCCCACACCTTCCCCTCACACCGTGTGCTGGTCGTTCAGGATAACGAAATCCTTGCCCGAGCGGCTGTCGGCACTGAGCGGCAGGTCGACCGTCACCAGCACCACGCCCGGCTTCATCCGCTGGCGGATGGCGTCGTTGATGCTGCGGTCGGCGCGGATGCGGGTGAGCGTGCTCTGGTCAGCGCTCCGCGCCGCCACCTTCGGGTCGGTGCTGTAGCCGATCGGCTTCCAGTGCAGTTCCTTGTCGTCGGCGTCGAGATGCGACAGCACGAAGACGTGGTTGCCGAGCGGCCGTGACGGCTGCAGGATCGTGGCGCCGCCATCGGCGACGATCTCGCCATCGTCGAGCACGATCACCCGGCTGTCGGCGCTGGAGATCATGATCGAGGTCGCCGGCGGGCTGTAGGGCGCCTGCGGCGAGGCCGGGATCTGCTTTTGCTTCAGAGTCGAGACCGTGTGGTCGAAATCCTTCTCCGCCTCGGCCGAGAGCACCATGCCGGGATGGATCACCGTCTCGGGGAAGGCGGCGCTGTCGGCGATGATCACCGGCGTGCCGACATGGGTGACGGTGAACAGCTTGGACGAGAACGCCATCGGCAATCGCACGCAGCCATGCGAGGCCGGATAGCCCGGCAACTGCCCGGCATGCAGCGCGATGCCCGACCAGGTCAGCCGGTTCATGTTCGGCATCGGCGCCTCGTTATAGGTCGAGGAGTGGTGGTCCTTGTCCTTCTGCAGGATGGTGAACACGCCCGTCGGCGTGTCGTGGCCGGGCTTGCCGGTGGAGCAGGTCGAAACGCCGATGCGAATGCCGTTGCGATAGACATAGACGCGCTGGTCGGGCAGCGAGACGACAATCGCCACCGGCCCGTAAGGCGAGCGCTCGGGGTGCCAGGTGAATTCGCCCGGCTTCAGCGCGTCGACCGTCTCGACGATGGCGGCGACGGCCTGTTCCAGCGACGCGGCGGCAAGGAGCGCGCCGGAGCCCAGTAGCAGGGTGCGTCGGGAAGGATGCCGCCAGGTCGTCATGGATTTTCGCGCTCCGCGTGCCGGGCGGAAGCTCGGTTCGAGCCGCCGCAAATCAGTTTCGGCAACTCTACCGACAGAGGCGAGCGGGGTACAATCGTTTTGGCGGGGCGCCGGCTCGGACTATTCGCCGTCGCTGGTCATGGCCATGACGTCGATGAAATTGCCTTTCTTGTCGAAGCGGCAGGCGAAGGCCTTGATGCCCTCGCTGCCCTTGTCGACCGTGCCCTGGATCGACAGGCTGCCATCCCGCGCTTTGACGATCTTGCCAGTCTTCACATACATCGGCTTGGTGGCGTACATGGCCGAAACCTCGCCCCGGCAATAGGCCGGCATGTTGCCTCGGCTGATGGCGTTTGCCGCGCCGGTGGACGCGACGAGAAGGGCGGTGACGGTGGCCATGCCACCCAGCCAGACAAGCGTCCTTTTCATGACGGGCCTCGCGCAAACAAGACGGCGCCGCCAATTGGCGACGTCTCCCTGCAAGCTAGATCGGCAACCGCCGAAGGCAAGGCCGCGCCGTTAGCGCGGGCCCCTGAGATAGCGCGCGCGGTTGTCCTCGGGGTTCGTCGCCTCGGCCGGCGGCACCGGCACCAGCGCCTTGAAGCCATATTGGCCGATCAGCATCAGCCAGGTGACGAGCACGAAGGTCGAGGTCAGCACCGGCATGCCGATCGGCTTCAGGAAGATCGCGATCGACGCCCAGAGCCAGGTGGTCACGACGATGCCGAATAGGGTGTAGGCGAAGCTGCGCCAGGTCAGCACCAGGAAGAAGCCGCCCAGCGCGATCGCGGTCAGCGCCGCGTTGTAGCCGAACAGGCCGTCGCGGATCGCGCCTTCGGGCCCGCCGAAAACGCCGGCGACGAGTGCCGCGCCGGCCGCGCCGATCAGCGCCATGCCGGCCGAGATGCGCGAATTGACGGCGATTCCGATGACGATCAGGTAGCCGGCGATCCAGTTGTCCTGGAAGAAGATCTGCCCGATGGCGTTGCCGATGCCCATGTACCAGGTGGGCAGGGCATAGGCGATCGCCGCGTCATACTGGTCGGGGGAGACGGGCTTGGCCAGCGGTCCGGCCTCGATCGCCGCGAATTTCAGCACCGCGAACAGGAACAGCCAGCCGACCAGCACGAAGGGCGAGGTCAGCGCCGCCACCTTGTGCGGCCCGAGCAGCGTCGCGATGGTCGAGAAGGCGATGGTGGTCATCGCGGCCGCGAAGACGATGTAGATCGTCATATGGAAGGACGGCACGGCGCCGCTGCGGAAATCGGCGCTGGTAAAGGCGACCAGCGCCAGCCCGACCAGTGCGCCATTGAAGCCGAACAGCCCGTCGCGGATGAGGCCCCTGTCGGCTTTGAGCAGGATGGCGGTGGCGGTCGCCACGACGACGCCGAGAATGCAGATCGCGCCATAGACGGCCGAATTGAAGAACAGCGCCAGAAGGATGATCAGCCCCGTCAGCGGGTTGTTCTGGAACACCACCTGGCCGATGCCGCGCAGGCTCCAGTCGACGAAGCCGAGGGTGGCATGGTCGCGAAACCGGTCCTGGAACGGAAATTCTGTCTGTGTCTGGGTCACGAGCTTTCTCCCCCTGGAGCCGAATGGTTCTGTCTTGAAACGCCTAGGCCGTTCTTCACCTCTCCCGGAGGGAGATCCTTGCGCCATGTTCTTCCCGATCTCCGGCCATCATCCTGGAGGTGCCCGGCAAAGCCGGGCCTCGAAGGAGGGTCCAGAGCGCACCGCCCGCGTTTGGCTGCGAATGGCAGCGTCTCGCTGGATCGTCCTTCGAGGCTTCGCTGACGCGAAGCACCTCAGGATGATGGCGGAGCTTGCAGCGGCGTGACGGAAAATCACGTTCCGCCAACGTCTCCCAAGAGAGGCGAAGGGGCAATTTCCGACAAGTCGGATACGGCCTCCCGAAAAAGAAAACCCCACCGGACGTATCCGGTCCGATGGGGCTTGTGTCCGTCGCTTGCCGTTCTGTCAGAACAGGAAGTAGCGCTGCGCCATCGGCAGGGTTTCCGCCGGTTCGCAGGTGATCAGCTCGCCGTCGATGCGCACCTGGTAGTTCTGCGGATCGACCTCGATCTTCGGCGTCAGCGAATTGTGGATCATGTCCTTCTTGCGCACGCCGCGCGTGCCCTTGACCGCCACGAGCTGCTTCTGCAGCTGCAGCGTCTCGCCGATCTTGTCGTCGAGGGCCGCCTGCGACACGAAGGTGACGCCGGTCTTGCCGCGCGCGCGGCCGAGCACGCCGTACATCGGCCGGTAATGCACCGGCTGCGGCGTCGAGATCGAGGCATTCGGGTCGCCCATCGGCGCGGTGGCGATCATGCCGCCCATGATGACCAGCGACGGCTTGACGCCGAAGAAGGCGGACTTCCACAGCACGAGATCCGCACGCTTGCCGACTTCGATCGAGCCGATCTCATGCGCGAAGCCATGGGTAATGGCCGGGTTGATCGTGTATTTGGCGACGTAGCGCTTGCAGCGGAAATTGTCGTTGCGCTCGCTATCTTCCGGCAGGGGCCCGCGCTGCACCTTCATCTTGTGCGCGGTCTGCCAGCAGCGAAGCGTGGTTTCGCCGATGCGGCCCATAGCCTGCGAGTCCGACGACATCATCGAGAATGCGCCGAGATCGTGCAGGATGTCCTCGGCCGCGATCGTCTCCTTGCGGATGCGGGATTCGGCGAAGGCGACGTCTTCGGGGATCTGCGGGCTCAGATGGTGGCAGACCATGAGCATGTCGAGATGCTCGTCGATCGTGTTGATCGTATAGGGCCGCGTCGGGTTGGTGGAGGAGGGCAGGATGTTTTCCTGGCCCGCCGCCGTGATGATGTCGGGTGCGTGGCCGCCACCGGCGCCTTCCGTGTGGAAGGAGTGGATAGCGCGGCCCTTCATTGCCGCGAAGGTGTCGGCGACGAAGCCGCTCTCGTTCAGCGTGTCGGAGTGGAGCGCGACCTGCACGTCCATCTCGTCGGCAACCGTCAGGCAGTTGTCGATCGCGGCCGGCGTGGTGCCCCAGTCCTCATGCAGCTTCAACCCGATGACGCCGGCGCGGATCTGTTCGCGCAAGGGCTCCGGCAGCGAGGCGTTGCCCTTGCCGAGGAGACCGACATTGATCGGCAGTTCCTCGATCGCTTCCAGCATGCGGTGGATGTACCAGGGGCCGGGCGTGACTGTGGTGGCGAGCGTGCCGACCGAGGGCCCGGTTCCGCCGCCGACCAGCGTCGTCGTGCCGCTCGTCAGTGCTTCCTCGGCCTGCTGCGGCGCGATGAAGTGGATGTGGGTGTCGATGCCGCCAGCGGTCAAAATCTTGCCTTCGCCGGCGATGACGTCGGTGCCCGGGCCGATAATGATGTCGACGCCCGGCTGGATGTCGGGATTGCCCGACTTGCCGATCGCCTGGATGCGGCCATCCTTGATGCCGACATCGGCTTTGATGATGCCCCAGTGATCGAGGATGATCACATTGGTGATCACCAGGTCGGCGACGTCGGCTGCGTTGCGCTGGCTCTGGCCCATGCCGTCGCGGATGACCTTGCCGCCGCCGAAGGTGACTTCATCACCATAGACGGTGCGGTCTTCCTCGATCTCGATGATCAGGTCGGTATCGGCCAGGCGAACCCGGTCGCCCTTGGTGGGGCCATAGAGCGAGGCGTAATTCTCGCGCGTGATCTTCGCCATCTCAGACCTCCAGCTTTCCCATGACCTTGGCATTGAAGCCGAAGACGGCGCGGTCGCCGTCGAGCGCTACCAGTTCGACGGTGCGCTCCTGTCCGGGCTCGAAACGGACGGCGGTGCCGGCCGGGATGTTGAGGCGGAAGCCCCGGGTCTTGTCGCGGTCGAAATGGAGCGCGGTATTGGTCTCGTAGAAATGATAGTGCGAGCCAATCTGGATCGGCCGGTCGCCCGAATTCGCGACGTCGACGGAGATAACGGTGCGGCCGACATTATATTCGATGTCGCCGTCCTCGAGGATGTATTCGCCTGGGATCATGACGCGCCCCTACGGTATGGGATTGTGGACGGTGACCAGCTTGGTCCCATCGGGGAAGGTGGCTTCGACCTGGATGTCGTGGATCATCTCGGGCACGCCCTCCATGACCTGATCGCGCGTCAGCAGCGTCGCGCCATAGGACATCAGCTCAGCGACCGTGCGGCCGTCGCGCGCGCCTTCTAGGATCGCCGCGGAAACGTAGGCGATGACTTCCGGGTAGTTCAGCTTGACGCCGCGGGCCAGGCGGCGTTCCGCCACCAGGGCCGCGGTGAACAGCAGAAGCTTGTCTTTCTCGCGTGGTAGAAGTTCCATCGGCGGTCCCCAATCGTATCCGTGTTTACGTGGCCCAGATGCGCGGCGCGTTGGCGGCCTTGCCCTGGCATGATGTCCTGAGCGCATCCCATGCCCGGACGAAAAGTGCCTTGCCTTCCGAAACCCGCGGCCCGAGATAGCGGCAGACGACCGCGTGCTCGAGCTGGCTGACGGCGAACACGCCGTCCGCCTGGCCGCCGACGGCTTCGCGCACCCGCTCGGCCGCGTCCTCGGCCATGGGGCCGGCATAGATCATCGTGCCCCAGGTCGGCTGATCGGCCAGCGCATAGGGCGCGCCCTGCAGGGCCGAGCCGCCCGGCAGCCGCACCCGCTCGAACCAGATCGGCCTGCCATCGCGCACGATCTCGATGCGCTGGCGCAGCGTGCCGGTCTCGAAGCGCTCGCCCGCCGCCGGTCGCCCGAGGCAGATGAAATCCCAGCCGACATAGGTGGCGCCAGCTTCCAGCGTCACGCGCGTGTCGATCGAAGCATCGGCGCCATCGAAGACGATGGTCTCCTGCGGAAGGTATTCGCAGATGGCATGGGCGCCGACGTCGATCATCGTCGCCTGGGTGCTGCGGCCATGTTCGCTGCGATAGAACTTGGTGGCGCCGGGCGTGGTCAGCACGGCGCGGGCATCAGCCGCCAGATGAAAGCGCAGGTCGAGCTGGTCGCCGCCGGCGACGCCGCCTGGCGGATGCAGCAGGTAGACGTGGCAGGTGCCGTCCTTTTCCGGATGGAACGGCTTCTGGACGACGAGCGGGCCGAGATGGCGGCGGCGCATCAGCCGGGTCTTGCCGGCATTGACCGCGAACCACAGTTCGAGTTCGGCGAGCCAGCGGCTCGGCTGCGCCGCATAGTGCGCGCGCGCCATCGGAACGGCGTCCGGCGAAGCTCCCTCGGCGAGCAAAAGCGGTCTCACTTTGGTCCCTGGTCCCGATCCGGCCGGCCCTTTGGATGGGCACAGCGACGATAGTCGCCGAAGGCTATCACACGGAGTTGCCCCTCCGGCAACCACAAATATTCATTTGCGTGCTCAAAGACTTGGCAGTTGTGCGCCCGATCCCGGGGCTATGCGCCCTGTCCCGAAAATCGCGGCCGAGCTTTCCATCGGCGCGGAAAAAGAGGCAAACTGCCGGCCATCGCATTCGCCCCCAAGACGCGACATCTATCACTGGTATAAGGGGGCAGCCAAGCGGCGCTCCGGCCATGTCGGTGCGGCATTGCCGGGCGGATCTGTTGAACTGGGGAATGGGAATGCTGAGGGCAGTCGCTGTCCGGCGTGCGTCGGACGCCGCCGTGGAAGGTCAGGAGCCGCCGGCCGGTCGCGCGGTGCTGCAGCATGACGAGCGCCATCTGCGCCGCCGCCTGATCGAACTGGTCGATGGCCGCAAGGTGATGGTCGACCTGCCCGAAACGGTGGTGCTTGACGCCGGCGACAGCCTGGTTCTCCAGGACGGCAGCACGATCGCCATCGCCGCCGCCTATGAGCCGCTCTACGAGGTCTTCGCCCGGGATCCCGTGCACCTGCTCGAACTCGCCTGGCATATCGGCAACCGCCATCTCGCCGCCGCGATCGAGCCGACCCGCATCTTGATCCTGCGCGATCACGTCATCCAGGCGATGCTCGAAGGGCTCGGCGCGCGGGTGAAGGAGATTGTCGCGCAGTTCAATCCGGTGCGCGGCGCCTATTCCGGCCATGGCGAGCACAGCCATGGGCACGCGAGCCACGATCACGCCGGGCATGGCGATCACGGCCATGATCATGCCCACGGCCATTCGCACGATTGAGTTTTGCGTCGCGGCTTCGCCGCGCGCTCCAGCAACACGAGGCGAGCTCTGATGACATCGAAAAACGGCCCCCTTCGCGTCGGTATCGGCGGCCCCGTCGGCTCCGGCAAGACGATGCTGACCGAGAAGCTCTGCAAGGCGATGCGCGACGAATTCTCCATCGGCGTCATCACCAACGACATCTACACCAAGGAAGACGCCATGATGCTGGCGCGCCGGCAGGCGCTGTCCGAGGACCGCATCATGGGCGTCGAGACTGGCGGCTGCCCGCATACGGCGATCCGCGAGGACGCCTCGATCAACCTGCAGGCGATCGCGGAGCTCAACCGCAAGATCCCCGATCTCGATATCGTCTTCATCGAATCCGGCGGCGACAATCTGGCCGCGACCTTCTCGCCGGACCTCGCCGACCTGACGCTCTATGTCATCTCCGTCTGCCAGGGCGAGGAAATCCCCCGCAAGGGTGGCCCGGGCATCACCCGCTCCGACTTCCTCGTCATCAACAAGAGCGATCTCGCGCCTTACGTGAATGTCGATCTCGACGTGATGGAGGTCGACGCCAAGCGGATGCGCGGCACGCGCCCCTTCGGCTTCACCGACCTGACGCGCGGCAAGGGCCTCGACCGGGTGGTCGATTACATCGTCGAGCATGGCGGCCTCCGGATGGACGCGCGCAAGAGCGCCTGAGGCGAAACCTGGCTCATCCATCATCCTGAGGTGCCCGGCGAAGCCGGGCCTCGAAGGAGGATGGCCAGAGCCGTTGGGTCGGGTTTCAAACGCGAGCCCGGCTCCCTCTGCCGTCATCCCGGCGGAGGCCGGGATCCAGACCCACCGCCTGGACGGACGGGCTCAGCCAGGATCTTCGTGAACGGTGTTCAGGAGCCCCGGCCTTCGCCGGGGCGACGGGCTGTTCCCACCCCGGTCCGCCCGGCTCTCGCTACGGTGCGAAAAGGCGCGCCTCGGCCAGACACCATCAGCTCGTTCCACCTCGCAAAATCTTGCTCTATAGACCGCAGGGCGCGCTGATTCCGTCGGCGCGCCTGCCGTGCGGTCCTGGATTCGAGTGCGCTCATGGATGAAGTCGATTGCGTCGTCGTCGGCGCCGGTGTGGTCGGGCTGGCGGTGGCGCGGGCGCTGGCGCTCGCCGGCCGCGAGGTCCTGCTGATCGAGGCCGAGGACGCCATCGGCACCCAGACCTCGTCGCGCAACAGCGAAGTCATCCATGCCGGCATCTACTACGCCCCGGGCAGCCGGATGGCGAAGTTCTGCGTCGCTGGCAAGCAGGCGCTCTATGATTATTGCGCCGAGCGCGGCGTGCCACATGCCCGATGCGGCAAGCTGATCGTCGCCGCCGACGAGGCCGAACGCGGCCGGCTCGGCGCGATCGCCGCCCGCGCCGCCGCCAATGGCGTGCACGACATGCGCGAACTCAGCGCTGCCGAGGCGATCGCGCTTGAGCCGAACCTTGCCTGCGCCGGCGCGTTGCTGTCGCCCTCGACCGGCATCATCGACAGCCACGCCTTCATGCTGGCGCTGCACGGCGATGTCGAAAGCGCCGGCGGCATGGTGGTGTTCTCAAGCCCGCTTCTCGCCGCCAAGCCGGATGGCGACGGCATCGTGCTGTCGATCGGCGGCACCGAGCCGATGCAGCTTCGCACCAGGCTGCTGATCAACTCCGCGGGCCTGTTCGCGCCCGCTGTCGCCCGCACGATCGAGGGGCTGAATCCCGCTGCCATCCCGACCGAATATTATGCCAAGGGCAGCTACTTCACCCTGTCGGGCCGCTCGCCCTTCTCGCGGCTGATCTATCCGGTCCCCGTGCCGGGCGGCCTCGGCACGCACCTGACCATCGACATGGGCGGCCAGGCGCGCTTCGGCCCGGATGTCGAATGGATCGACGCGATCAACTACGACGTCGACGCCTCGCGCATCCCGCTCTTCGTCGAGGCGGTGAAGCGCTACTGGCCGGATGTCAGCGCCGACCGGCTGCAGCCGGGCTATTCCGGCATCCGCCCGAAGATCGTGCCGAAGGGCGCGCCGGGCCAGGATTTTGTCGTCCAGGACGCGTCCGCGCATGGCGTCGCCGGCCTGATCAACCTGTTCGGCATCGAATCCCCCGGCCTCACCGCCTCGCTGGCGCTGGCGGAGCATGTCGCGGCGCTGGCGGGATAGGCGGCTTCGTCCGTCAGACGGGCTGCTCGCTTCACCTCTCCCTGAGGGAGAGGGCAAGAGAGCGCGGCCTTGTCCTCGGCGGCATCCCATCCTCCGGCGTCATCCTCGCGTAAGCGAGGATCCATTCAGCCGCCTTCCGACGGCGGCTGAATGGATCCCGGGTCTCGCTGCGCTCGCCCGGGATGACGGCGAGTATTGGACGGGTGCCCGATCAGCCCCGGCCGACGAGCGGCATCTTGGTGGCCATGATCGTCATCTGCAGGATGTTGGCGTCGAGCGGCAGGCCCGCCATGTGGACGACGGCGTTGGCGACGTGGCTGACGTCGAAGGTCGGCTCGACCTTGATCGACAGGTCCGGCTGCAGCACGCCCTTCTTCATCTGGCTCGCCATCGGCGTCTCGGTGTTGCCGATGTCGATCTGGCCGCAGGCGATGTCATATTTGCGACCGTCGAGCGCGGTCGAACGGGTCAGGCCGAGCACGGCGTGCTTGGAGGCCGTGTAGGGCGCCGAGTTGGGGCGCGGCATCACGGCCGAGATCGAGCCGTTGTTGATGATGCGGCCGCCCATCGGCTTCTGGTCCTTCATGATACGGAAGGCGGCCTGGGTGCAGAGGAAGACGCCGGTGACGTTGGTGTCGATCACGGCCTTCCAGCTTGCGACGTCGAGGTCCTCGATGTTGACCGGCGGGGCGTTGACGCCGGCATTGTTGAACAGCACGTCGAGACGGACGAAGCGGTTCTTGATCTCGCCGAACAAAGCGGCGACCGAGGCCTCGTCGGTGATGTCGGACGGGATCGCGACAGCGTCGCCGCCGGCCTCCTTCACGACTTCCTCGAGCGGCTCGGCGCGGCGGCCTGTGACGACCAGCGTGTAGCCGGCGGCGGCCAGCGCCAGGGCGACGGCCTTGCCGATGCCGGTGCCGGCGCCGGTGACGAGCGCGATCTTGCCAGTGTTGGACATAAGCGTTCCTTCCAGGATTTGTTTGTTATTGGGCGAGGAAGCCGCCGTCGACCGGCAGCGTGTGACCTGTGACCATGGAGGCGCCAGGGCCGGCCAGGAACAGGATCGCGCTCGCGACCTCTTCCGGATCGGCCAGGCGGCGGAGCGGCGTCATCGCCTCGATCCGGGCGACCAGCTTCGGATCGGCAACCAGGCCGGCGATGAAGGGCGTGCGGACATAGGTCGGCGCCACGGCGTTGACGCGGATGCCGTTCGGCGCCCATTCGACGGCCAGCGCGCGGGTCATGTTGACGATCGCGCCCTTGGTGGTCTGGTAGGAGATGTTCGGGTAGAGCCCGCCGCCGGAAAAGCCCATGATCGACGAGACGTTGACGATCGAGCCCTTCGTGCCGGCGGCGATCATGTGGCGCGCCGCGATGCGCGAGGCGAGGAAGGTGCCCGTCATGTTGATGTTCACCACCGTGTCCCAGTCGGCGACGGTCAGTTCGACCGCCGGGCGTCGGATCGCCGTGCCCGCGCTGTTGACCAGGATGTCGAGCGCCTTCGCCCGCTCGGTGACGGCCTCAAAGGCTGCCTCCAGGCTTGCCTCGTCGGCGACGTCGGCGACCACCGCGAAGTGGTCGGCCTCGTCCCCCAGCGTCGCCAGGACTTCGTCCGAGACGGGATTGCGGTCGAGGATGGCGACGCGGGCGCCGGCCCTCGCCAGCGCCTGCGCGCTGGCAAGGCCAATGCCGGACCCGCCGCCGGTCACCGCGGCGACGCGGCCGGTCAAGGAGAAGGGATCGCTCGCCATTGGTGCTGTTTCCGGTTTCGTGTCGGTTGGAAGCTGGCTTTCACCTCTCCCTGAGGGAGAGGTCGGAGCGCAGCTCCGGGTGAGGGTTTAGGAAACCATCCGGTGGGGCCGTAAACCCTCACCCGCCGACCTTCGGTCGTCGACCTCTCCCTCAGGGAGAGGTGAAGAGCTGCGCTTGTCCTACGATCAGCCGCCGATCTTGCCGCCGAGTTCGTCCTCGACATGGGCGCGGATGATCTGGTCGAACGAGGTCTCGGCCTTGAAGCCGAGCGACAGGGCGCGGGTGGTGTCGAAATCGCGGGCCCAGCCGGCGACGATCCGGTCGATGGTCTCGTCCTTCTCGTGGCGGATCAGCTTGACGGCCTTGTCGCCGGCAACCTGGCGCAGCGCCTCGATTTCTTCACCGACCGTGGCCGAGAGGCCCGGCATGTTGAGCGTGCGGCGCGGGCCGACCTTATCGAGGTCGATCGTGCCGGCATGGACCAGGAAGCCGACGGCCGAGCGGGGGCTCGCGAACCAGTGGCGCACGTCGGGCGACACCGGCAGCACGGCTTCCAGGCCGACCAGCGGCTCGCGCAGGATGTTGGAGAAGAAGCCCGAGGCGGCCTTGTTCGGCTTGCCGGGGCGAATGCAGATCGTCGGCAGGCGGATGCCGATGCCGTCGAAGAAGCCGCGGCGCGAATAATCGGCCAGCAGCAGTTCGCCGATCGCCTTCTGGGTGCCGTAGCTGGTCAGCGGCGTCTCGAAGAACTCGTCGCCGATCTTGTCGGGGAACGGCGCGCCGAACACGGCGATCGACGAGGTGAACACCACGCGGGGCTTGTAGCCGGACTTGGCGTTCTCGAGCCGGATGGCGTCGAACAGGTAGCGCGTGCCGTCGAAATTGATGCGGTAGCCCTTGTCGAAATCCGCCTCGGCCTCGCCGGAGACGATGGCCGCCAGATGGAAGATCACGTCCGGACGGTTGGCGATCAGCGTCTGCGAGGCTTCCGGCGCCGACAGGTCGATGGTGAGCGTCTCGACCGGGCCGTCAAAGCCCTTGGGCGCCTCGGGGGCGACGACGTCGGCGAGCGTATAACGGCTGATCTCCTTGCCGCCCAGATGACCGTCCGCGACAAGCTTGTCCGTCAGCTTGCGGCCGACCATGCCAGCCGCGCCGATGATAAGGATATGCATAGTACAACCTCGAATAATGAAACGAAATCAGGACAGTCGGATTCTCGCTACCGCGTAGGGTGCCAGTGTAAGCATGCGGTCGTCAAAAGGTTTGGCCAGCGTATCCAGCGCATTTCCGTCCTGCGTCGCAACCACAAAGCTGTCGGCATCGAGCAAGAACCGGTCGCGCGGCGCGCCGGGCAGGGCGACAGACTGTTCGGAGCCTGTGCGATTGGCAAGCCACAGTTCGATACCATCCCCGGTCTCGGCGGCGATCGCCTCGATCGTGTCCGGCGTCGTCACCTTGCGCAGCGGCTTGCCGGCCAGGCGCGCCATGCCGCGCAGGACGTGGAACATCGGGAACACGCCGCCGACCTCGTCGAAATAGGGCTGCGGCCAGGCATGGCGGGCATGCACCAGCCCGAACGCCCCGGTCGTGCCGCCGAGCGTGATCGTCGTGGCGCCGCCTTCGGCGAAGCGAGCGAAGAAGCCCAGCGCCCAGGCGGCGCCGAGCAGGCCGCGATGGCGGGGATCGTTGAAGTTCATCGCCTGGCGGATGTTGCCCGGGTTCTTCAGCGGCGCCTCGCCATAGGGATTCATCCGCATGCCGATGGCGCTCGGGCCGACCGCATAGGGCTTGCCGTCGGCGATGGCGCGGGCGCTGAGCGCGATTGCGGGCAGCGTTTCCAGACCCTCGGTGATCGAGGTGTCGTCGCCGGCATGCAGCATGGCCGTCGTCGTGAACGAGACGAGATCGATGAGGTCGACCGGCGGCCGCTTGCGGTTCATCTCGGTGAACAGGCTGAACATGCCGCCGCCGATGCGGGCCTTCGGGAAGGCCTTGCGAGCGGCCTCGAAGAAGGCGCGCGGCGGCGGCGCGGGCGGCCAGACGCTGCCCGGCAGGGTGCATTTCAGATCCGGCAGCGGCGACAGCAGCACGGTCTTGAAGGGCGAGCCCATGTCGGCGACGTCGCGGCCGAGCGCCGCGATCTCGGCCTCGAAGCCCTCGACCGACTGGACGACCGCCTCGAGCCAGGGCTCGGCCTCGAGCGACCGCGCCGTGGCGAGGATGCCGCCCAGCGTCGTGAAATCATGCCCGAGCGATGGGTCGTAATAGCCGACCAGCACCTTGGCGCCGACGAGATGCAGCCGGTCGCGCCGGGCGATCGTGTCGGTGATCTCGGAAGGGTCGAGGCCGAGACCGAGCGCCGGCACCGTGCCGATGACGCTGCCGAGTGTCACCTGGCCGGCGACCGAACCGGCCTGCGCCGCCGGCAGCGCGCCGGTGACCGTCAGGCGAACCGCCTGTTCGATCCGCTCATCCTTGGGCAGCGTGTAGGGCCAGGGCAAGGCGAGCGGCCGGACATAGGTTTTGTACGAGGCGTCGGTCCAGTTGCGCTGGTCCTCCATCTCATAGGTGTCGCCTTCCATCCGGCAGGTGACCTTCAGCCCCGGCGCCGCCTCATGGGTGAGGGCGCGCAGATCCATCATCGGCTGGACGGGGTCGATGATGTCGGGGAAGCGGCTTTCCACGATGGAGCCGTCGACATGCTCGATCGTCACCGGATGGCCGGAGACACCGGCGATCGGATGCAGCACGACGAAGCCGGTGCGGTTGGTCAGGAAGGGCGTTTCGGCGCTGCCCTCGGCCGAGAAGTCGAGGCGGCCTTCGGCCGAGCCCTCGATGCGGGCCGAATAGCGGAAGGCCTGGTTGTCGTCGAGCGCCAGCGCCTTGTAGGTGACGGTGAAGCCGTCGGCACGCTCGTCGACGACGAGGTCCGAGATCACCGGGTTGTAGGTGCCCCAGTTCTTGTCGCGCACGATGAAGGAAATCGCGCGGATGATCTCGACGCCGCCAAAGCGGATATGGCGCAGATTGCCGGTGTCGAGCTCGGCGGTGAGCGCCCCCGCCCTCAGGATGCGGAGCGGCGTGACGGGTTCGTCGGTGCCAAAGAGCCGGATAGCGAGGGAGGGGGCGTTGTTCATCGGCTGATCCTCGAGGAAACCAGGCGCTCGACCAGAAGGGCGAGGATGATGATGGTGCCGATCGCGGTGCCCTGCCAGAAGGGCGAGACGCCCATCAGGTTCAGGCCGTTGCGGATCATCACCATGATGAAGACTCCGATCAGCGTGCCGAACATCGAGCCGCGGCCGCCGAACAGGCTGGCGCCGCCGATGACCACGGCCGCGATCGCGTCCAGCTCCATCGAGTTGCCCATCAGCGGATCGGCGGAGAGCAGCTGGCTGATCGAGAAGGTGATGGCCACCGCCGCGAAGGCGCCGGAGAGCACATAGGGCAGGATCGAATAGAAGGTGGTGTTGAGGCCGGCGGCGCGGGCCGCTTCCTTGTTGGAGCCGACGGCGTAGATGGTGCGGCCGCCCTTGGTGTAGGTCAGGTAGGCCCAGGCCACGACGTAGAGCACGATCAGGAACAGCACGTTGGACGGGATGCCCAGCACGTCGGTGTAGACGATGCTCTGCATGCCCTCGGGGATGTTCGAGATCGCCGTCTGGCCGGAGAAGATGTAGGCGAGGCTGCGGCCGATGGCCATGACGCCCAGCGTCACCACGAAGGGCGCCAGCCCGAACACGGTGATCAAAGTGCCCGAGATCAGGCCGATGAAGCCGCCGGCGACGACCGCGATGCCAATGGCCGGCACGATCGGCACATGCTGCAGCGACAGGCCGAGGATGATGCCGGTCAGGCCCGCCACCGAGCCGACCGAGAGGTCGATGCCGCCGGTCAGGATGACGAAGGTCATGCCGACGGCGACGATGCCGATTACCACGGACTGGTCGAGCAGGTTGAAGATGTTGGACTTGGTCAGGAAGTAGGGCGACAGCAAGGAGAGGCAGACCGCGATCAGCAGCGCCAGCAGCAGCATGCGGACTTCGAGCCGCTGCGCGATCTTCTTGATGGGCGAGGCCGGGGCCTGACGGGAAAGGGTCTCTTGGACCATGGGCGAAGTTTCCTTGCTCACAGCGTTGCCGCCATGGTGTCGATGCGGGACTTGATGGTTTCCGGAGCGGGCAGCGGGCGGTCGGTCGGCAGCGACAGCCCGACCCAGCCGAGGTCGTGGCCGCGCGGGCTGGTCATCGGCACGACCAGCGTCGTGCGCGCGCCGTCGGGTTCCGGGACGAAGACCGGCTCGCGGCGCTTGAGCGCCTCGGGGATGCGGGTGGCGGCGAGCTCGCGCGCCTCGCCGGCCTTGAAGCCGGGGTCGAGCGCCGGATTGCTCGCGACCGCGTTGAGGCAGATCAGCCGGTCGCCCTCGATCAGGCCCCAGAAGCCGGCGCCATTATGGGCGCGGGCAAGCTCGTTCAGCATCTCGGTATTGCGCACCATCGAGGTGCGCGGAGCGGCGAGCAGGGTCAGGCTTTCCTCGTCGAGCATGGCGCTCGGCAGGTCGGCCGTGGTGCGGCCGTCGCTCATCACCACCACGCGGTCGGAGAGGCCGAGCAGCTCCTCGAAATCGGAGGAGACGACGACCAGCGCCACGCCCTGGGCCGCGATGTCGCGCAGCATGGTGTAGATCGAGGCGCGGGTGCCGATGTCGACGCCCTTGGTCGGCTCGTCGAGGATCAGCACCTTGGGCTCCAGCAGCAGCCACCGGGCGATGATGATCTTCTGCTGCATGCCGCCGGAGAAGTTCAGCATCGAGGCGTCCATCAGACGGTCCTCGGGCATGCCGAGGCCTGCCAGCAGCTCCTTCACCTTGCGCTCGCGCGAAGCGTAGCTGCAGAAGAAGCCGCGATGGGCGCCGAGATGCGCGAGCAGCAGGTTCTCCTTGACCGAGAGGTCGGGCACGATGTTCTGCGTGCGGCGGTCCTCGGCGACGAAGCCGAGGCCGGCGCGGATCGAGGTCTGCGGGCTGTCGCCCCGAAGCGACTTGCCGTTCAGCACCACCTCGCCGCCCGTGCGTGGGCGGAGCCCGAAGATCGCCTCAACCGTCTCCGAGCGGCCGGCGCCGACCAGGCCGCCAATGCCGAGGATCTCGCCCTTCTTCACCGAGAAGGAGACGTCGCGCACGGCCGGCGTCGAGCTCAGATTGCGGACCTCCAGCGCCACCGGCGCATCGATCTCGCGGGTATGGGTGTCCTTGCGCTCGTAGATCGCACCGAGTTCGGCGCCGACCATGGCGCGGATCAGGTCCGCCTGCGACAGCGAGGCGGTCTCGCGCGCATTCATCACGGTGCGGCCTTCGCGCAGCACGGTGACGCGGTCGGTGATGGCGAAGACTTCTTCCAGCCGGTGCGAGACGAAGACCAGGCCGTGGCCGGTGTCGCGCAGCCGCGCCATGATGTCGAACAGGCGCTCGGCCTCGCCCGGGCTCAGCGATGCGGTAGGCTCGTCGAAGATCAGCAGCTTGGCGCGCACGCCCAGCGCCTTGGCGATCTCGACCAGCTGCTTCTGCGCCGAGGAAAGGCGCCGCACTTCCCAGTCGAAGGGCAGGCTGTCGCCCTGGCCGAGATCGTTGAGGATCTCCTGGCCCCGCTGGCGCAGCTGGCTGTAATCGAGCCGGCCGGGACGGCCGAGTTCGGGCAGGAAGATGTTCTCCAGAACCGTGAGGTCGGGGACGAGGCTCGTCTCCTGCATCACGATGGCGATGCCGATGCGCAGCGCGTCGCGCGTCGAACGCAGGCGGATCTCGTGGCCGCGATAGGAGAGGTCGCCGCCGTCGAGCGTGTAGTGGCCGGAAATGACCTTGGAGAGCGTCGACTTGCCGGCGCCATTGGCGCCCAGCAGGCCGTGCACTTCGCCTTCGCGAAGCTCGAAGTCGGCGCCCTGCAGCGCCCGCGTCCGGTCGAATGTCTTGGTGATGCCCCGCGCGACGAGGAGGGGGGAAACGTCTGCCTCCGCGACGGGTGCCAAATTGGGCTGCAACGAATCATGCTCCTGAAGACGGCCTCGACGCGATCCTGCGCGGGGGCGGAAGGATAGGAAACCCGTCGCGCGGCGGTGCCGCGCGACGGGTTATGTATCAGACTTCGTTGGCGAAGACGGTCCGGCGAATGGTCGGCAGTTCCTGCTCGATATTCGTGCTGGTGATGGCGACGATCGGCACGGTGATCTCGGCCTTCGGCTTCTTGCCGTCGAGCACTTCGAGCAGCGCCTCGCCGGAATTGACGCCCATCAGGAAGGGCTGCTGCATGCCGGAGACGACGAGGTCGCCCGACTTCAGCAGGTCGACGAATTCCGGAATGCCGTCGAAAGCGGCGACGAGCACTTCGCCGTTGCGGCGGGCCGCCTTGATGGCGCGCAGTGCGCCGATGGCCGGCTGGTCGGTCTGGATGAAAAGGCCGCGCATGTCCGGGTTGGCGGTGAGCAGGTCCTGCGTGAACTTGAAGGTCTCGTCGGCGGTGTAGCTCTGCATCTGCTGCAGGCCGGCTTCCTTGCCGGTGAAGCCGCCTTCCTTGAGGCCGTCGAGGAAGCCCTTGGTGCGGGCCTGGCCGTTCTTGCGGGCTTGCGAGATGGCGACGATGCCGACCGATCCGCCTTCCCAGCCCTTCTTCTTCAGCGCTTCGGCGAGCGCGACGCCGACGTCATGCGCGCCCTTGTAGTTGTCGGACGAGATGAAGGAGGCGAACTCGCCGGCATTGGTGCCGATATCGCCGATGACGACCGGGATGCCGGCCTTCTGGGCGAGCGCGAGTACGCTCGGCGCGGTCGAGGAATCGGTCGGCGAGATGATGATGCCGGCCACGCCGCGGGCGATCGAGTCCTGGGCGTTGCGGAGCTGGGTCTCGGCGCTGTTATGGCTGTCGAGCGCCTGGAAGTTGAAGCCCTTGGCCTTGACCGTCTCCTCGATGCCCTTCGACAGATAGCGCCAGAAGGGCAGGTCGAGGCCCGGCGTCAGGTAGACGATTTCCTTGCTGGCGGCGCTGGCGGCGGAGATGCCGCCCAGACCGGCGCCGGCGAGCAGCGTGGTGCCGGCGGCAAGCTTCAGGAATGTCCTGCGTTCCATAGTGTTTCCTCCCATTGGATCAGCCATGATCGGCTGCGTTGAAGATAGGTTTCGCCGGGGGCCGCGCGTCCTCGCTTGCGGCCCGCCGAATTCGCGTCAGGCGCCCCCCTTCAGGAAGGGTTGCGTCGTCGTGTAGATGCGGCCCGTATGAGCGGCGAAGGCCTCGGCCGCGGCGTCGGGATCGCGCGCCTTGACGGCAGCGACGATGGCGACGTGGTCGGCATAGCTGGTGGCGATCGCCCCGGGGGAGGCCATCGCCTCGCGCCGGTACTGCATCATGTAGGCGTAGAGATCGGTGCTGATGTCGGCGAGCAGCGGATTGCCCGAGGCCTGGTAGAGCGCGACATGGAATTCGCGGTCGCTGATCAGGAAGCGGACCGGATCGTCCAGCGTCTCCGTCTGCGCCTCCAGCAGCGCCTCCAGCACCGCGACGCCGGCATCATCGATGTTGCGCGCCGCGTCGGCGACCACCTGGCGGTCGACCAGCAGCCGCGCCGCATGCACGGATTCGATGTCGTAGGAGTTGACCGCCCGCGCCATCGCGAAGCCGACGGCGACCGGCCCGACCTCGTTGCTGCGAACCCTGGTGCGGGCGCCGTGCGAAATCTCGAGAATGCCGCGCGCCGCCAGCATCTGGATGCCGCCGCGCACCGCGTCGCGGCTGACATTGAGCGCGTCGGCGAGCTGGCGCTCGCTCGGCAGCGCATCGCCGACCTGCAGGATGCCCGACGCAATCAGGGTCGCGATCTTGTCGCTGATGACGGTCGTCAGCGGACGCTTCACGATCGCTTCCCGAAAACTCGGGAGCTCCGCGATGAGGCCGGGATCACTGACTTTCGCCGAGGACGACATGGCACCTACTAATAGACTGATCGGACCAGCAGACCAGTTGCATTAATCGCGCCGCCCTCGCGGAGTCAAGCGTCCGATGATGGCGCTATCATTTCCTCCACGTCGCGATGCGTCGGGGGCCGCCTCCCGCGCGGGCCTTCGCGGAAAAGGTTGGCTCCGTCAGGCCGCTGCCGCCGACCCCGGCGCCAGTCATCCGATCGACGGGCAGGTTTATGGGAACGGAGCCGGGCCGGTCGCGTTGGGTCCATGTCTTCGGTGATGGAGATGCTTGGCGTTCGGCCGCATCCATCGTCACGGCGACTGTCTGAAAAGCACGAAACAGGAGCGATTCATGACAATCGAACATGCGTCCATGCGAACCGTCCGCAAGCCCTGGGGAAAGAACGATCTCCGGCCGTGGAATGAGATCCATGACGATCCCGACGCCGTTGGGGAGATCTGGTTCCAGCGCAAGAGCCAGGACGTCGCGGACCCCGAACTACTCCTCAAGCTGCTCTTCACGAGCCAGCCGCTTTCCATCCAGGTCCATCCGGATGACGACTACGCCCACAAGATGGGCCAGCCGCACGGCAAGACCGAAGCGTGGTACATCCTCGACGCCGAACCCGATGCTGCTGTCGCCGTCGGGTTGACGCGCGAGATCGGGCCGGATGAGCTCCGCAGGGCGATCGAGGACGGCTCGATCGCCGATCTCGTCCAGTGGCACCCCGTCCGCGCCGGCGAGGTGATCTTCATCCCGGCCGGCACCATTCATGCGATCGGTCCGGGGCTGGTCCTGGCGGAAATCCAGCAGCGAAGCGACACGACGTTCCGGCTGTTCGACTACGGCCGCAAGCGCGAGCTGCATGTCGAGGACGGCGTTGCCGTGGCCCATGCCGGCCCGCCGGAAGCGCAGCCGAAGCCGCACCGGCTGGGGCCTTCGCGCACCGTGCTGATCGCCAACCCGTTCTTCGTGCTGGAGCGGGTGACGCTGGAGCCGGATACGACGCGTGTCCTGAATGCGCCCGGCGAGACGTGGATCCTCGGCCTCGATGGCGACGCGACGCTGGGGCCGACGCATGTGGCCGTCGGCGAGGCCGTTTTCCTCGACCATGAGCGCTGCACGATCAGCGCCGGCGAGGGCGGCCTGACCGCGCTTTGCGCCTATCTCGGACCGGAAGCGCATCCCGATCTTCTGGAGATGCCGGACGCGACCGTTATCGACTTGGCAGCCCGCCGCGCGGGCGCGCCGAATTCTCATCCCGGCGGAAAGGCTGGCGCCTCGTCCCGCATCACGGAGGTTCCTCTATGACCATTGTACACCGGACTTCGACCACCACGCGGGTGGCTTTCATTGGCAACTCGCTTCCGCGCCGCTGCGGCATCGCAACCTTCACGACCGATCTGCAGCAGGCGATCGCGGCGACCGGCAGTGCCGATACCGCCATCATCGCCATGACGGATTGTGGTCGAAGCTATGACTATCCGACCAGCGTCGCGCTGGAGATCCAGGAAGCCACGCTCGAGGACTATGTCGCGGCGGCGGACTATCTCAATCGCGGCGGCTTCGATGTGGTGTCGCTGCAGCATGAATTCGGCATCTTTGGCGGCGAGGCCGGCAGCCATGTGATCGCGCTTCTGGCGCGGCTGGACATGCCGGTCATCACCACGCTCCATACCGTTCTCGCCGAGCCGACCGACGCGCAGCGCCGCGCGCTCGACCGCATCATCGACCTTTCCTCGCGCATCGTCGTGATGGCGGAGAAGGGCCGGGAGCTGCTGCGCACCATCTATCGTGTGCCGGCCGAGAAGATTGACGTCATCCCGCACGGCATTCCCGATTTCGACTTCGTCGACCCGGAACCGGTGAAGGCCAAGCTCGGCTTCGGCGACCGTACCGTGATCCTGACCTTCGGCCTCCTGTCGCCGAACAAGGGCATCGAGGTCATGATCGACGCGATGCCGCAGATCCTGGAGAGCCGTTCCGACGCGGTCTATGTCGTGTTGGGCGCGACCCATCCCAATCTCGTGCGCGACCAGGGCGAGAACTACCGTGACAGCCTTGTCGAACGGGCGCGCCATCTCGGCGTCGAGGCCCATGTCGTCTTCAAGGACCAGTTCGTCGATCGTGAAACGCTGCTCGACTACATCGCCATGTGCGATGTCTACGTGACGCCTTACCTCAATGAAGCGCAGATGACCTCGGGCACGCTCGCCTACAGCTTCGGCCTCGGCAAGGCGGTGGTCTCGACGCCGTATTGGCATGCGAGCGAGCTGCTGGCGGATGGCCGCGGCGTGCTGGTGCCCTTTGGCGACGCCAAGGCGACCGGCGCGGCGATCGCCGACCTGCTGACCGATGACGCGCGCCGCGAGGCGATGCGCAAGCGGGCCTATTCGACCAGCCGGTCGATGACCTGGGAGAGCACGGCCAAGCGCTACCTTGCCTCGTTCGAGACGGCACGCCGTGGCGATCGCCTGAAGCTGATCCCCCCGGCCAGCACCGCCATGCTTGCCAATGTCCCGCCGCCGGCCATGCAGCTCGGCCACTTGCTCGCAATGTGCGACGATACCGGCCTGTTCCAGCATGCGGTTCATTCCGTGCCGGATCGCCATCACGGCTACTGCGTCGACGACAATGCGCGCGCGCTGCTCGTCGCCTGCGCCCTGAACAAATCGGGCGAGCAGCGCCTTTCCGAACCGCTGACCGCCCGCTTTGCCTCGTTCATCCAGCATGCCTGGAACCCCGACACGCGCCATTTCCGCAATTTCATGAGCTTCGACCGGCGCTGGCTGGAAGATCGCGGCTCGCAGGACAGCCACGGCCGCACCCTCTGGGCGCTGGGCGAGGCCTCGGCCAACGATGCGAGCCCTTCGCGGCGGCGCTGGGCGGCCTCGCTGTTCATCGCGGCGCTGCCCACCGTCGAGGAATTCGGCTCCCCGCGCGCCTGGGCGTTTACCTTGCTCGGCCTGGATCCCTATTGCGCCGCATTTCCGGGTGATCCTATCGCCGAGCGGCATCGCACGTTGCTGGCGGACCGGCTTCTGGCGCTGCTGGAGCAGACCGAGACCGAGGATTGGGTGTGGTTCGAGAATGGGCTTTCCTATGACAATGCACGTCTGCCCCAGGCCATGATCGCCACCGGCCGGGCCACCCGCAATGCGGACTACCTGGCGGCGGGTCTGCGCAGCCTGCGCTGGCTGATCCAGATCCAGACTTCGCCCAAGGGCCAGTTCCGCCCGGTGGGCAGCGCCACCTTTGGCGAGCAGCGCAAGCCGCCGCTTGCCTTCGATCAGCAGCCTCTCGAGGCGACCGCCACGATTTCCGCCTGCCTCGCGGCATGGCGGGCCGATGGCGACGGGTCGTGGACAGCCGAGGCGAAGCGCGCCTTTGGCTGGTTCCTCGGCGAAAACGACCTCTCGGTGTCGCTGGTCGATCCCGAGACGGGCAGCTGTCGCGACGGGCTGCATCCCGATCGCGCCAATGAAAACCGCGGAGGTGAATCCGTCGTGTCCTATCTTCTGAGCCTGGCCGAGATGCGCCAGCTCGCACGCCTCAGTGGCGATCGTGTGAAACCGGAGCTGCGAGCGCTCCGTGCTTGAACTCGCCCCCAATCCCATCAGTCAAGGCGACGTCGAATTGACACACGTCACGTTCCTGAATCGCCAGGCGCTCTATCTGCGCCCGGATCCTGCTCGCGTCGTGGTTCGGCCGTTCAAACCGGCGACCGAACCACGCGATCTCCATCCGAAGGAAAAGACCCGCGCCAACCACATCGTGGACCGCGTGCTTGGCCTCGACCCGGAAGCGGCCGCCAGCCAGCTGATCGACGTGCTGGAGAATTTCGACGGCCGGCATCGCAATCTGCTGCGGACCTTCGAATTCCGCTGCGACGAGATGGAAGAGGCCTTCGATCCGCATCCTCCTTTCAGCCGGATCCAGCGCCAGCTGATCGGCGCGTATTTCCTGCATGAGTATTCGTTCGAGGCTGCGGCGCTGTTCAATCCCAGCATCGTGCCGCATCCCGACCAGTCGGGCGCGGGGGAAGGCGAGAAGCGTTTCGTCCTCAGCCTGCGGTCGGTCGGCGAGGGTCATATCTCGTCGCTCACCTTCCGGTCGGGAACGGTGACGGCCCAGGGGATCGTGACCGTGGATCCGACGGTCCGGCTAGCCTCGGTGCCGAAGGTGGTGGCGCGCTCGCCGGTGCCCGACGGCGAGGCGGTGGAACTCGCCTTCTCGCCAGAGGAAGACATCAGCGAGCGGCTAATCTTCCCGATCACCGCCTCGCAGTCCAACGGCATCGAAGATGCGCGCTTCGTGGAATTCCACGATGGCCCCCGCAAGACCTATTACGCCACCTACACGGCCTATAGCGGCAGCGCGATCCGTTCCGAGCTGATCGAGACGACGGATTTCCAGACCTTCCGCATGGGCCCGATGCGTGGCAGCGCCGCCCGCAACAAGGGCATGGCGCTGTTCCCGCGCAAGATCAATGGCCGCTATGCCATGATCGGCCGGCAGGACAATGAGAACCTGTACCTGATCTATTCGGACGATCTGTTTTCCTGGGATGGCGGTGTCGCCATCCTGCGGCCGCGCTTCCCGTGGGAGTTCGTGCAGATCGGCAATTGCGGCTCGCCGATCGAGCTCGACGAGGGCTGGCTGCTCCTGACCCATGGCGTCGGCCCGGTGCGCAAATATTCGATCGGCGCCGTGCTGCTCGACAAGGACGATCCGTCCAAGGTGCTCGCGCGTTCCAGCGAGCCGCTGGTGCGGCCGGAGCCGTCCGAGCGGGAGGGCTATGTGCCGAACGTCGTCTATACCTGCGGCGCCATGCGGCACGGCGACTATCTCGTCCTGCCCTATGCCGTCTCGGACACGTTCTCCGCCTTCGCGACGATCCGGATCGACGCCCTGCTGCGCGAAATGCGCGGCTGAACCGTCAAGCCGCGCCATCCTTTCCATACGGAAGGGTGGCGCGGCTGCGCCTCGACGGGGATGCTCTCCGGTGGACGCGCGCCCTCGGCTCGCGCTATCCCTTGTCGGGTTGGTTTCTCAACGGGGTGGGGCGGAACGCATTTCATGGTGACGACGCAATCGGAACACGGCGCGGCCGCACGGCTCGCCATCATCGTCATGGGCGTCTCCGGCTCGGGCAAATCCAGCATCGGCGAGGGCTTGGCCGAAGCGCTCGGCATCGATTTCGTCGATGGCGACGGGCTGCACAGCCCGGCGAACGTCGCCAAGATGGCGAGCGGCACGCCGCTGGTCGATGACGACCGCTGGCCCTGGCTCGACAAGATCGGCGCGACGCTGGGCGACCGCGCGGCCCATCCCGCCGGCATCGTCGTTGCCTGCTCGGCGCTGAAGAAGATCTATCGCGATCGCATCCGCGCCGCCGCCGGCCAGCCGATCCGCTTCGTCTTCCTCGACGCGCCGCAATCGCTGGTCAAGGACCGGCTCGGCGCGCGCAAGGGCCACTTCATGCCGCCCAGCCTGCTCGACAGCCAGTATGCGACGCTGGAGCGTCCGGGCGCGGACGAGCCCGACGTGCTCGCCGTCGCAGTCGATGTCTCGATCGCCGAGATCGTGCGCCGCGCGGCCGCCGAGCTTGCCGGCGGCGCCGCGGTCAAGCCCTTGAATTGACGAGGATTTGGCGCTCCGGCGAAAAAGCGGAACAAGAAACTCAGCCGGGCCGGATCTTGGCAACAATCCAACTCGATTCTTGCCGAGCGTCCCCGTACTAGTTTCCTGGCGGCGGCGGTCACGCCGTGGCCCCTCCCGGCTTCTGGTTCGCAATCGCCCATGACGCAAAGTCCCCCTCCGATCGCAGTCGCGCTGCATGGCATCGCCAAGAGCTTTGGCGGCGAGCGTGTGCTGTCCGGCCTGTCGCTGGAGGTGCCGCGCGGCGAATTCCTGGCGATCGTCGGCCCGAGCGGCAGCGGCAAGACCACGGCGATGCGCATCATCGGCGGATTTGAAGCGCCCGACGAAGGCTCTGTCTGGATTTCGGGCGAGAATGTCACGGCCGTTCCGGCCGAACGGCGCGACGTCAACACCGTGTTCCAGAGCTATGCGCTGTTCCCGCATATGACCGTCATCGAAAACGTCGCCTATGGCCCGAGGATGCGCGGCGTCGGCCGAGCCGCACGGCGGAAAAAGGCCGGCGAACTGCTCGAACTGGTGCGTCTCTCCGATGTCGGCAACCGCAAGCCCAACCAGCTTTCCGGCGGCATGCAGCAGCGCGTGGCGCTGGCGCGCGCGCTCGCCAACGAGCCGGCCGTGCTGCTGCTCGACGAACCGCTCGGCGCGCTCGACCGCAAGCTGCGCGAAGAAATGCAGCGCGAGCTTCGCCGCATCCAGACCGAGCTTGGCGCCACCTTCATCTACATCACGCATGACCAGGAAGAGGCCTTCGGCATGGCCGACCGGCTCGCGGTGATGCGCCATGGCGGCTTCGAGCAGATCGGCGATCCCGCGACGATCTACGATCGCCCGGTCAATGCCTGGACCGCCCTCTTTGTCGGCAGCGCAAACCAGATCCGCGCCACGCTCGGCGAAAACGGGGCGCTTGTCTCCGATCTCGGCCCCCTCGCGGCCTCGCATGTCGACCCCATGCTGAAATCCGGCGATCCGGCGCTGGTGATCGTCCGGCCGGAAGAAACCCGCTTTCTCCCCGCCTCGGCGGATGCCGCCTCCGGCCCCAATCGCTTCGCGGCCCGCCTTGTTGACGCCGTCGCGCTCGGCCCCTCGCTGCGGCTGCGCGCGGTGACGGCCGGCGGCATCGCCTTTGAATCGATCGAGCGCCGCGCTAGTTCGGACGGCATCGAGCGCCTTCCCGGCGACGCCGTCCTGGTCTCCTTTGCTGCCGCGGCCGCGCGCGCCTATCGCGACGAGCCCGTTGCCAACCCCCTTCGTCCGTCCTCCTGACAAGGATCCCCGTCATGACCCGGCATCTGCTTCTTCCCAACGGTTCCCTTCGCGGCGCGGGCTTCAGCCGCCGCTCCGTCCTCGGGCTGCTGGGCGCGGCCCCGGCGGCGCTTGCCGTCGCGTCGGCCTTCCCGGGCGGCGCTTCGGCCGAGACCACCGGCGGCACGCTCAACGTCTTCTCCTGGCCTAACTATTTCTCCAATGAGAGCCTGGCCAACTACACCCGCAAGTCGGGCGTGACGCCCAACATCACCAGCTATGACTCCAACGAGACGCTTTTCGCCAAGCTGAACAGCCCGGCCGGCGCCGATTTCGATCTCGTCATCCCGAGCTCGAGCTGGATCAAGCAGATGGCCGACAAGGGCCTGCTGCAGGAGATCGATCACAACCGGCTGAACTTCGCCTCGCTCGACCCGGCGCTGCTCGACCGCGACTACGATCCCGGCAACAAATATTCGATCCCGAAGGACTGGGGCGTGCTCGGCGTCGTCTACGATCCGGAAGCCGTCGGGGCTGAGATCAAGACCTGGCAGGACTTCCTCGATGCCGGCGCCAAGCCTGGCGTCAGCGGGAAGGTGCGCCTGTCGGATTCCGGCTGGGAAACCATCGGCATGTCGCTCTGGACGCATGGCAAGGACTGGAACAAGGCGACCGAGGCCGAGATCCGCGCTGCCGGCGAGGAGATCAAGGCGTTTGCCAAGCATGTGAAGACCTTCTCCGGCCTCGACCCGAACCAGCTCGCCAATGGCTCGATCGTGCTGGCGCAGACCAACCAGGGCACGGCGCGCGCCGCCATCGGCCTCAATCCGAAGCTGAAATTCGTCGTGCCGGGACCGATGAGCGAGCTCTGGGTCGACAATTACGCCATCCCCGCCAAGGCGCCCAACCTCGACCAGGTCTACGATTTCCTGTCCTACCAGCTTGAGCCGGAAGTGCAGCTTTCCGAGACGCAGTATATCGGCTTCCCGGCGGCGCTTGCCGGCCTGCGCGAGAAGCTGCCGGCCGACACCAAGAACGCCGACCTGATCTTCGGCGGCAAGGATCTCGACTTCTCCAAGCTGACCTCCTTCGTCGTCGACCCGGCGACGGTCGGCGTCTATCTCGAGGTCCAGGCCGAGATCCAGGCCGCGGCGGGCGGGTGAAGCGCGGGCTGATCCGCTCCGGGAATAGCCCTGGCATGACTCGACCATCATCCTGAGGTGCCCGGCAAAGCCGGGCCTCGAAGGAGGGTCCAGGAAACGCCGTCATGGCGATAGCGGGCGGCTCTCTACGGACTTCCGGTCCGTGCCTGCACAGTCGAGTGTCTGGCTGGACCCTCCTTCGAGGCTTCGCTGACGCGAAGCACCTCAGGATGATGGGGGAGCTTGATCCGGGGCGGTCTCGACGGGGCAACAAGCTCCGTCCGCCCCCTCTACCGCTTGCGGCAGAGGGCTGGGGTGAGGGGCTTTCTTGGCGCGAGGGTCTCCTCCGCGCGCGATGAAGAAGCAGGCGCCGTCTCGATGTATCTTGCGCAAAAGGACCGATGATTTCCGCGAGCCAACCCAGTCAGCTGACATCAAAGCGTGCGCCCTCGGCGCGCGTTGCCGATCACCTGTTCGCTGCTATCCCGACCGCCTGGCTCGCCATCTTCTTCCTGGCGCCGCTGGCCTTCACGGTCGTCTATTCGTTCGGCAATTCGCTGTTCGGCGCGGTCGAGCTCGGCTTCACGCTGAAAAACTACCAGACCGCGCTTTCCGGCTTCTACCTTTCGACCTTCCTGCGCACCGTGCAGTTCGCCATCACCGCCTCGGCGCTTTGCCTCGCCGTCGCCTTTCCCGTCGCCTATTTCATCGCGCGCAAGGCCGGGCGCTTCCGCACGCTGGCGCTCGTCCTGATCCTCATTCCCTATTTCTCGTCCTTCCTCGTCCGCGTCATGTCTTGGCAGATCCTGCTGGCGCGCGGCGGCGTGTTCGAGGTGGTGCTGAATTTCCTGCATCTGCACGAAGGGCCGCTCGATCTGCTCGACACCAAGACCGCCGTCTTCATCGGCATGGTCTATGCCTATCTGCCGATCGCCATCGTGCCGCTTTTCGTCGTGCTCGACCGCATGCCGCCCGCTTTGCTCGAGGCGAGCCGCGATCTCGGCGCCAGCCGCTTCCAGACCTTCTGGGCGGTGACGCTGCCGATGGCGCGGCCGGGCATCGCCACCGCCGTGCTTCTGACCGCCGTGCCCATGCTGGGCGAGATGGTGATCCCGAAACTGCTCGGCGGCAGCCGCGGCGTGCTGATGGGGCAGGCGATCTCGTCGCAATATCTGCAATCGCAGAACTATGCGCTCGGCTCGGCCATGGCGGTGCTGGTGCTCATCGCCGTTGCGGTCGTCGTCGCCGCGCTCGCCCGCCTCACCAAGGGCTTTGCCGAGGTGGCGGCATGAGCGTCCGCATGGATGGCCGGCAGAAGCGCATCACCGATGCCGGGCTGACGCTCTGGTTCGGCCTCGCGATCCTGTTCCTGTTCGCGCCGCTCGCCATCTCGATGATCTATTCGTTCAATGTCGGCGTCGTCGGCAAGCAGACGTCGAATTTCACCGGCTGGACGCTTGAGTGGTATCCGGCCGCCTGGAACGATCTGGCGCTGCGCCGCTCGGTCCAGACCAGTCTCTACGTCGCCTTCTGGGCGGCGCTGATCGCGCTCGGCATGGGCGCCTCGCTCGGCTATGCGTTGGTGCGCCATCCGAGCCCGCAGGTACGAAAATGGCTGTCGGGCCTGACCTATATCCTCCTGATCGTGCCGGAAGTGGTCATCGGCGTCTCGCTGCTGCTGTTCTATGCCGTCACCGGCATTCCGCTCGGGGCGGCGACGCTGATCGCCGGCATCACGCCGGCCGCGATCGCCGTCACGGCGCTGATCGTGCGTGCCCGCGCCCTGACGCTCGACCCGAAGCTAGAGGAGGCGGCCGCCGATCTCGGCAGCACGCGGCTGAAGACGCTGTGGTTCATCGTCCTGCCACAGCTTTTGCCGGCGATCCTGGCCGGCGGGCTGATGTCCTATGCCTTCTGCTTCGACAATCTGGTCGTCGCCGCCTTCCTGACGACGCCCACTGTCAACACGCTGCCGGTCTATCTCTATGGCAGTTTGCAATACGGCCCGGCGCCCTCCGTCTATGCGGCGGCGACGGTCGTTTTCCTGTTCACGGTAACCCTGCTCGGCCTCGCGGCGCTCTGCTTCCAGCTTTCGCGACGTTCGGGGCGGGTGCGACTGGGGGATGTCCGATGAGCGCGACCGTGCCGCTTCACCCTTCTCCGATCGTCCGGCCCCCTATGGCCCATGGCCCGCTCATCATCCTGAGGCGCCCGGCAAAGCCGGGCCTCGAAGCAGGGTCCAGGGAACGCCCGGTTGGAAATCGCGCGGCTATCTGCAATTTCGTGCGCGCCGTCGTGTGCTCCGCTGGACCCTCCTTCGAGGCTTCGCTACCGCGAAGCACCTCAGGATGATGGTGGAGCAAGTCGATTGGCTTGGGCGGTTGACGGGCCTCTACTGGTCAATCTGCAGCATCTATTCGGTCCGCATTCCGCGCCTCCATAATCCCTCAACCAGAGCTTTGCCCAAACCTCTCCCGTGAAGCGACAGAAGAAAGCCAGATCCCCCGATCCGGCTACCAGCATGAGACCCATTTCATGACCCAGTTCTCCGCCGAAGACCTGCTTGATCCGCCCGCCTATCCCAATGTCGGCTATGCCCTGCTGGCCGATCGGATCGGCGCGGTGATGCGAAGCTTCGACGATGTCGTCTTCGTGCAGGCGGAAGCGGTCGTGGCGCTGGAAGCGGTCGCGGCCAGTTTCGCCAAGCCGGGCCTTCGCGTCCTCAACGTCGTCACCAGTCTGTATGGCGACTATTTTGCCACCTGGCTGCGCCGGGGCGGCGCCATAGTCGAGAATGTCGTGGCCGAACTTGGCCGGCCTGTCGATCTCGCGGTCTTCCAGGCGACGCTCGACGCCATGGCCGAGGTCGATGTCGTCGTGCTGGTGCATGGCGAGGCCGCGAACGGCGTCTTGAACCCGTTGCCGGAGATCGCCGAGAGCGCCAAGGCGCGCGGCGCGCTGCTGGTGGTCGACGCCGTCGCCTCAATCGGCGCCCACACTTTCGAGGTCCAGACGCTCGGCATCGATATCGCCGTCATCGGCCCGCAAAAGGGGCTGGGCGGCCCGGCCGGCCTTTCCGCCATCTCGGTCAGCGAGGCGGCCTGGGCACGGATTGCCGAGGAGCCGGCGCTGCGGCTCTCTACCTTGTCGCTGCTCGATCTCAAGGAGAAATGGCTGGATCCCGGCGCCGATGCGCTGCCCGGCACGCCGGCGCCGCTGGAATTCTGGGCGCTCGATGCGGCGCTCGACCGGATCGACGCGGAAGAAGACGGCATCGAGACGGTGATCGAGCGCCACCAGCTTGCCGCCAAGGCGACGCGCGCTGGCCTCCGCGCGCTCGGCGTTACGCCGTGGATCGAAGAAGACGCTTCCGCCTCGGCGCTGGTGACGGCGGCGCCGGTTCCCGCCGGCATCGAACCGCAGGCACTGGTCGACGCTGCAGCCGAGTTCGAGGGCTCGGCCATCAGCCTCGGCGTCGGCGGCGTCGAGCATCTGCTGGTTCGCCTAAACCACACCGGCATCCGCGCCGCCTATCGGCCGGTGGTCGCCAATGTCGTCGCCTATGGCCAGGCGCTGGCCGCGCTCGGCGAGAGCGTCGATATCGACGCGGCGATCGAGGCCGTCGCCAAGACCTACCAGGACGCCGAGCCGGCGGGGTCGGCGGAATAGGCCGTTCTTCACCTCTCCCTCAGGGAGAGGTGAGAAGCCAGCACCGGAACCGCGCATGACCGCCCGAACGATCCATTTGAACGCCTTCGAGAACTGCTCGCCGGTCAACATCTCCTCCGGCCTCTGGCGCCATCCGGAAGACCAGTCGCACCGCTACAAGGACCTGAGCTACTGGACGGAACTGGCCGTGATGCTGGAAGGGGCAGGGTTCGACTCGATCTTTCTCGCCGACGTGCTCGGCATGCTCGACGTCTATCAGGGCAAGCCGGACGCGGCCTTGCGCACCGCCACACAGGTGCCGATCAACGATCCGCTCTCGATCCTCTCGGCCATGGCGGCGGTCACCAAGAACCTCGGCTTCGCCGCCACCGTCTCACTGACCTACGAGCAGCCCTACAGCTTCGCCCGCAAGATGACGAGCCTCGACCATGCAAGCCAGGGGCGCGTCGGCTGGAACATCGTCACCTCCTATCTCGACAGCGCCGCGCGCAATCTCGGCCGCGGCGAGCAGCTCTCGCATGACGAGCGCTATGATCGCGGCGACGAGTTCATGGAGGTGCTCTACAAGCTCTGGGAAGGGTCCTGGGAGGACGATGCCGTCGTCATCGACAAGGCGAGAGGCGTCTATGTCGATCCGGCCAAGGTCCATCCGATCGCGCATCAGGGTCGCTATTTCACCGTGCCCGACGCCTTCATCTCCGAGCCGTCGCCGCAACGTACGCCGGTGCTGTTCCAGGCCGGTTCGTCCTCGCGCGGCCAGCGATTTGCCGCCACCCATGCCGAGGGGGTCTTCGTGCATGGCACGCGGCCGGAGGTGATCGCGCCCGTTGTCGCCAATGTGCGCGCCCGCGCGGCTGCGCTTGGCCGCGACCCGCGCAGCATCAAGGCCTTCGCCGTCACCACCATCATCGCCGCCGAAACGGATGGCGCGGCGGAGGAAAAATATGCCGAGCTGCTCTCCTATGCCGATTACGAGGGCGCGATGGTGCAGTTCGCCGGCCCGCTCGGCCTCGACGTGTCGAAGTTCGATCCCGACATGCCGCTGACCGAAATCAATCCGAACGCGGCGCATTTCGCCCGGCATCTGTTTTCGGACGCCGATCCCGACGTCGTCTGGACGCTGCGCGACATCGCCCATTACATGGGCGTCGGCGGCATGGGCCCGAAATTCGTCGGCTCCGGCAAGACGATCGTCGACGAGATGGAGCGCTGGGTCGAGATCGCCGATCTCGACGGCTTCAACATCACCTATGCCATCCGTCCCGGCACCTTCGTCGACACGGTGAAATACGTCGTGCCGGAACTGCGCCGTCGCGGGTTGATGCGGACGGCCTATCAAGGCTCGACGTTCCGCGAGAGTCTCTATGGCAAAGGCCAGAAGCACTTGCGCGACGACCATCCGGGAAGGAAGTTCTGGAGGGGGTAGGGCTCTTCTTAGCCCTCGCCCGCTTGCGGGAGAGGGTTGGGTGAGGGTCTTTCTTCCTTTAACCCGGCTGACGAACAAGCAAGATTCTCACCCCACCCTCTCCCAGAGGGAGAGGGAGTCCGACAGAGCTTGAGGATCACCATGTTCAATCTCGACGACGCCCAGCGCTTCATGCAGGCCGAGGGCATCGATGCCTGGCTGCTGGTCGATTATCGCGGCAGCAATCCGCTGCTCTGGCACATCCTCGGCGTCGTCCGAAACCCCACCCGCCGCGCCTTCCTGATCGTGCCGCGATCCGGGCAGCCGGTGCTGCTGATCCATACCGTCGACCAGTTCTTCTTCCACGACGTCACCATCGACAAGCGGATCTTCCGCGGCTGGGTCGAGATGCGGGCGATGCTGCGCGACCTGCTCGGGCCGGCCAAGACGCTCGCGCTCGAATATTCGGAAGAAGGCGGCGTGCCGACCGTCGCCTGGGCCGATGCCGGCATGGTCGAGCTGCTGCTGAGCTGGGACTACCGGATCGTCACCTCGGCCGATCTCTTCCAGGTATCGGCCGCCGCCTGGGACGATTTTGCGATCGAGTCCCACAAGCGCGCCTGCGTTGTCGTCGCCGGCATCAAGGATGCCGCCTTCGACCGCGCGAAATCAGCCATCCGGGTTAACAAGCCGCTAACAGAATATGAGCTGCAGCAGTTCATTTTTTCCGAGTTTGACCGCCTCGGCCTGGAGACCGAAGGTCAGCCCGTGGTGCAGGTCAATGGTCATTCCGGGATCGTCTCCTACGAGCCGAAGCCGGAAGGATCGGCGACGATTGGCGCCGGCGACTGGCTGCTGATCGATTTCTGGGCGCGCTATCCCGGCGAGCGCAACGTCTATTCCGACATCGCCTGGGGCGCCTATGCCGGCGCGGTCATCCCGGAAAAGCTCCAGGCCGTCTTCGACATCGTCCGCCACGCGCGCGACGCCGCGCTGCAAGCGATTGAAACCGCTTGGGAAAACGGCGAGACGCTGGAAGGCTGGCAGGTCGACGATGTGGCGCGCGGCATCATCGCGGCTGCCGGCTACGGCGACAATTTCCACCACCGCACCGGCCACAGCATGGGGCCGGGCAAGCGGCTGCACGGCCTCGGCGTCAATCTCGACAACCTCGAAACCCACGACACCCGCCGCATCCTGGCGCGCACCGGCTTTTCCATCGAGCCGGCGATCTATTTGCCGGAATTCGGCGTCCGGCTGGAGATCAACGTCTTCCTCGATCCGATCGCCGGGCCCACGGTGACGACACCGACCCAGACGGAAATCGTCAGGCTTGTCTGAGGTTTAGGCGTTGCGGCGAAGCAGGCTCGCATAGATCTCGTCGTCGCCGCAAAGGCCGGCGAGGCGGCCCAACTGGTCGACGAAAACGATCGGATGGTCGGATTGCCGCTTCAGCGCGATCGCCGCATTGAGCTTCAGATCGACCGGCGCGACGATGATATCGCAGGGCGTGTCGAAGCTCGCCGCATCGCCCTCGACGACGCCGAGCTTGCCCTCGCAGCCATTCACTTCCACCCCGACCGGCCGGTCGGCGGCGTCGACGCGGATGCGCACCAGGCCTTCGCGGTCCAGCAGGACGGCGCCCTCGGCGCGGCGCAGCGCCCGGGCCGGCGTCATCACCGAACGGCCGCGCAACACGTTCAACGGGTTGGTATGCTTGACGAATTCGGCGACATAGGCATTGGCGGGGCGGAGCAGGATTTCCTCCGCCGTGCCCGCCTGGACGATCCGGCCGCCCTCCAGGATGGCGATCTTGTTGCCGAGCTTCATCGCCTCGTCGAGGTCGTGGCTGACGAACAGGATGGTCTTCTGGATCCGGCTCTGCAGGCTGAGCAACTCGTCCTGCATCTTGTCGCGGATCAGCGGGTCCAGCGCCGAGAATGGCTCGTCCATCAAGAGGATGTCGGCGTCGGTCGCAAAGGCGCGCGCCAGCCCGACCCGCTGCTGCATGCCGCCGGAAAGCTCATGCGCGTGCTTGTCAGCCCATTGCGTCAGCCCGACCATGGCGAGCTTCTCGTCGACGATGCGCTTGCGCTCGTCCTTCGCAATGCCGCGGATTTCCAGGCCGAATCCCACATTTTCCCGCACCGAGCGCCAGGGCAGCAGGCCGAATTGCTGGAACACCATCGATACGGTTCGCATGCGGATCTCGCGCAGCATGGCCTCGCCACAGGCCGCCACGTCGACGGGCTTGCCGTCGTGCGAGACCGAGACGCTGCCGCGCGCCACCGTGTTGAGTCCGTTTACCGCGCGGAGCACCGTGGATTTGCCAGAGCCGGAGAGTCCCATCAGCACGCAGATCTCGCCGCGCTCGACCGTCAGGTTGACGCCGGCGGCGCCAAGCACCGAGCCGGTCTGAACCAGGATCTCGTCGCGTGTCGCGCGCTTGTCGATCAGCGCCAGCGCTTCCTTCTGGCGGTCGCCGAAGACGATGTCGACATCGCGGAATTCGATCGCCGCCATCTCAGCGCTTCCCCGATTTGGGCTCGGGGCGCTTGCAGACGCGGTCGAGCACGATGGCGAGCAGCACGATGGCAGCGCCCGCCTCGAAGCCCATGCCGATATTAACGGAATTGAGCGCGCGCACCACCGGCTTGCCCAGCCCGTCGGCGCCGACAAGGGCGGCGATCACCACCATGGAGAGCGACAGCATGATGCACTGGGTGACGCCGGCCATGATCGTCGGCATCGCATAGGGCAGCTCGACCTTGTAGAGCAGCTGCCGCCTCGTCGCGCCAAAGGCCTTGCCGGCCTCCTGCAACTGGCTCGGGACCGAGGAAATGCCGAGATGGGTCAGGCGGATCGGCGCGGGAATGGCGAAGATCACGGTCGAGATCAGGCCGGGCACGGCGCCGAGCCCGAACAGCACCAGGGTCGGGATCAGGTAGACGAAGGTCGGGATCGTCTGCATCAGATCGAGGATCGGCCGGATGCCGGCATAGAGCCAGGGCCGGTGCGCGGCGGCGATGCCGATCGGTACGCCGACGACGACGCAGACGACGGTGGCCCAGATCACCAGCGACAGCGTCTCGAGCGTCGCCTGCCAGTAGCCGAGATTGATCACCAGCAGGAAGGCGATGACCGTAAAGGCCGTCAGGCGGATCGAGCGATGCAGCGCATAGGCGATCGCGCCGAAGATGGCGATGAGCAGAAGCGGCGGCGTCAGGATCAGCAGGTCGGTCAAGCCGTCGATCAGCGAACCGAGGACGAGCGAAATGAAGTCGAAAAGCCACTGCGCATGCAGATTGAGGAAGTCGACGAAGGTCTTGATCCAGGAGCCCAGCGGGATCTTGTGCTCGGTCAGCCAGCTATACATGGGAAGGGTCTCCGGCGGCCGTTAAAGACCGTCCGGGCGGTTACAGCTCCGCCCGGTCTTGCAGCGCGGTCGATGTCGACGCCAGCAAGCCGGCGTCGACAGGGACGGGATTTCGATCAGAGGCCGAGGCTCTTCTTCACGGCCGGCAGGCCGGGCTGGCCGTCGACCGTGTTGACGCCGGCAAGCCAGCCATCGAGCGCGGCCGGATTGGCCTTCAGCCAGGCTGTGGCGGCCGCATCCGGGTCCAGTCCGCCATCCAGGATGCTGGACATGACCTGGCCTTCAATCGGCAGGGTGAACTTCATGTTCTTGATCAGCGCGCCGACATTCGGGCACTCTTCGAGGAAGCCCTTGCGCACGCTGGTCGAAACCGTGGCACCGCCGAAATTCGGCCCGAAGACGTCATCGCCGCCATCTAGATATTCCATCTTGAACTTCTCGTTCATCGGATGGGGCGCCCAGCCGAGGAAGACGATCGGCTCTTCGCGGCGGCCGGCGCGATCGACCTGCGAGAGCATGCCCTGTTCGCTCGATTCCACCAGTTCGAAGGAGCCGAGATCGAACTTGTTGGCCTTGATCATGTCGAGGATCAGGCGATTGCCATCATTGCCGGGCTCGATGCCATAGATCTTGCCGCCGAGCTTGTCCTTGAACTTGGCGATGTCGGCAAAGGTCTTCAGGCCCTCGTTGAAGAGGTAGGTCGGCACGGCGAGCGTATATTTGGCGCCTTCGAGATTGACGCCGACCACTTCGACCGAGCCGTCATCCTGATAGGGCTTCAGATCGGCGGCCATGGAGGGCAACCAGTTGCCGAGGAAGACGTCGATATCCTTGTTCTTCAGCGAGGCGTAGGTGACCGGCACCGACAGCACCTGCAGCTTCGGCGTGTAGCCGAGCCCGGTGAGGATGCGCGAGGTCAGGCCCGTCGTCGCCGAGATGTCGGTCCAGCCGACATCGGAGAAACGCACGGTCTTGCAGGAAGCGGGCTCGGCCGCATAAGCGGTGCCGGCGAGCGCAACGACGCAGGCCGCGGCCGCCAAGGTCTTCGACAGTATCGAATTGAGCATTCAGATTCTCCCAACGGGCGGCCATGCGGAAACGGCCGCTGCTCCCCACCAAGCATAGCGCAGCATGGGACGCGATGAAGCGTCCTATACATTGGATCTGGTGATAGTCCCCGTGGCGATGTGTCCACCGCTCTTCGTTATCTGTCCAATCAACATCAAACGGAGCGCCGTGTCACGCGCATTGTTTGCTCGTTCAATGCTCAAAAGAGCCGTTTTTCTAAGCGCCTGAGTCATTCCTTGTCATTTGTGACGCTGGGGAAGTGCGCCGGCGCATCACGCGGCGCGTAATTATTGATTGCTTGTTCAATCAAGATGCCTGACCATTGATTGGCTTGATGGCGGAAGGGGAATGACATGCGTGAGGCCGGTTCCGTCCGGGTCGAAGCCGAGGACGTCCGGAGACGGCAGCTGATCGAGGCGACGATCGAATCGCTCGCCGATGTCGGTTTCGCCGCCTGTACGCTGATGGATATCGCCCGCCGCGCCGGCGTCTCGCCCGGGCTGGTGGCGCATTATTTCGGCGACAAGGAAGGACTGCTGGAGGCGACGCTCCGCCATCTCGCCGGTCGGCTCGCCCGGCTGGTGTCGATCCGGCTGGCGCAGGCGCGCACGCCGCGCGAGCGGATCCAGGCCGTCATCGACGCCAATCTTGCGCCCGAGGAATTCGACCGCCGCACCGCCAGCGTTTGGCTCGCCTTCTGGGGCCAGGTGATCCATTCGGCCCGCTTCAAGCGCGTGCAGAACGTCTACCAGCGCCGCATGCTTTCCAATCTGCGCCATGGCCTGAAGCAGATCGTGCCGGCGCGCGAGGCGCAGTCGATCGCGATCGCCATCGCGGCCGTCATCGACGGGCTCTGGCTGCGCGAGACCCTGGTGGCCGAAGGCGAGCCGCATGGCGCCGGGGCGCGCGCGATCGCCACCGCCTTCGTCGATGCGCAACTGGCAGCCGTCCGGCCGCGCGCCGCGATCGCCGATCCGCCGACGAGCCGGGGTGGCCGCGACCATGCCATCCGCAATCACATCGGCGGCCGTGCCCATCCGGCCGTCGAGGCGCGCAGCTTCGCCACGATCAATCCCGCGACCGGCGAGACTCTCGCCGAAATCGAGATCTCCGGCCCTGCCGAGATCGAGGCGGCGGTGGAAAGCGCCAGGCGCGGCCAGAAGACCTGGGCGGCGATGACCGGCAGCCAGCGCGGGCAGATCCTGAAGCGCGTCGCCAGCCTCCTGCGCGAGCGCAACGACGAACTGGCGCGGCTGGAGACGCTCGATACCGGCAAGCCAATCCAGGAAACCTCTGTGGTCGACGTGCTGTCCGGTGCGGATTGCATCGACTATTTCGCCGGTCTGGCAGGGGCCATCACCGGCGAACATGTCGATCTCGGACCGGAAGCGTTCGGCTATACGCGCCGCGAACCGCTCGGCATCGTCGCGGGCATCGGCGCCTGGAACTATCCCCTGCAGATCGCCTGCTGGAAGGCGGCCCCGGCGCTCGCCGCCGGCAATGCGATGATCTTCAAGCCGGCCGAGCTCACGCCGCTGACGGCGGTGAAGCTGGCGGAGATCATGACCGAGGCCGGCGTGCCGGACGGCGTCTTCAATGTCGTGCAGGGCTTCGCCGAGACGGGACGGCTGCTGACGCGCCATCCCGATATCGCCAAGATCTCGCTGACCGGCGAGGTCGGCACCGGCAAGAAGGTGATGGCAGACGCGGCCGAGACGCTGAAGCAGGTGACGCTGGAACTGGGCGGCAAGTCGCCCTTGCTGATCTTTAACGACGCCAATCTCGACGATGCCGTCTCCGGTGCGCTGCTTGCCAATTTCTATTCGGCCGGCGAGGTCTGTTCGAACGGCACCCGCGTCTTCGTGCAGGAGAGCGTGCGCGAGGCGTTTCTGGAAAAGCTCGTCACCCGCACCAACCGGATGATTGTCGGCGACCCGCTCGATCCGCGAACCCAGGTCGGCGCGCTGATCTCGGAAGCGCATATGCAGAAGGTGCTCGGCTATATCGAGCGCGGCAAGGCCGAGGGCGCCAGGCTTCTGACCGGCGGTTATCGTGTTGTCGATGGCGCGCTTTCGAAGGGCGCCTTCGTCGCGCCGACGATCTTCGATGGCTGCGCCGACGACATGGCGATCGTGCGCGAGGAGATATTTGGGCCGGTCATGGCGGTGCTGTCGTTTCGTGACGAGGACGAGGCGATCGCGCGGGCCAACGACACGCCCTTCGGCCTGGCGGCCGGCGTCTTCACCCGCGACCTGGCGCGCGGGCACCGGGTCATCGCGCGGCTGCACGCCGGCACCTGCTGGATCAATCACTACAACGTCACGCCGATCGAGCTTCCCTTCGGCGGCTTCAAGCAATCCGGCCTCGGCCGCGAAAACTCCAAGGCTGCGCTCGAGCATTACACCCAGCTGAAGAGCGTCTACGTCAATCTGGGTTCTATCGACTCGCCTTACTGATCCCGAGCCATTCCGTGTTTCATGGAAATACGGATGGCTCCAGCTCTTTGTTTGATCGCGTCTTCTTCACGCGAACCGGTGGCCACTTCGCGAAAACGCTTCAGGAGGATGCCGTGCCGAACGGGAACGCCGAAAGCTTCGACTATATTGTCGTCGGCTCGGGTTCCGCCGGTTCGGTGCTGGCCAACCGGCTGACCGAGGATGGCCGCCATACCGTCCTCGTGCTCGAATATGGCGGCTCCGATCGCTCGGTCCTGATCCAGATGCCGGCGGCGCTGTCGATCCCGATGAACATGGCGCGCTATAGCTGGCGCTATGAAACGGAGCCCGAGCCTCATCTGGACGGGCGCCGGCTGCATTGCCCGCGCGGCAAGGTGCTGGGCGGTTCGTCGTCGATCAACGGCCTCGTCTATGTGCGCGGCAATCCGCTCGATTTCGAACGCTGGGAGGAGGAGGGCGCCTCCGGCTGGGCCTATCGCGACGTGCTGCCCTATTTCCGCCGGGCCGAGGCGCGGCAGGAGGGCGGCGACGACTGGCGCGGCCAGGATGGGCCACTCGCCACCCGCTACGGCTCGCTGGAGAACCCGCTCTACAGGACCTTCATCCAGGCGGCGGCCGAGGCCGGCTATCCCACCACCGACGACATCAACGGCGCGCAGCAGGAGGGCTTTGGCCGGATGGACATGACGGTGAAGGATGGGGTGCGCTGGTCGACCGCGAACGCCTATCTGAAGCCGGCCATGACCCGTCCCAATCTCGAAGTCCGCACCCATGCGCTGGTGACGGCGATCCTGTTCGAGGGGCGTCGCGCCGTCGGCATCCGCTATGAGCAGGGCGGCGTTTCCCACGAAATCCGCGCCCGGCGCGAGGTGATTCTCTCCGGCGGGCCGATCAACTCGCCACAGCTTCTGAAGCTCTCCGGCGTGGGGCCGGCCACGGAGTTGCAGGCGCTGGACATTCCGGTGGTCGCGGACCGGCCGGGGGTCGGCGAGAATCTGCAGGACCATCTGGAGTTCTATTTCCAGATGGCCTGCACCCAGCCGATCACGCTCTATGCCTGGTCCGGGCTGGTCGGGAAGGGCATGGTCGGGGCGCAATGGCTAACGACCGGCACCGGGCTCGGCGCCAGCAATCACTTTGAAAGCTGCGGTTTCATCCGCTCACGCCCGGGCATCCGCTATCCCGACATCCAGTATCATTTCCTGCCGATGGCCGTGACCTATGACGGCACGGGGCTTGCCTCCGAGCATGGCTTCCAGGCGCATGTCGGGCCGATGCGCTCGAAAAGCCGGGGCCATGTCCGGCTCGCCGCGCGGGACCCGCATGTCCATCCCAGCATCCGCTTCAACTATATGAGCCATGACGACGACTGGACCGAGATGCGCGCCTGCGTGCGGCTGACGCGCGAGATCTTCGCCCAGCCCGCCTTCGCGCCCTATCGCGGACGCGAGATCCAGCCGGGCGCGGATATCGTGAGCGACGAGCAGATCGACGCGTTCATCCGCGCCAAGGTCGAAAGCGCCTATCACCCGTCCTGCAGCTGCAAGATGGGGGCGGTCGACGACCGAATGGCCGTGGTCGATCCGGAAACGCGTGTGATCGGCGTTGAGGGGCTGCGCGTCGTCGACAGCTCGATCATGCCGTCGGTGACGACCGGCAATCTCAACGCGCCGACCATCATGATCGGCGAGAAGGCGGCCGACCATATTCTCGGCCGGCCGATGCTGGTTGCCGCCCATGCGCGCTACCACGTCGCCCAGAACTGGCAGACGGCGCAAAGGTGAGGCGTGTTAGAACTCGATCAGCCGGTGGCTGCGCAGATAGGCGAGGATCGCCAGCGCCTTTTCGGTGGGCGTGCCCTCGGTGACGAGGGTGCCGCCCTTGCTCTCGCTAGTGATGGCCGCCGCCATGCGGGCATGGCCGGATTTCTTCTCCGTCGCCTGGAGCACGACCGGTTTCCTGGCCGGTTCGGTGCGCCATGCCGTCGATGCGGCCTCGGTTGAGGCGGGTGCCGGTAAGGTTACGGACTGGCCCGAGACGCGGCGCAGATGGCTGTAGCGCGGCGTGAGCGGCGCCATCGGATGCACGGCGATGATCGCCGGAAGGCGGACTGTTATGCGCCGCCGCTGGCCCTTGGGCAAGAATTGCGTGATCTCGGCCTGGCCCTCCGCCACGGCGAGATCCAGCGCCTGCGCCACAATCGGCAGGCCGAGGCGTTTGGCGAGCGCATAGGGCAGCATGCCGCTCGCCTCGCCGCCTTCCGTCCGGCTACCGGTGAGGATCAGGTGGAAGCCCTGCAAGCGCGCGGCGAGCGGGGGCACGATGTCCGGCCCGCCCGGCATCGGAAGGATCTCGAGCGGCGCGGCGCTATAGGCGAGGTAATCGGCCAGCGCCGGCTCGTTAGGGTCGCCGGCATGGAGGATCGTGAGCTCACCGCCGGCCTTGCGCGCCAGTTCCAACGCCAGCAGATCGTTGCGGTCCGGCCGCGCCGCGCCGCTCACCGGATTGCGGCCGATCGAGACGAGGACGGCGATGCGGAGCTGCCAGCTATCCATCGGCCCGCGCCTCGTCGGCGGCATCGCCCGGCCAGTTGCGCCTGGCGGTCTCGCTCACAAGCGCCTGCATGACCGCCTGCGCATCCGCGACAATGGTCAGATCGGCGCGGCGGGCAATCGGGGCGCTGGCGTCGCTGTTGATGGCGATGACATGCCGACAGGCGCGGATCCCTTGCAGATGCTGAACGGCGCCGGAAATGCCGATTGCCATGTAGACGCTGGCCTGCACCGTCTTGCCGGTCGCGCCAACCTGCTTGTCCTTGGGGAAGCGGCCATCGTCGACGGCGACGCGGCTGGCGCCAATCGCGGCGCCGAACAGGTCTGCCACCGCTTCGACCGTCGGGACGTCGCGAACGCCATTGCCGGCCGCGACGATGAAATCGGCCTCTTCGAGCGGCAGCGCCGCCCCCGCGACCGGCTTGAGCCCGAGATCGCGATAGAGGCCCGGCGCCACGGCATGGGCGGCGTAGTCGAGCCGCTTACCGGCGCCGCGGAAGGGCAAGGCAGCATCAATCGCGCCGGGATCGAGCAGGATGAACCGCGGCAGGCCGCGCCGGGCCAGCACGGTGCCGCCTTGCCGGTTGCAGGCAACCGAGTCCGTCTTCAGTTCGACGACATGGGTTGCAATCTCGGCGTCCAGCGCCGCCGCGGCGCGTCGGCCGAGATCGCCGGTGCCCGTCGGGCTGTCCGGCATCAGGACATGGCGCGGCTGGAAGCGATCAATGACGTCGGACAGTACCGACACCTCCAGATCCGGCAGAAAGGCGCCATTGCCGCATTCCGGCACGGCGAGGATCCGGTCCGCGCCAAAGGGCCCCAGATCCTCCGCCAGATCGCCCAGAACCAGCACCAGCACGGGGGTGGCGGGATCGGCCAGGATCGCAGCGGCGGCGATCGCCTCGCGGGCCGGCGCATCGAGGGCGCCGCGGTCGCTATGCGCCACGACCAGCAGGTTTGCCGTGGCCTCGCCGACGAGGCGTAGCGGCTTGGATGAGGCCATCGCCACGGGCGACAGCGCGATTTCGCCGGCGTCGCCTTCCTCGCCCAGGACGATCCGGCGGATGCCCTCGGGCGTGATGCGAAAGGGGCGTCGCGGGTTGATGCGCCGGGTGCCGCTCATCTCAGGCCTCCAACGACGCGGCGACAAGTTCGGCGATATCGAGGATTTCCGGCCGCTCGCCGACGACGCCTTCCAGCATCGCCGTGCAATTGGGACAGGCGACGGCGATGATGCCGGCACCCGTTTCGCGCGCATCGTCGACGCGGATATCGGGTATCCGCCTCTTGCCGGGTATATCCGTCAGCGGCGCACCGCCGCCGCCGCCACAGCAGCGGCCGCGCAGGCCGGATCGCTCCATCTCGCGCACCGCCACGCCCATGCCGGCGAGCAGGGCGCGCGGCGCGTCGATCTCGCCATTATAGCGGCCGAGATAGCAGGGGTCGTGATAGGTGATCGGCCGAGGATCCTCTCGAGCGCCGAGTGTCAGCGCGCCGCTGCGCGTCAGTTCTGCCAGCAGGGTCGTGTGATGCAGCACGGCGTAGCGCCCGCCCAGCGCGGGATATTCGTTGCGAAGGCTGTTCAGCACATGCGGGTCGGCCGTGACGATCCGCTTGAAATCGAGGCTGTCGAGCGTCGCGATGTTGCCCTTCGCCAGGGTTTGGAACGTGGCCTCGTCGCCGAGCCGGCGGGCGGTGTCGCCCGTGTCGCGTTCCAGCGTGCCGAGAAGGGCGAAGTCGACCTTGGCCGCCTTCAGCGATCGGACCAGCGCGCGCAGCGTGCGCTGATAGCGCATGTCGAAGACGCCTTCGCCGGCGACGAGAAGAATGTCGATTGCCTCGCCGGGCTGCGCCTGTCGCACATCGAGATCGACCGCCCAGTGGGTCCGCGCCGCATGGGGAAAGCCGCCGACCGTGCCGGTCTCGCGCAGATGGGCGAGGGTTTCCGGACCCTTGCCGGGGATGTCGCCATGCGCCAGCGTTTCGAAACGGCGCAGATCGACGATCGCGTCGACATGCTCGATCAGCATCGGGCACTCCTGCACGCAGGCGCGGCAGGTCGTGCAGGACCAGAGCGTTTCCGGCGCCACCAACGTTGGCAGGATGGCCGCGTTCGGCGCGCCAAAATGCTTGCCGATCGATAGCCCTGGCGACGGGCTGCCGGCATAGGCGGCGTCGCTGCCGCCCGTCATGCCAACGACGAGATCCTGGATCAGCTTCTTCGGGTTGAGCGGCTGGCCGGCGGCGAAGGCAGGGCAGGCGGCCTCGCACTTGCCGCACTGGACGCAGGCGTCGAAGGAAAGCAACTGGTTCCAGCGGAAATCGGCCGGCTTCTCGACGCCGAATTCGCCCCCCTGGAGGTCCAGAAGCTTGAGGCCCGTGGAGGGATGGGTGAAGCGCTCGGGGCGGGGGTGGAGGCCCAGATGCAGCAGTCCGGCAACGGCATGCTTCATCGGCCCGCCAGAGCCGATACCGAGCGCCAGTTCGGCCGTGCCGGCGAGAAGCAAAAGCAGGATGAGCGCCGCGAAGCCTGCGACCAGGCCGGAAACGGGCAGGCTCATGCCGGTGATGACGCCGACCAGGACAAGCCCGAGCGCGAAGGCGGCGAGACTGTAGGGCAGGCGACTCCAGGCGCCCCGGGATAGCCGCGCCGGTGGATTACGGCGACGGAGCCAGACGAAGACGCTGCCCGAAAGCATGATGAGGGCAGCGATCGCGATCAGCCAATCGAGCCAGGGCGAATAGAGCAGCAGGCCGTAATTGATGCCGACCACCACCAGAGCGGCGATGGCGCCGCCCGCGACGGCCATGTGGGTTCGGGCGATGTAGGGATCGCGCGCCACGATATGATGGAGGTCGACGAAATAGCGCTTCGGGATGGCGAGCAGGCCGAGCCAGTTCACGCGGGCTTTACGGCCTTTCCGCCAGAGCCTGGCCCGCCGCCACAGGCCGACGATGAGGACCAGCACGGCAAGCCAGAACAGGATCGTGACCGCGCCGGCGAGCGGAAACACCGTCAAAAGTCCTTGCAGAGGCGCAGCGCATCATAGATCGCGCCGTGGATGTTGTGCTGGGAGATGCAGTCCCCGACCCGGAAGAGCAGATAGCGGTCGCCGGACAGGTCTTCGGCAAGGGCGGGCTGCGGCTCCGCCGCGAAGAGCCGGGCGACATCGACCTGGCCGCGGTTGAGCGAGCCTTCCTTCAACTCCCAATAGAGTCCCTCATTCGGCAGGATGCCATTCTCGATGACGACCTGATCGACGGCGCGCTCCTCCAGCGCCTCGGTATATTCGTTGCGCAAGACGGCGATCTTCTTGTCGCCCTCCGCATAGACGCGGTCGAGCCAGTGGTTCGGCGTCATCACGACGTCCATCGCATAGAGGCGGCGATAGAAGATCGGAAAGGTCGTGCCGCCGACATCGTCGGCGATCTTCACGTCCGGCGTCACGATCTCGACCATGCTGCCGCGTGTCGCCAGATAGTCGGCGACGCCCGCGCCGGCATGGGTGCTGACGGCGTCGTAGACGAGGACGTTCCTGGCCGGCTCGACGCGGCCGGAGAGAATGTCCCATGAGCTGACCGCCAATCCGTCCGCCACGCCCCAGCCCGCGACATCGCCGCTATGGCTCGTCCCGCCCGTGGCAAGCACGACAATGTCCGGCTGCTCTCCCAGGATCATCGCGGCGGTCGCCTCCGTGCCCATGCGCCGGTCGACGCCGAGGCGTTTCGTCTCCATGTCGAACCAGCGGACGATGCCGGCCATCTGTTCTCGCTGCGGCGCCTTGGCGGCGAGATTGATCTGGCCGCCGACCGCCGCGTTCCGTTCGAAAAGCACGACCTCATGCCCGCGAGCCTTGGCGACGCGGGCGGCCTCCAGCCCGCCCGGCCCGCCGCCGACCACCACCACCTTGCGGATCGGGCCGGTAGAGCGGGCGACGACATGCGGCATGGTCGCTTCGCGCGAGGTGGCGGCGTTCTGGACGCAGAGCACGTCGTGGCCATTATACTGCCGGTCGATGCAGTAGTTCGCGCCGACGCATTGCTTGATCTCGTCCTCGCGGCCGTTGCGGATCTTCTCGACCATATGCGGATCGGCGATCTGGGCCCGCGTCATGCCGACCAGATCGACCATGCCGCTGGCGAGGATTCGCTCGGCCTGTCCGGCGTCGCGGATGCTCTGCGCATGCATGACCGGAATCGTAACCACGGATTTGATGCCGGCGGCGAGATGCACGAAGGGTTCCGGCGGCAGCGCCATGGGCGGCATGCAGTTCGCCAGCGTGTTGTGCGTATCCGCGCCGGAGCCGATGACGCTCAGATAATCGATCAGCTTCGTCTCGCTCATCGCCTGCGCGATCTGCTTCAGCGTCTCGTGGTCGAGCCCGTCCTCGTGGAACTCGTCGCCGCACATGCGCAGGCCCACGCAAAAGTCCGCACCCACCGCTTCGCGAACCGCCGTCAGCACCTCGATGCCGAAGCGCATCCGGTTTTCGAGGCTGCCGCCGAATTCGTCGCTGCGACGGTTGGTGCGCGGGCTCCAGAACTGGTCGATCAGGTGCTGGTGCGCCGCCGAGATCTCGATGCCGTCGAGGCCGGCGGCCTGGACGCGCTTCGCAGCTTTGGCGAAATCGCCGACGATGCGGCGGATTTCCTCGATTTCGATGATCTTGGCATTGCCGCGATGCACCGGTTCGCGGATGCCGGACGGCGTCATCAGATGCGGCCAGTGCTCGCCATGATAGGAGGAGCGGCGCCCCATATGGGTCGCCTGGATCATGATCTTCGCGCCATGCCGGTGCATGGTTTCGGCGAGCCGGACGAGCGGATCGATGACGGCGTCGGTGGAGAGATTGACCGATTTCCACCAGCCCTGCGGGCTGTCGATCGAGACCGGGCTGGAGCCGCCGCAGATCGCCAGGCCGAGGCCACCCCTGGCTTTTTCCTCGTAGTAGCGGATGTAGCGATCCCCCGGCAGGCCGCCCGGCTCGGCATAGACCTCGGCATGCGCCGTCGAGACGACGCGGTTGCGGATCGTGACCTGGTTGAGCGTGATCGGCGAGAGCAGATGCGGGTAGCGCATCAGGCGGCCATCGGCGTGACGCGGAAGGTGCAATGCGCATGGCCTTCGGCGGCGCACTGCGTTTCGCGGCTGACCGTCCGGTAGTCGCGGCCCTCGCTTTGCCCGACCCAGTCCATCGCGCCGGCGAACCAGCCTTCGAACATGTAGCAAAGCCGGCCCGTGACGCCCGGCTGCTGAAGCACGAAAGACGAGTGCCAGAGTGCGATCTCGGCGTCGCCGGCGTCGGCATTGGCGGACAGGAAGGCGAACTGGCCCCAGCCGCGCTGCGACAGACGCTTCAGATAGTGCTCGAACACGGCGAGACCCTTGAGGCCGTGGGTCTTCGCCTCCTTGTCGCACCAGAAGAACGCGGATTTGTAGCCGGCCGGATACAGGATCTCGGCATAGCGCTCGCGGCCGAGCGCGGCTTCCACGGCGAGGTGGTTGTTGGTGAAGAAGTGGCGCGGCACATAGAGCATCGGCAGGCCGTCCGTGCTCCAGACGCCTGTTTCCTCGTCGACCTCGATCGGCAGGAGCGGCTGCATCATGCGCCCCAGACGGTTCGGAAGGTCCGCAGCCAGTTGCCGCCGATGATCTTCTCGATCCGGGAAGCGCTCCAGCCGGCCTTTTCCATGGCCATCGTCAGGTTCGGCCATTCGCCGATGGTGCGGATGCCTTCCGGGTTCAGCACGGTGCCGAAATCGGTCAGGCGGCGGTGGCGGCCCTTGTCGTGGGTGATCCAGTCGAAGAAGGCGCGGTCATAGCCTTGCGTGAAATCCGTGCCGACGCCGACATTGTCCTCGCCAACGATGTTGGCGACGTAGTCGATCGCCTCGACATAATCGTCGACCGTCGCCTCGGTGCCGCGCTTCAGGAAGGGCGGGAACATGGTGACGCCGACGAAGCCGCCATGATCGGCGATGAATTTCAGCTGCTCGTCGCTCTTGTTGCGCGGATGCGCCTTCAGCCCCGAGGGCAGGCAGTGCGAATAGGTGACGGGCTTTTTCGATTCGAGGATCGTCTCTTCCGACGTCTTGGCGCCGACATGCGAGAGGTCGATCAGTATGCCCACGCGGTTCATCTCGGCGACGACTTCGCGGCCATAGCCGGAGAGGCCGCCATCGCGCTCGTAGCAGCCCGTGCCGATCAAATTCTGCGTGTTGTAGCAAAGCTGTACGACGCGCACGCCCTGGTCGGCGAAGGCCTCGACATAGCCGAGATTGTCCTCGAAGGCGGCGGCGTTCTGGAAGCCGAGGATGATGCCGGTCTTGCCGTCCGCCTTCGCCCTCACGATGTCCTCGGCCGAACGGATCAGCGTCAGGATATCGGCATTGTCGCGGATCTCCCGCTTCATGGTGGCGATGTTGTCGACGGTCGCCTGGAATCCTTCCCAGACCGATACGGTGCAATTCGCGGCCGAAATCCCGCCTTTCCGCATTTCCTCGAAGACGGAGCGGTCCCATTTCGAGATGATCAGCCCGTCGATGACCAGGCTCTTGTCGTGCAGCGCGCTCATGGATCCCCCGGATTCCGGCTCCCTCATCTCTCTCATCGTTCGACCACCAGGTCGCTGGTCGGCCTGGCGCAGCAGAGCAGCGTCATGCCGGCGTCGATCTCGCGCTGGCGGATGCCGCCCTGGTGCTTCAACTCGACCGTGCCGGAAACGAGCTTCGACTTGCAGGTGCCGCACAGGCCCTTGGTGCAGGAGGAGGGCAGGCGGACGCCGGCGCGGCGGGCGGCTTCGAGCACCGGAACGCCTTCCGGACAGTCGATGACGCGGCGTGTCTTCGAAAACTCGACGCGATAGACCTTTCCGACCGGCATGACGGCCTCGGCTTCGCGCACGGCCTCCTGCTCGGCGCCGGAAAGCTTGGCGAAATCAAAGCTTTCCTCGTGATGGCGGGTCATGTCGAAGCCGGCATCGGCGAGCATGGCGCGGACTGCCGCCATGAAGGGGGCCGGGCCGCAGACGAAGATCTCGCGTGTTAACCAGTCGTTAGCCATAAGGTGCAGCATTGGTAGCGTCAGCCGGCCGCGATAACCGCCCCAGGCTTCGCTGCCGCTGTCGGCCTCGCAGAGGGCGGCGAAGTGGAAGCTTTTCGACTGCCGCGCCATCGTCTCCAGCTCGCTGCGAAAGATGATGTCGGCGGGCGAGCGGGCGGCGTGGACGAAGACAATGTCGCGCGGCTCAGCGAGGTCGTGGAACGTGCGCGCCATCGACATCAGGGGGGTGATGCCGCTGCCGCCGGAGAGAAACAGGTATTTCTCCGCCGGATGGTTCAGGCAGCTGAACTCGCCCATCGGGCCGATCGCCTTGACGGTCGCGCCGGGCCTCAGATGATCGTGCAGCCAGTTCGAGACCGGGCCGCCGGGCACGCGCTTGACGGTGATCGAGACGAGGTTGGGGCGGGTCGGTGCCGAGGAGATCGTGTAGCAGCGATGGATCGCCTCGCCGTCGATGTCGAACTCGAAGGTCAGGAACTGGCCGGGCCGGTAGGCGAAGCGATGCTGCAGGCGGGGGGCGAGCAGGAACGTCTTGACGTCATGCGTCTCGTCGCGGACGGCCCGGCAGACGAGGATGTCGTCGCTCTCGCCATTCCAGACCGGGCCGCCCTCCAGAAGGCGGGCGACCGGGTCCTGCAGCAGGGCGCCATTGCCATCCGCCATCGTCACCGCCCGAGATGCGCGGCCATGCGGCCGACATACCAGCGACAGAATTTTTCGACGAGGAATTCGGTGTGCGGCGAATAGCGGCCGGGCTCGTAAGCGGGGCTGCGCGCGCCCTGCTGGGCATAGCCGACCAGGGCGCTGTCCTGTGCGTTGGTGGCGCTCCAGACCTCGGTGAGGTTGGCGAGATCGTAGTCGACGCCCTCGACCGCATCCTTGTGCACAAGCCATTTCGTGCGCACCCGCGTCGTGCCGGCATCGACCGGCATCACGCAGAAGGTGACGATGTGGTCGCTCATGAAATGGTGCCAGGAGTTCGGCTGCGTCCAGAACGACAGCGCGCCGTGATTGGCGCGGGTGAACTGGCCGAGCAGCTTGCGGCTCGCGCGCTTGGTGTCGAGCGTATGCGCCTCGCCGGCGCCGTCGAGCGGCAGCCGTTCGGTGCGGAAGCCGGTGATGCGGCTGTCGAGCCGCTCGATCTCGCGCGAGGGCAGGCCGCTTCCCTCCCAGTCGGCGTGGCTGTCCCGCACCAGGCAGGCATAGCGCTCGGCCTGGGCGCGGTCCTGCTCGTCCATCTCGTCCGGCGCGAAGCCGAAGCCATAGGCGAAGAGCGGCACGGTCAGTTCGGGATGATTGCCGGCGCAGTGGTAGCACTCGCGATTGTTCTCCATCGCGAGCTTCCAGTTGCCCTGCTCGATGATATCGCTCTCGAAGGCGATCTTGGTGTTGGCGATGTCGTGCGGGGCGATATAGGGGCCCATCTCGCGCGCCATCTCGTCGAAATCTTCCGGCGGCTCCTCGGCGAGGCAGAGGAAGATCAGTCCTTGCAGCGAGCGGACATGCACTCGCTTCAAACCGTGGCAGGTCCGGTCGAAATCGGCGCCCATATGCTCGGCATGGATCAGCGCGCCGGAGAGGTCATAGGTCCAAGCGTGGTAGCGGCAGACGATGTTGCCGACGGTGGTCTTCTCGTCATGCAGGATGCGCGCGCCGCGATGGCGGCAGACATTGTGAAACGCCTGGATGCCCATGTCGTCGTCGCGCACGACGATGACCGAATAGCGACCGATATCCACCGTCATCGCGTCGCCGGGCTCCGGCACGTCCGGCTCGACCCCGACATAGATCCAGTGCCGGCCGAAGATCAGCTCCATGTCGGCGGCGAAGATCTCGGGGCTGACATAGAAGGGCGCATCGAGGCTGTGCCCGGGCCGGCGATTGCGGATCAGCGCCTTCAGCGGTGTTTCGGGACTGTCGAGCATCGGCTCAGCTTTCGTGAAGGCGGACCCTGGGTCCCGCTCATTCTGCTACCCGTCCTGCCGTCCCATGCGTGCCGGAACGACATCTTCTCGCCGGAAGGCGACACGCTCAATCGCCATGAAAGTCCCGCGCCGCTTCCAGCAGGAAGCCGTGCACATAGGGGGCGAAGGAGCGCCAGCATTCGACCCGGTAGGTCGGCGCGTCATCCTCGCGGATCAGCACGATTTCCGCCTTGCCCAGCAGGGTGCGGGTGGCGAAGCCGGCCGGGAACGCGGCGGCCGACAGGTCGAGCGGGCAGCCGGCATTGAGCACATCGACAGCATGGTTGCCACGAACCGCGATGCCGACATTGCGGTGGCTGATCTCGACCAGCGCATGGAACCTGTCGCCGAGCGCTTCCGCGATTTCGGCGGCGATGGCGTCGGCGTCCGCCGCTTCGCCGATCAGCAGCCATTCGTCGGGGCCGAGCTGTATCGACCGGCGCGGACCCGGCGAGGCGCGGTTGATGGCGAGGTCGAGCGGGAAGCCCGCCACCGCGCCCAGTTCGGCGGCAAGCGCCGGCCGCAGCCGCAGCGCGAAGCGGGCGGCGTCGGGGAGCGGGGTGATCTCCGGTGTTCCAGTCGAGGCGGACGCGGTCAGCGCCGCGGCGCGGGTGGCCCTGGCGATGGTCTCAAGCATGGACGCGTTCTCCCGCGGGATCGAAGAAGGCCGGCGCGGTTACCGTCGCCTTGGTGAAGCTGCTCGGCGTCGTCACGAAGACATCGCTGCCGATGCGCGCGCGGCCGCCCTCGACCAGCGCCAGCGCGATCGAGCGGTCGCAAGCCGGGCTCCAGTAACTCGAGGTGACATGGCCGAGCGCATGGATCGGGATCGGCTGGTCGCGGTCGGCGACGATCTGCGCGCCCTCGTCGAGAAGGAGGGTCGGGTCGTCGGCCAGGATGCCGACCAGTTGCTTGCGGCCAGGCGCGACCAGATCCGGACGTGCCAGCGAACGCTTGCCGACGAAATCCGGCTTGGACTTGGCGATCATGCCGGCAAGGCCGAGATCGTCCGGCGTGACCGTGCCGTCGGTTTCCTGCCCGATGATGACGAAGCCGCGCTCGGCCCGCAGCACATGCATGGCCTCGGTGCCATAGGGCGTCAGCCCGAACGCCGCGCCTCGTGCAAAAATCGCTTCCCAGACCGCGCGGCCATAATCGGCGGGCACGTTGATCTCGAAGCCGAGTTCGCCGGTGAACGAGACGCGGAACAGCCTTGTCGGCACCCCGCCGATGAAACCGGTCCGCACCGCCATATGCGGGAAGGCGTCGTTGGAAAGGTCGATGCCGGTGACCAGCGGCGCGATCAGGTCGCGCGCCTTCGGGCCCTGCACGGCGATGACGGCGAACTGCTCGGTGGTCGAGGTAAGGAAGACCTCCAGCTCCGGCCATTCGGTCTGGAGATAATCCTCCATATGGGCGAGCACGCGCGGCGCGCCGCCGGTCGTGGTGGTGACGTGGAAGCGGTCGGGCGCCAGCCGGGCGACGACGCCGTCGTCGAGGATGTAGCCATCCTCCTTCAGCATCAGCCCGTAGCGGCAGCGGCCCGGTTCGAGCTTCAGCCAGCCATTGATATAGATGCGGTTCATGAACTCGGCCGCATCGGGGCCGACGACTTCGATCTTGCCCAGCGTGCTGGCGTCGAAGATGCCGACATGCTCGCGCACCGCCGCGCATTCGCGCGCCACTGCTTCGCGTATGTCCTCGTCGCCGCGTGGAAAATACCAGGCGCGCTTCCAGAGCCCGACATCCTCGAACCGCGCGCCCTGTTCCTCGGCCCAGCCATGAATCGGCGTTTTTCGCGCCGGGTCGAAAAGGGGACCGCGCGATGGGCCGATCAGCGTGCCGAAGGTGACCGGCGTATAGGGCGGGCGAAAGGTGGTGGTGCCGACCGCGGGCAGGGGCTTGTCGAGAATGCCGGCGACGATGCCGAGCGCGTTCATGTTCGAGCTCTTGCCCTGGTCCGTCGCCATGCCTGTCGTGGTGTAACGCTTGACGTGCTCGACGGATTCGAAGCCCTCGCGGACGGCCAGGTGGATATCCTTTGCCGTGACGTCGTTCTGGAAATCGATGAATGCCTTGATGCGAGCGGGGTCGGCGTCGGTGGGCAGCACGCGAACGGGCCAGAAGCCGGTCGACGTCGGCGTGGCCGCGAAGGTACGGCTGGCGCTGTTTCCGGCGGCGGCGGTGCCGGCGGCAAAGCCTTCGGCGAGGATCTCGGCGAGATCGTAGCGGCCATTGGCGGCGCCGGCCGAGCGGGTTGCCTGGACCGGTTGATCCGGCACGAAGGCATCGAGCGCTGGGTTGAAGCGCAGCTTGCCGCGCGACTGCGAGAACAGATGCACCGAGGGCGTCCAGCCGCCCGACATGCCGACACAATCGGCGGCCAGGATTTTCCGCGCGCCGATCTTGCCTTCCGGGGACACTGGCGCGACGGCGAGGCCGGTGACGCGCCTGGTGCCGGTCGCGGCCAGGACGGTGTGGCCCGTCAAGGCCGGGACGCCCTTTGCGCGCAGCGCGGCCAGTTCCGGCCCGCAATCGCTTTCGGGCCGGATATCGACCAGCGTCACGTCGAGCCCGGCATCGGCCGCGTCGAGCGCCGCCGCATAGGCCGAGGCGCCGTTAGTGACGAAGACGATCCTGCGGCCGGGGGCGACGGCATAGTGGTTGACGAAGGCGCGCACGCTTTCCGCCAGCAGAATGCCGGGGCGGTCATTGTCGGCGAAGACCAGCGGCCGCTCATGCGCGCCGGTCGCCAGCACAACCTCGCCGGCGCGGACCTGCCACAGTCTTTCGCGCGGCAGGTGGGCGGGGGCGTCTGCGAGATGGTCGGTGATGCGTTCGGCGAGCGCGACGTGATTGTGGTTGTAATAGCCGAAGGCGGTGGTTCGCGGCAGCAGCGTGACGTTGCTTCGCGCGCGCAATTCGGCAAGCGCTTCCGCCATCCATTCCTGCGCTGCCTTGCCGTCGATGAGCGAGGTCCGGTCGTGCAGCAGCGTGCCGCCCATCTCCGCCTGCTCGTCGGCGAGGATGACGCGCTTGCCCGTCCCCGAGGCGGCGAGCGCCGCGGCGAGGCCGGCGGGGCCGGCGCCGACCACCAGCACGTCGCAATGGGCGTGGCGGTTGGCGTAGCGGTCGGCATCCGGCTCGCTCGGCGCCCGGCCGAGACCGGCGGCGGCCCGTATCTTCGGCTCGTAGACGCTGTCCCAGAACCGGCGCGGCCACATGAAGGTCTTGTAGTAGAAGCCGGCGACGAAGACGGGCGACAGCACGTCGTTGATCGCGCCGACGTCGAATTCGAGCGACGGCCAATGGTTCTGCGATTGGGTGACGAGCCCGTCGCGGGCCTCCGCCACCGTGGCGCGGTTGTTCGGGTCGATCTTGCCGGGGCCGCGATCGACCGAAAGCAGGGCGTTCGGCTCGTCCGAGCCATGGCTCAGGAAGCCGCGCGGCCGGTGATATTTGAACGAGCGGCCGACGAAATGGATGTCATGCGCGATGAGCAGCGAGGCGACGGTATCGCCGGCAAAGCCCGTCAGCGTCCTGCCATTGAAGGCGATCGAGACGGGCTTCGACCGGTCGATGCGGCCCCCCCGGGGCAGGCGGTTGCGGCCGGCCATCAAAGGCTCCCTCCGCCGGCCGGCTTTTCGCCCATCCTGTAGCTCTCCAGGATGCGGTCGCTCACCGTGTCGCGCAACGCATTGAACCAGCGCTGGCAACCATGCGCATGGTTCCAGCGCTCGGCCATCAGGCCCTTCGGATTGGTCCGGTAGAACAGGAATTCGGCCCAGGCCTGATCGTCGATCGCCTGGGGATCGCGGGGACGGGCGATATGCGCCTCGCCGCCGCCGCGAAATTCGATCTCCGGCCGGTCGCCGCAATAGGGGCAGGGAATGAGCAGCATCTTCGGGCCCCTCTTGAGGGTGGAACTGACGCTTCACCTCTCCCGGAGGGAGAGGTCGGCTCGAAGAGCCGGGTGAGGGATTAGGGAACTCTCCGGCAAGGCCGTAAACCCTCACCCGCCGGTCCTCGGCCGTCGACCTCTCCCTCAGGGAGAGGTGAAGAATGGCTCTGGTCTTTCAAGGTTTGCATCCTGCCCTAATGCGCGACGGCGGCGGCGGCCGCTTCGTCGATCAGCCGTCCGGTGCGGAAGCGATCGAGGGTGAAGGGGGCGTTGATCGGGTGCGGCTCGCCCTTGGCGATGGTCCAGGCGAAGACATTGCCGGAGCCGGGCGTCGCCTTGAAGCCCCCAGTACCCCAGCCGCAATTGACGTAGAGGCCGGGGATCGGCGTCTTGCCGATGATGGGCGAGCGGTCGGGTGTCACGTCGACGATGCCGCCCCAGCTGCGTAGCATCCGCATCCGCGAGAATTGCGGGAACAGTTCGCAGATCGCGTCGAGCGTATGGATCGGAATGTGCAGCCCGCCCTGCTGGCTATAGGAGATGTATTGGTCAGTGCCGGCGCCGATCACCAGTTCGCCCTTGTCGGATTGGGAGATGTAGGCGTGCACGGCGTTCGACATCACCACGCAGGGAAAGGCCGGCTTCACCGGCTCGGAAACCAGCGCCTGAAGCGGGAAGCTTTCGAGCGGCATACGCAGCCCGGCGCGCGCCATCACCACGCTGGTGTGGCCCGCGGCGACGACGCCGACACGCTTTGTGGCGATGAAGCCCTTCGAGGTCTCGACCCCGGCGATCGCGCCGCCGGCATCGCGGCGGAAGCCGGTGACCTCGCAATTCTGGATGATGTCGACGCCCATCGCGTCGGCGCCGCGCGCATAGCCCCAGGCAACCGCGTCATGCCGCGCCACGCCGCCGCGTCGCTGCAGGGCCGCGCCGACGATCGGATAGCGCAGGTCGGGCGAGATGTTGAGCGGCGGACAGAATTCCTTCGCCTCGTCCGGCGTCAGCCATTCATTGTCGATGCCGGCCAGGCGATTGGCATAGACATGGCGCTTGAAGCTCTGCACGTCGTGGCTGTTATGCGCCAGCATCAGCACGCCGCGCTGCGAATACATGACGTTGTAGTTGAGCTCCTGCGACAGCCCGGCCCAGAGCTTCATCGCATGCTCGTAGATCGCCTCGCTCTCCTCATAGAGATAGTTGGAGCGGATGATCGTGGTGTTGCGGCCTGTATTGCCGCCGCCGAGCCAGCCCTTCTCGATCACCGCAATATTGGTGAGGCCGTGTTCTTTCGCGAGGTAATAGGCGGTGGCGAGGCCATGGCCGCCGCCGCCGACGATGACCGCGTCATAGGCCGCCTTCGGCTCGGGCGTGCGCCATTGCCGCTCCCAGCCCTGATGGGCGTTGAAGGCTTCCGAGATCAGCGATTTCAGCGAGAAACGGCGCATGGGGAACCCCGATTACCGGCCGAGCTTGGCGCGAAGCCGGCGGCCGATCTGGTGCGACAGCGACGCGAATTTGAGGTTTTGCGACGGCGCGCCGCCTTCCTTCAACCTGGTCCAATTCCAGAGTGTATTGACGCCGTTCCCGCGGGCGGGGATCATCGATCCCGGATCCGGCAAGACTTCGAAAAATTCAACAAGACTTCGAAAAATCGGGCAGCCGGCAGGGAAATCGCCATGCAGAAGCCGGTCGAGAGATCGACGATGCCCGTGTCGCTGATGCCGGTCGCCGAGGCGCCGCGCGTCTATGGCTTCATGCTGGTGCCGCAGTTCTCGATGATCGCCTTCACCTCGGCGATCGAGCCGCTGCGCCTGGCAAACCGCGCCGCCGGGCGCGCGCTCTACGAATGGCGGCTCTATTCGCCGGATGGCCGGGCGATCGAGGCGTCGAACGGCGTCGCCGTCGCGGTCGATGGCGCCTATGCCGAGGCGGGCGGGCTCGCGGCGGCGATCGTCTGCGCCGGGCTGGATGTCCAGACCCATGGTCATCGCGAGCTGATGGCTGTGCTGCGCCGGCTGGCTTCGTTTGGCGTCGGCATCGGCGCGGTCTGCACGGGAACATACGTACTTGCCAAGGCGGGCCTGCTGGATGGGCATGCGGCCACGATCCACTGGGAGAATTTTTCCAGCCTGGCCTCGGAATTTCCCGATCTCGATCTGAGCCAGGAACTGTTCGAGATCGACCGCAACCGTTTCACTTGCGCGGGCGGCACGGCGGCGGTCGACATGATGCTGTCGCTGATCGCCGGGCATCACGGGACGGACATCGCCACCGAGGTCACCGACCAGCTGATCCACCATAGGGTCCGCGACGCGGCCGAGCGACAGCGGATGGATCTGCGCGCCCGGCTCGGCGTCGCCCATCCGAGGCTGCTCGCCGTGGTGGCGCTGATGGAGCAGGCGATCGAGCGGCCGCTCACCTGCCAGGAACTGGCGGCGAAGGCCGGCTGCTCGACGCGGCAGCTGGAGCGGCTGTTTCACAAATATCTCGGCCGCTCGCCGACCCGGCACTATCTGACGATCCGGCTGGAGCGGTCGCGCGAATTGCTGCGCCAGACCAGCCGGCCGATCCTCGCCATCGCCGTCGAATGCGGTTTCGTCTCGGCCTCGCACTTCTCGAAAAGCTATGTCGAGCATTTCGGCCGCACGCCGCGCGCCGAGCGCAACGCGCTGCGCAGCGGAATCCCCGTGCGCGCCACCGGCTAGTCTTTCGCGCCCTCGTCGGCCTTCCTCGGCCACCTATATCGGAACGGGTCGCACATCCGCGCGTTGCGGACGAAACAGGCACGAGAGGAGATCGACATGAGACACGCATCCCTGGCGCTCGCGGCGTCGATCGTAACCCTGGCGCTGGCGGTCCCCGCGCAGGCGCAGGACGCCGGCAGCATGACCTTTTTCGTCACGAGCGCCGGCTCGGTCAAAGGCGCGGATCTGGGCGGGCTCGATGGGGCCGACACGATCTGCCAGACGCTTGCCACCAAGGTCGGCGCCGGCAAGCGCGCCTGGGATGCCTATCTCTCGACGCAGGAAGCCGATGGCAAGCCGGCGGTGAATGCGCGCGACCGCATCGGCAAGGGCCCCTGGCAGAACGCCAAGGGTGTCGTCATCGCCAAGGATGTCGCCGACCTGCACAGCGACGCCAACAATCTGAACAAGGAGACCGCGCTGACCGAAACCGGCGCTACGGTGAACGGCCGCGGCGACACACCGAACACGCATGACATCCTGACCGGCAGCCAGCCGGACGGCACCGCCTTCCCGCCCGGCGAGGACAAGACCTGCGGCAACTGGACGAAGGGCGGCGTCGATGGCGCAGCCATGCTCGGCCATCATGACCGTGTCGGCATCAACGACAGCGCGCCGATGAAATCCTGGAATTCGTCGCATCTGACGCGGGGCGGCTGCAATCAGGCTGCCTTGCAGAGCACCGGCGGCGCCGGGCTGCTCTACTGCTTCGCCACGAACTAGGCGCGATGCCGAAACGTCGAGGCGATCACGCTCCGTGATGAGGGGGATGGTCGCGTTCGGCGGTTCGCTAGAAGTGGTGCAAGGGCCTATTGGCCTCGCCGTGTCGCGCTGGCACCTCGCCCCGCGCGGACGTCTCTTCAAACAGCGATGGCGAGTGCCGGCGGATCAATCTGCCTCGGCCTGCCGGTGGCAGCTGCTGCCGGGCGTCAAGGCGGATGGCTCGGTCAGATTGTTGAACAACAGGGCATCGGCGGCCTGTCGCAGCGACTTCTGGACGGCGGGGTCGTCGGCCTGAGCGGCAAGCTCAAGGCACTCCATCGCTTGTTTTTCGCGATCGGAGATCATTGGCGTTCCTCCTCTTTCGGTAGGCGGGAGCGCAATTCTCTCTCAGCCACTGGCAGCCGAGGCCTCTATGCCAATGGTGCAGTAAGTATGGAGTCCAAAGCGATGAAAGTACAGACCGAGCGAATCAGTTTGTAAGGGATTGCATCAATGGCGGGTGCCGGAATGGTTCAAAATTTGAACTTGTTCGATCTTGGGAATGAGTTCGCTGTCGTAGATCTGGCGCTGATCTTCGTCGAGAGCGGTGACGCCATTCTCGATCACCAGCTTGATGATGCGGTGTGCGTTGGAGCGCCGGCCGATCTGACCTTCATCCACCAAACGATCCAAGGCTGCTGTGAGAAAAATTCGTCGCGACATATTCCGACCACCCTGTCGAGAAGAACCAGAATAAAGAATCTGCCTCCTTCGAGATTCGGTCAAGCGGTGGTATGGAACCGTTCTGGGCCATTCTCCCTCATCCACAACAAGTTGGGCGATTGCGTCGCATCGACCGTTGACGGATTTTCGTGTCGATGCCTCATGCAAACCAGTCATATGTCGGTCGGAACGAAGGATAGCATTGATGAACAAGAAACTTACGGCGCTGCGGGCTCGTCTGGTCGAAGCACAGCAGAAGCTGATCACCCAGGCGGTGGATGCCGGCGGGCTGCCGACCGATGGCGCGCTGCGCAAGATCTCCGATCTTGAGAATGCGATCATGGCCGTCGAGCACATGATGGAAGACGTCGGCCACGGCAAGGGCTGAGCCGAGCCGCGTTAGAACGCGCGAAGCGGGCTGCAGCGTCGCGCCGGTTCTCGTTGCAGTCGATGTCGTCCCCGAAGCGCGGCTGCCCCCGGCGCGCCGCTTCGAGGGCGCCAGCTTTAATCGATACGGCGGGCGAGGCGTTTCGACGCGATCAGGCGATAGCTGCGCTCAAGCAGCGCCGCGATCTCGGCCCAGTCGGGATCGTCGTCGACGCGGATGCCGACCCATCCCCTGTGACCCAGATAGGGCGGCACGAAGAAGCGGTCGGGATCGGCGCCCACCAGGATCGACTGGCTGCCATCCGGCGCCTTGAGCCAGACCGAGGCGCGGCCATCGCCGCGCTTGAGCATGGCGAAGATCTTGCCGCCCACGCGAAAGGTCGGATCGCCCCACGCCTCCTGCTCGGCCGCTTCCGGCAGGGCCAGGCAGAGTTTCCGCACTCGATCGATCGGCTGGTCCGGCACGATGGCGCGCTCCGGCGTTCGGATCAACGTTCGCCCAGATAGCTGAACAGGGTCTGCTTCCACCAGTCGCTATGGACGTTGTCGAGCAGGGCGACGTCGATATTCTTGCGCAATGGGCTGCCCAGTGGCAGGCCGATGCCATAATTCTGCGGGTCAAAGACGATGTCGAGCACCTGGATCGACGACGAATAGTGTTGCAGCACAATCCAGGCCAGCAGCGGCTTGTCATAGACGAAGGCGTCGATTTCGCCGGCCTTCAATGCCTTGAGGCCGTCCTCGGCGGAAGCATAGCCCCGATATTTGATGCGCTGGGTCTTCAGATAATCGACGCTCGAGCTATCCGAGATCGCACCGACCCGGATCGACGCCAGATCGTTCACATTGGTGACGATCCCCTGCAGGGCGCTGGTGGTCAGCGCCGAGGTAACGCCGGCCGTGAATACGGCGATGGCGATGATCGAGACGGCCATCCAGAGAATGGCGAGCGACCGTCCGGCGAGCGTAATCGGCGTGTGGACGCCGGTGCTGGCCTGCGTCATCGCCTCGGCCGACCACCAGATCGACGCCCCGATGCCGCGCGCCCCGCCGAAATGCTCGTTGCGGCCGCGCTCAAACACCCAGATCAGGAAGCCGACCAGCAGCGCCAGGCCGATCAGCGCGCCGACGGCCTGCAGGAAGCCGAGCGACAGCATGGAGCGGAGGATAACCGTCCAGCGCGACCCCTCGGTGAGCGAGACGGCGATGCCGAGGCCGGTGCGATAAAAGGGCTGGCTGAAATCGAGGATCTCGGCCCGCGGACCGGTAATCGTCAGGGCCGCGACGGCGGCGTCATATTTGCCGGAGGCCGTGCCATCAATCAGCGCTTCGACGGTCCGTTCCTCGACGAGGCGATATTTGACGCCGAGTTTGTCGGCGATGCGCTGCCACAAGTCGATGCTGATGCCGGTCCAGACGCCGTCGGTGCCCTTGATCGCGAAAGGCGCGGCCTGCTTGGTGCCGATGACGAGTTCGCGGGCCGGGCCCGGGGGCGGGATCTCCTGCGCCGAGGCGCCTGCGATCCCCAGCGCCAGCCAGAGGCCTGTCAGTAGCGTGAAGAGGACCCTGAGCATCGCCGGTCACCATTTCCTGGATCGGCATGCGAAGACGCGGCCGATCTCCCGCCCGGTTCTAGCGAAAGCGGTCAGGATATCCAGTGCCTTTGTGGCGTCAACGCCCGCTCGAAAAGCGGCGCGATGGCTTCGTTTTCTCGAGGCAAACGACCGCATGGGCCATAACGGACCCTGCCATGACGCCGACAGGAGCGCGACACGCCAAGCGCCGCCCTGCGGGTGTCCGATCGCGGCCTTGCACCATGACCTCGAAACGCCCGCGCCTCAGGTCGTATCCGGGCCGGTGTGGTCGTTTCGGGCTCGCTCATCAGAAAGCGATGCGGCATTATTATATTCAACGATTCGAGGACTATGTCCCTAACCTTGAACGCCACCGGAGAAGGTCAGTGTTGTTTCCCCGATTTCGCTCCAAGGAACGCGATGTTCGCAGCGACGTCGAGCGTCTGACCTTGGTGCAGAATTCCATTGCCAAGGTAATTGGCGAGGTCGAGCAGGAATTGGCGGGCCTGACAGCCCGGATCGAGGATGCCCGCGCACGCGCGGCATTTCTCTATGGCGACATGATCGAGGGGGAGTCCGACGACAATGCCCGCGACGCCGCCATCCTGGCCGATGCGGAACGGATCCTTGTTCGCGGCGATCGCCGGATCGAGGAGATCCACCACAATCTCTCTTTCCTGATCGACCTGCGCCACCGCATGACGGCCGAGACCGAGCGGTTGCAGGCCTACGCCGCCGAGGGCGAATAGTAGCCGTATTTGCGTCCGGCCCCGGCCGGAGCCGGGGCCTTGTCCTGTCGGTGCGGGTTCAGTCGACCCGGCCGCGCGCCGCGACGGCGATGGTTTCGACGACGTGGTCGCCCGACACCAGATTGACGTGATCGAACAGGTTCGAGACCGGGCAGGCGTGGTTGGGCAGGATGCGCAGCCGCTCGCCGACTTCCGGCTTCTCCGCCGAGGCCGAGAAGTCGATATTGCCGTGTTCCTCGCTGAGGCCGTAGATCACGGCGTCGGGATAGCCGAGCACCATGCCGTAGCCGTTCTGGCCCAGCAGGTCGCTGGTCAGCGCCTTGGAGCCGGCATCGATGATGGCGCGGTCCTCGGTCGGGCGGCTGACGACGGTGACGAGCACGTTGAGCGCGCAATCCTCGACGGTTGCCACGCCGCGCGAGACCAGCGAGCGATCGTAATAGATGTAGGTGCCCGGGCGGTATTCGGTGGCGATCGTCGTCTCATGCGCGCGCCAGATGTCCGGCGTGCCGCCGGTCGAGATCGTCCTGGCGGGCAGGCCGGCGGCGGCCAGCTTCTCCGCGGCTTCTTCCAGCCATTTGCGCGCGCCGGCGGCGTCGCCGGCCGGCGGATAGGTCATCAGCCCGCCGAAGACGAGACCGCGCTTGCTGGCAATCAGGCGGGCGAGGGCGACCGCATCATCCGGCGTCTGCACGCCGCAGCGGCCCGCGCCGGTGTCGCACTCGACCAGGACAGAGAGCGGCGCATCGGCGCTGTCGGCGAAGGTCTCGGCATAGCCTTCGACGACGAAGGCGCTGTCGGCGGTGACCGCGAGCGTGACGCGTTCGGCCAGTTGCTTCAGGCGGTAGAGCTTTTCCGGCGCCAGGATGTTGTAGGGCAGGAAGATGTCCTCGATGCCCGCGTCCGCCATGACCTCGGCCTCGCCGAGCTTCTGGCAGGTGATGCCGATGGCGCCGAGTTCAAGCTGGCGCTTGGCGAAGAAGGGCAGCTTATGGGTCTTAATATGCGGCCGCAGGCGGACGCCGTGTTCATCGGCGAAATCCTGCGCCTTCTGGAGATTGGCGTCGGCCCGGTCGAGATCGACCAGGACGCAGGGGGTCTGGAGCGTATCGATATGTCTCGGCATGATGTCCTCGCCATGTCGCCGGCCGGCGAATGGATGTTGATGAAGGCCCGGTCCGTCAGAATACGTCGCGGATGAAGCGCAGATTGCCTGCCGTCAGTCCGGCATCGACGGGGAGCGCCACGCCGGTGATCGCGCCGGCCAGCGGCGAGGCCAGGAAGACGGCGGCGTTGGCGACGTCGGCGGGCGTCGTCAGCCGGCCCAGCGGATAATGCTGCACCACCTTGGTCAGGAGGCTCGGATCCTTCTCCATGCGGTGATCCCAGGCCGGCGTGCGCACCGAGCCGGGGCAGATGCAGTTGGCGCGGATGTTGTCGCGGCCGTTTTCCACGGCGATCGACCGCATATAGGCGACGAGGCCGGCCTTGGCCGCGGCATAGGCCGGGTTGCCGTAATGGGCGAGCGCATTGACCGTGGAGGTCATGACGATCGAGCCGCCGCCATTGGCGATCATCGCCTTCAGGGTCGGGTCGATCAGGTTGAAGCTGCCGGTCAGGTTGATGTCGACTTCCTGGTTCCAGGACTGCTGGTCGACGGCGTCCATCGTCTCTGCACGGGTATAGCCCGCATTGCTGACGAGGACGTCCGGCGTGCCTTGCTCGGAAACGATGGTTGCCACCGCGCGCGCTGTCTCCTCGGCATCGGTCAGCTCGAAGACGAACTTCACCACGCCGTCCAGGGCTTCCAGCAGCGACGCGTCGCGGTCGCAGGCCGTCACCTGCGCGCCGGCGGCCAGAAAGGCGGAAACGAGGGACCGGCCGATGCCGCCACCCGCGCCGCTGATCACCACATGCTTGTCTTCCAGACCGAACATCGCCGTTCCTCCATGTGCAGCAAGGCTCGACCGGATCGGTGGACAAAGCAACGGGTGCGACGCCCGAATTTGCTGCTTCCTGTCGATAATGCAGGCGAATTCCTTTAGCTTGCCGCCGCTACACAGCGCTGATCTATCGCCCGCCCGCGGGCGTTCCACATGGCAGAAGGGGCTTGTTACATGAGCAAATTGAAGATCGTCTATGGGGCATCGCATGTGCCGCTTTCGCCGGCCGTGCGCGCGGGCGATTTCGTCTATGTCTCGGGCCAGGTGCCGACCGATTCCACCGGCACCGTCGTGGCCGGCGGCATCGAGGCGCAGACGAAGCAGACGCTCGAAAACGTCAAGGCCGCGCTGGCGCTGGCCGGCTGCACCATGGACCAGGTGGTGAAGACCTTCGTCATCATCACCGACGCGCGCGATTTCGGCGGCTTCAACAAGACCTACGCCACCTTCTTCCCGAAAGACCCGCCGGCCCGCACCACGGTCGAGGCCCGGCTGATGATCGACATTAAGGTCGAAATCGAAGCGATCGCCTACGCTCCCCAGAGCTAAGTGCCATGCGTGGCTCCGGCGTGATCGGAGCCACGCCTTGCGCGCCGCCGCACCCCGCCTTGTCAGTCCGCGACCCTCGGCCCGCGCCGCCGAGCGGCTGGTTGTGGACGCGCTTCCGCTGTCGCTGATTCCGCCAAATCCGGCTGCTTTGGGCCCTCCGCCGGCAGTTCCCGTCGAAAGACGGAGCATCCTTCACGCTTCCTGAGCGTTGCAGTGACGCGTAGCGCCCAGGAGAGCTCGGCCAAAGGGGTCGGCCCAGAGCGCGGAAATGGCAGGATAGAACATGACGCTTGAGGAATTATATCGGCTGCTCCGGAGTGGTCATATCCAGACCCAAGGGATCGTCGATACCCTCCATGAGCCTCTCATCGTGCTGGATAAGGCCTTCACGGTCTGCAATGCCAATCCCGCCTTTTATCGAACCTTCGGCACCGACATGGACGGCACGATCGGGCACAGCCTGTTCGAGCTCGGCAACGGCCAGTGGGACATTCCCGAACTGCGCATGCTGCTCTCGGACGTCGTGCCCAAGGCGTCGGCGATCGTCGGCTACCAGGTCAACCATGACTTTCCGGGCCTCGGCGAGCGGTCGATGTGCGTCACGGCACGGCAGCTTGCCATCCCCGGCAATAACAGCTCGCAGATGCTGGTGGTTTTCGAGGATGTGACGGACCGGCAAAGGGCGGAAGCGCGAAAGGACATCCTGATCGCGGAGACGCGGCACCGGATGAAGAACCTGATCGCTACGGTGAAGGTGATCGCCCGGCAGACGGAAGTCGCCGGCGTGACGGGCGCCGAGTATCGCGACCGCTTTCTAGGCCGGGTCGACGCCCTGCTGATCGCGCAGGACTTCATCTCGGCGAGTGGGGCGAATGCCGACCTCGCCGCGCTCATCGACCAATGCCTGTCGCCGGTCGCCGGGGAGCGGACCGACCTGGTGGCGAGCCCGGCGGTCAGCCTGTCGGAAAACCAGGTGCTGCCCCTGTCGATGATCCTGCATGAGCTGGCGGTCAACGCGCTCAAATACGGCGCCCTGGCTGGCGATGGCGTCATTCGAGTCAAATGGAATACGGAACTGGACGAGGGAAGCCGGCGTTTGGTCTTGCAGTGGCAGGAAGTGGGAGGTCCCCCGGTGGCTCCGCCGAAACACATAGGTTTTGGGACCCGTCTCATTGACTACAGCATCAAGGCAGAGGGTGGCAGCGCGATCTTTCATCACGATCCCGAGGGATTGCGTGTGGAGATAACCTTGCCGATACAGCAGTAGGTAGTTGTGGCATCATCCAGTACAGATTCAACGCCGTTCGAAATTCTTATCGTCGAAGACGAGTATCTCATCGGGATGGAGCTGGTCCAGATCCTGGAGGATAGCGGCTATGTGGTGGTCGGCCCGATTGCGACCGTCTCCGCTGCTGTCGCAACCATCGAACGCAATGCGCCCAGCGCCTGCATCCTGGACGTCAACCTCCGGGGCGAGATCAGCGCGCCCGTGGCGGATTGCCTGAAGGCTAAGCATGTGCCGTTTTTCCTGTCGAGCGGCTACAAGCAGGAAACCATCAACCAGGAGCCGGCCTTCAGCGGCATTACCAATATCGGCAAGCCGGCAAAGCCGGAGCAACTGGTGTCCGCGCTGGATCTGCTCCTGAAGGCGTAGTGCCTTCATAACCTGCGCACCTAAGCCGACGCTGGAATGGGCGGTGAGCGCACCGTCCGGTTGTCAACCGTTCGAACGAACAGTAGCAGGGGCTTTTGTCCCTGTGGGAATGGTGAACCGCGACTTGCTGGATCCCGTGCAACCCGCTGTGGGGCGAAGATGACAATGCAGAAGACAGCCCGTTACATCCAGGACCTGTCCACCGAGCTCAGCCAGCTCGCAAGCCAGCATGAGTTGCGCGATCTCGCCTATCTGCTCAGCCTGGCAGCCGAGGAGGCGCGCTCGAGCGCCGAGACCGGAACCTACACGCGCCTCCCGCCCCCTCACTCGCCCGACGAGGCCGCCTGATCCGTAACGACTTTCTGGCGGATGGGTCGGTCCCGGGAAGATGCAATTGCGCCTTCGCCGCAGGCGAATTTTTGCTGGACGGGCGCCTTACGGTTCTGCCAAATTGCGTAGCGTCAACAATGCCATGGGGGCACTATGAAGAAGACCTACGAAAAGCCGGCGCTCGTGAAGTCGGCACTCCTGCAGCGCATCGCGGCTGAGCCGATCCAGAGCGGCCTCGGGAAATAGTTGTAGCGCATCGCTGCGCCAGATCCAGCCCGCCGCGTGGCCCAGCCCCGGCGGGCTTTTCTTTGGCCAGCGCTATAGGGTCGCGTTCGGAAGGCTGGGGCTTGCGGTCGGGCGGGCGCGGAGAATACCTTTCGAGCCAGACGGCAGCATGGACGCGACGCGCGCCGGATGCATCGCCGACCCCCACCAGGGAACTCGGATCCGGGATCCGAGGGACCGCTTCCGGAACGCCCCCGCATCATGCGCATCTTCACCGCTTCGCTCGCGACCGAAACCAATACGTTCTCGCCGGTTCCGACCGACCGCGCGAGTTTCGAGATGGCGTTTTATGCCGGACCCGGCCAGCATCCCGAGACGCCGACGCTCTGCTCCTCGCCAATGGTGGCGCTGCGCCGCCGGGCCAAGGCGGATGGCATCGACCTGATCGAGGGCACGGCGACCTGGGCCGAGCCGGGCGGGCTGCTGCAGCGCCAGACCTTCGAGGGGCTGCGCGACGAGATCCTCGACCAGCTGCGCGCCGCGCTGCCGGTCGACGCCGTCGTGCTCGGCCTGCATGGCGCGATGGTGGCGCAGGGTTATGACGATCCCGAAGGCGACCTGCTCGCCCGTATCCGCGAGATGGTCGGCCCCGACGTGCTGATCGCCGCCGAGCTCGACCCGCACAGCCACCTGACGGCGAAGCGGGTGGCGAATTCCAACATCCTCGCCGCCTTCCTCGAATTCCCGCATACCGACTTTTACGAGCGCGGCGAACATGTCGTCGATCTCGCCATCCGCACGCTGCGCGGCGAGATCAAGCCGGTGATCTCGACCTTCGATTGCCGGATGATCGACGTGTTCCCGACCAGCCGCGAGCCGATGCGCTCCTTCGTCGACCGGATGAAGGCGATGCACGGCAAGGACGGCATCCTGTCGGTGTCGCTGATCCACGGCTTCATGGCCGGCGACGTGCCGGAACTCGGCACGCGCATGCTCGTCGTCACGGATGACCGCAAGGCCGAGGGTGACGCCTTGGCCAAAAAGCTCGGCATGGAGATCTTCTCGCTACGCGGCAAGACGATGATGCCGCAATTGTCGATCGACGCTGGCATCGACAAGGCGCTGGAACTGGCCGCCGCAAAGCCCGGCAAGCCGGTGGTGATCGCCGACACATGGGACAATCCCGGCGGCGGCGTGGCCGGCGACGGCACGCTGATCCTGCACCGGATGATCGAGCGCGGCGTCGACAATGTCGCCGTCGCGACGATCTGGGATCCGATCGCCGTCACCTTCTGCCTGGCGGCAGGCGAGGGGGCCAAGATCCAGCTCCGCTTCGGCGGCAAGGCGGGACCGGATGGCGGTGCGCCGATCGACGCCATGGTCGAGGTCGTTCGCGCCGTGACCGAGGGCTGGCAGAGCTTTGGCGCCAGCCGCGTCACCTTCGGGCCGACGGCGCTGGTGCGCATTCTTGGTACCCAGATCGACGTGATCCTCAACACCAACCGCACCCAGACCTTCGAGCCCGACGCCTATTCCAATCTCGGCCTCGATCCGCTGTCGAAGGAGCTGCTGCTGGTCAAGTCGACCAATCATTTCCACGCCGGCTTCCTGCCGATCGCGGCCGAAATCCTCTATATCGACGCTGGCGCGCCTTACCCGTCGAACCCGCGCGTCACCGATTATCGCAAGCTGAACCGGCCGATCTGGCCGCGCGTCGAGAACCCGCATGGCTGAGATCGGGGCATATCGGCCGAGAAAGACCCCTCCCCAAAACCGGCTTCGCCGTTTTTGACCCTCCCTCAAGGGGAGGGTTCCGGGAGCGCGTGTTTGACGGTGGAGCCAGACCGCATTTCCTTTTGAACCCTCCCCTTGAGGGAGGGTCGAAAGCGCCCGCGCGCTTTCGGGGAGGGGCTCTTTGACAAAGGCCCGACGCACAACATGGCGGAGCATGCACCTACCCAGAAGCGGCAGCGCGCCGCAGAGGGTTGTGCTTGCCGGCCGAAAGCGCGATGACTCCTGTGTTCGATGTGTCGCCGGCTGGCATCATGTCGCCTCATCTCTTCTCCTGAGCCGTCGGCCGGCATGACCTCCGTCCCATCCCAGACCTCGCCCCATAAATCGACATGGATTGCCCTGCTCGTCGCGGGGGCTTTCTTCATGGAGAATCTGGACGGCACGGTCATTGCGACCTCGCTGCCGCAGATGGCGCATTCCTTCGGCGTCGCGCCGGTGGATCTCAATATCGGCATGTCGGTCTACATGCTGACGCTGGCGATCTTCATCCCGGCCAGCGGCTGGATGGCGGATCGGTTTGGCGCGCGCACGGTCTTTGCCACCGCTGTCGCCGTCTTCACCCTCGCCTCCGTCTTCTGCGCGCTCAGCGAAAGCGTGATGGGCTTCGTGCTCGCGCGCATCCTGCAGGGCGCCGGCGGCGCGATGATGGTGCCGGTCGGGCGGCTGGTCGTGCTGCGCAACACCTCCAAATCGGAACTGATGCGGGCGATCGCGGTACTGACCTGGCCGGCTTTGTCCGCGCCGATCCTGGGCCCGCCGCTGGGCGGCTTCATCACCACCTATGCGTCGTGGCACTGGATCTTCATTCTGAATGTGCCGATCGGCATCGTGGCGCTGGCCCTGTCCTTCTGGCTGATCCCCAACCAGCGCGGCGACGATCGCCAGGGCTTCGACTGGCTCGGCTTCGTGCTCACCAGCGTCGCCTGCGCCGGGTTGATGTACGGGCTCGATCTCGTCGGCCAGACGGAGAGCGACTGGGTGATCGGCGCCGGGATTCTCGCCGCCAGCGCGCTGTTCTTCTGGGTGGCGCTGCGCCATTCGAGCCAGCACCCGCATCCCTTGCCGGATCTCTACGGGCTGACGATCCAGACCTTCGCCGTCACCATGAAGGGCGGCTCGCTGTTCCGCACTGCCGTCAGCGCCGTTCCGTTCCTGCTGCCGCTGATGTTCCAGCTCGGCTTCGGCCTCGATCCGTTCCAGGCCGGCCTTTATGTGCTGGCGCTGTTCGCCGGCAATCTCGCCATGAAGCCGCTGACCAGCCTCGTGCTGCGCAGCTTCGGCTTCCGCAACACGCTGATCGGCAACGGCCTCTTCTTCGTCGCGACCCTGTTCGGCTGTGCGATGCTGACGCCGGCGACGCCCTGGCCGGTCATCATGCTCGTCCTGTTCCTGAGCGGCGCGGCGCGCTCGATGCAGTTCACCGCGATCGGCACCATGGCCTTTGTCGACGTGCCGCAGGAACGCATGAGCGGCGCCAACACGCTGTTCAGCCTGGTGCAGCAGATCACGTTCGGCCTCGGCATCGCGCTCGGCGCCATCGCGCTGCGGCTGGCGGATGCCTGGCTGACGCCGGATGTGAGCGGGCTGACGCTGCGGGATTTCCACGCCGCCTTCCTGATCGTCGGCGTGGTCGGCCTGCTCGGCCTCTATGACAGTTTCGCCCTGCCGCATGATGCCGGCGCGCCGGTGAGCAAGCACCGCGCCCGGGCGCGCGCCTGAGCCCTAGGGGTTTCCTGTTTCGGCCCGCCCTCCGCGGGCCGATCGAACGAAAACGAAGACTGGAGTTCTGCCATGACCAAGTTGAACAAGGATCCGTCGCTCACCCACGAGCAGAAGCTCGACCGGCTTGGCGAAGTGGCCGTTCGCGTCGGCCTCGGCCTGCAGCCGGGCCAGGAACTGGTGATGACCGCGTCGCTCGACGCGCTGCCGCTGGTGCGCCGGATCACCGAGCACGCCTACAAGGCCGGCGCCTCGCTAGTGACGACGCTGTTCTCCGACGAGGAGGCGACGCTGATGCGCTATCGCCATGCTCCGGACGGCAGCTTCGACGTCGCCTCCGGCTGGCTCTATGACGGCATGGCCTCCGCCTTCCGCAATGGCGCGGCGCGCCTCGCGATTGCCGGCGAGAACCCGTCGCTGCTGGCGGGGCAGGATCCGGACAAGGTTTCGCGCGCCAACCGCGCCCGCTCCAAGGCCTACATGCCGGCTCTGGAGCTGATCGCCGGCTTCGACATCAACTGGACCATCGCTTCTTTCGCCTCGCCGGCCTGGGCCAAGGCCGTGTTCCCGAACGAGACCGAGGAAGTCGCCGTCGCCAAGCTCTGGGACGCGATCTTCGCCGCTTCGCGCGTGGATCTCGTCGATCCGGTCGCCGCCTGGGGCGAGCACAACAAGGCGCTGCATGCGCGCACCAAGCTGCTCAATGACAAGCGCTATTCGGCGCTTCGTTTCGTCGGCCCGGGCACCGACCTGACGGTCGGGTTGGCGGACGACCATGAATGGGAGGGCGGCGCCTCGACCGCCAAGAACGGCATCGTCTGCAACCCGAACATCCCGTCCGAAGAGGTGTTCACCACGCCGCACAAGAACCGCGTCTCGGGCCATGTCACCAGCACCAAGCCGCTCTCCTACCAGGGCACGCTGATCGAGGACATCCAGGTGCGCTTCGAGGAAGGCCGCATCGTCGACGCGACGGCGCGCAAGGGCAGCGACGTGCTCTCCAAGGTGCTGGACACGGATGAGGGCGCGCGCCGGCTCGGCGAAGTGGCGCTGGTGCCGGATTCCTCGCCGATCTCGGCCAGCGGCCTGCTGTTCTACAACACGCTGTTCGACGAGAACGCCGCCTGCCACATCGCGCTCGGCCAGGCCTATGCCAAGTGCATCCGCGGCGGCGACACGATGAGCCAGGAAGATCTTGCCGCGCGGGGGGCGAACAAGAGCCTCATCCACATCGACTGGATGATCGGTTCGCGCCATATCGACATTGACGGCATCGGCCAGGACGGCAAGGTCGAGCCGATCATGCGCCAGGGCGAATGGGCCTGACGCTCGACCGTCACAACTTCATGCCAGAAGAGCCGGGCGGCGCAATCGCCCGGCTCTTTTCGTTGCGTGACTGAAATATCGCAGCGGATGACCGTCAATCTTTCGAGAGGCGCAAGCGACGCAGCCTTCGGCCTCAATCCAGCCAGAATTGAAGCCCTTGAAGCTTACGGTAAGATGCAACGAGAAGGCAGCGCTTTGGCTGGTCGGGACTTCGGTCCCCTGGCTTGGTCGAAGCTACAAAGTCCACGATGACCCATAGCGCCACTTTATCGACCCGGCAGGCAGAACGCCGTCCGGGATCCAAGAACCGACCCGAAGCGGACAGCCGTCCGGGACCGCGGGAAGCCATGCTGGAAGAGTTCGAGGCAGCCGACCGTCTGGACGATTCAGAGCCGGTGGCCGAGCCCCGCTTGGAGCGGCTGCGGGCGCTTCTGGCGCCCTGGCGGCCTGCGATCACCGCGGTGGCCGGCATCATCGTCGTGGTGCTGGTCTGGCTCGCCATCTCGAAGCTGATCGCCGAAGTCGACTACAATGACGTGCTCGACACGCTGCATGCGACGCCTGTATGGGCGATCTTCGCGGCGCTCGGCTTCACGGCGCTCAGCTTCCTCGCGCTCAGCATCTACGACCTTTCGGCCCTGCGCTACCTTGGCCGCCAGGTGCCGTATCCCATCGTTGCGCTGACCGCCTTCTGCGCCTATGCGGTGGGCAATACGGCCGGTTTCGGCCCGCTCACGGGCGGCGCCATCCGCTATCGCTTCTATGCCCGCCTCGGCTTCGAGCCGGCGGACGTCGCCAAGGTCGTCGCCTTCGTCACGGTCGCCTTCGGCCTCGGGCTTGCCGGCGTCACGGGGCTCGGCCTTGCCTTTGCGGCGCATGATCTGGCGGAGCCACTGTCGCTGCCGCCCGTGCTGCTCCGCGCGCTGGGCGGCGCCATCCTGCTGGTGCTGGCCGGCCTTCTCGCCTATTCGGCCTTCGGGAAGGGGCGGGTCGGTTGGGGCGGGCTCTCCTTCACGCTGCCGCGCCCCGGCAGCATGCTGGCGCAGTTTGCGGCCACCATCGTCGACGTCTCCACCGCCGCCGCCGTGCTCTGGGTCCTGCTGCCGCAGACCGATGTCGGCCTGCCGGCCTTCGTCGCGGTCTATGCCGTGGCGATCGGCCTCGGCGTCGCCAGCCATGTCCCGGCCGGGCTCGGCGTGTTCGAGGCGGTGATCATCGCCGTCGTGGGCCGCACGGCATCAGTCGATCAGGTGCTGTCGGCCCTGATCCTCTATCGCGTCATCTATTACGGCGTGCCGCTGCTGGCGGCATCCGGACTCGTCACCGGCATGGAGGTGCGCCGCGCCGCCTCGGGCGTGAATGCCTCGCGCTTCCTGCGCGCCGGGGCGCAATTGTCGCCGCGCGTGCTGGCGACGCTCACCTTCGCGCTGGGCGGCGTGCTGGTGCTCTCCGGCGTTACGCCCGCTGCCGATCAGCGGCTCGACATGCTCTCCGGCCTGCTGCCGTTGCCGATCCTGGAGGGCGCGCATTTCCTGGAAAGTGTGCTCGGCCTCGGGCTGATCGTGGTAGCGCGCGGCCTGGCGCACCGGCTAGATGGCGCCTGGTGGGCGGCGATCGTCTCTGTCGGCGCGGCGGTCATGCTGTCGCTGCTGAAGGCGCTCGCCATCAGCGAGTCGATCGCACTCGCCCTGCTGTTCATCGCGCTGCTGGCGACCCGCCGCGAGTTCAACCGGCCGGCCTCGCTGCTGCACCAGCGGCTGACGCCGGGCTGGCTGTTGGCGATCGCCACCGTCATCGTCACCGCCGCCGCGGTCATGTTCTTCGTCTATAGCGACGTCGAATATTCCAACCAGCTCTGGTGGCAGTTCGAATTCTCGGAAGAGGCGCCGCGCAGCCTGCGGGCGCTGCTGGGCGTGGTCATCGCGGCCGGCTCGCTGGCGGCCTGGTCGCTGCTGCGCCCCTCCAAGGGCAAGACCGGGCAGCCCGATCCGGAAGAGATCGCCGAAGCGGTCAAAATCCTCGCGACCCAGCCCCATCCCGATGCGAACCTGGTTCGCATGGGCGACAAGACGCTGCTCTTCTCCGACGACCGCCGCGCCTTCATCATGTTCGGGCGCCAGGCCCATTCCTGGGTGGCGTTGTTCGATCCGATCGGCCCGCGCTCGTCCTGGCCGGGGCTGATCTGGCAGTTCGTCGAGATGGCGCGCGCCGCCGGCGGCCGGGCGATGTTCTACCAGGTGATGCCGGAGAACCTCGCCCTCTATGCCGACGCCGGCTTGCGCGCCTACAAGCTCGGCGAGGCCGCGCATGTCGACCTGCAGGGCTTCGACCTCAAGGGCGCCAAGCGCGCCAGCCTGCGCCATGCCTTCAATCGCAGCCAGCGGGAAGGCCTGAGCTTCGAACTGCTGGAGCCCGATCAGGTGGCGGAGTCGATCGACGACCTGCAGCGGATCTCCAACCTGTGGCTGGCCGAGCATCGCGCCCGCGAGAAGCGCTTTTCGCTCGGTGCCTTCGACCGCGACTATGTGATGGCGCAGCCCGCCGCCGTCGTCCGGCGCGAGGGGCGCATCGTCGCCTTCGCCACCGTCATGACGACGACGATGAAGCAGGAGGCGACCGTCGACCTGATGCGGTTCGAGCCGGAGGTTCCGGCCGGAACGATGGAATTCCTGTTTATCAGCCTGATGCTCCAGCTGAAGGAGCGGGGCTATCACTGGTTCGATCTCGGCATGGCGCCGCTTTCGGGCCTCTCCGAAAGCCCGGCAGCGCCGTTCTGGCATCGCATGGGCCGTGCGGTGTTCGAGCACGGCGAACGGTTCTACAATTTTCATGGGCTCAGGGCCTTCAAGGCGAAGTTCCAGCCCCAATGGCAACCCCGTTACATCGCCGTATCGGGGAGCATGTCGCCAGCACTCGCGCTCGCCGACGTAACGGTGCTGATCAGTGGCGGGCTCAAGGGAGTGGTTGGTAAATGATCCGGAATCTGCTGTTTGCGTCCCTGTTCGCCTGCGCGTCGCTGCCGGCGATGGCCCAGGACGCGCCCGCCGGCAGTGCGCCGCCGAAGCCCGACGGCTTCAATGCCGGCCTGCTCGGCAAGCCCGAGATCCTGCTGCCGACCGAAGCCGTCACCGGCGCGGTCTTCCTGTTCTCCGACAAGGAGGGTTGGACGCCGGCCGACGAGGCCACGGCCGCCACCCTGCAGAAGTCCGGCGCCATCGTGGTCGGCATCGACACGCCGAAATTCCTGGCCGGCCTGGAGGCCGACAAATCCGAGGATTGCGCTTATGTCGTCGGCGACATCGAGGATCTGAGCCATCAGATCCAGCGCCAGCTCGGCACCAGCATCTATCATTCGCCGGTCATCGCCGGCATCGGCACCGCCGGCGCCCTGGCGCTGGACCTGGCGGCACAGACGCCCGACGCCACGATTGGCCGAAACGTCGCCGTCGATCCGGCGCTGGCGCTGCCGCTGGTCAAGCCGCTCTGCACCGATGCGCCGCGCACGGAAGTGCCGGGCGGCGTCACCTATGGCCTGGAGAAGGGCGACCCAGCCAATCCGGTCGACGTGATCTTCACCGCGTCGGCGCCCGCCGACGGCAAGGCGCATGTCGCCGACCTGCAGAAGCAGGGCTTCAAGCTCAAGGACAAGACGGTCGAGGGCGATGCCCGCGCCGCGTTGCTGGAACGTCTGCAGCACCTCCTGGTGCCGAAGTCTTCGGATGCGGATCCGCTCGCCGACCTGCAACTGATCGAGCTGCCGGCCACGTCGAAGTTCGACACGCTGGCGATCGTCTTCTCCGGCGATGGTGGCTGGCGCGATATCGACAAGTCGGTCGCGGAAGCCCTGCAGAAGGAAGGCGTGCCGACCGTCGGCGTCGATTCCTTGCGCTATTTCTGGTCGCAGAAGACGCCGGACCAGACCTCGGCCGACCTTGCCCGCATCATCGAGGCCTATACCGAGCGCTGGGGCGTCGATCACGTCGTCCTGATCGGCTATTCCTTCGGCGCCGACGTGTTGCCGGCCGCCTATAACCGCCTGCCCGCCGACACCAAGGACATGGTGGCGCAGCTCTCGCTACTCGGCCTGTCCGAGGCGGTCGACTACGAGATCTCGGTCGGCGAATTCCTCGGCACCAGCTCCAGCGAGGGCCAGACCCTGCCGGATCTGAAGCAGATCAAGCCGGCGCTGGTCCAGTGCGTCTATGGCGAGGAGGAGGACGATTCCGCTTGCCCGAAGGTCGAGGGAACCGGCGTCGAGATGATCAAGACGACGGGTGGCCATCACTTCGACGGCGATTATGACGCGCTGGCCGCCAAGATCCTGGACGGCATCAAGCGCCGCGTCCCCGCCGGCGCACACCCGCAGGCGAAGAAGTAAGCGTTCAGAGGTAGAACTTCAGCTTCGCAAGCTGAATGTCATGTAGCCAGAGGCGCTTCTTGCCTCTGGACTGCTTGGACTTGCCACCGTCCTCAACATGCTGAGGAGGCCCGAAGGGCCGTCTCGAAGCACGCAGGGCAGTGCGGTATCCCTTGGCACTTGGACGGTGCGTCCTTCGAGACGGCTTGCTCGCAAGCCTCCTCAGGATGTTGGGTGTCGAGGGTGGCACGCCGGTTTCCGAAGGGCGCCAAAGTCTTGCTCCGGGTGAGGGTTTAGGGACCTATCCGGAGAAGCCGTAAACCCTCACCCGCCGGTCTTTGGCCGTCGACCTCTCCCTCAGGGAGAGGTGAAGGGGAGACTGTTATGCGAGGGGCAGTGACCGGCCGGGCACTGCCCCTTCTTATGCGCATTCAAGTCGCTAGGCGGCCGCCCTTCCAAGCAGGGACCTCCGCAGGGCCAGTCTTTCGCCCGGGCCGTGCACGGCGGCGAAGAGCAGGCCGGCGATGAAGGTGAAGTGGTCGACGAAGAAGCCGAACTCCGCCTGGTTGCCGCTCCAGTGCGAGGGCCCATGGAAGGCGATCGCCAGGAACAGGATATAGGCAGCGGCGAGAAGCGCGGCTTCGGAAAAGAACGCGCCGGTCAGCAGCGCGATTGCCAGAGCCGTCTCGAAGATCGCCGCCACCCAGGCCAGGAATAGCGAGGCGGGGAAGCCGGCGGAGGCGATGTAGCCGGCGGTCGCGTTCATGTCGATGAACTTGAAGGTCGCCGCCATCACGAAGACGCCGCCGAAAATCAGGCGCGCGATAACCAGTGCCAGGGTCTTGAATGTGCTGTCCATGGATCGTCCCTCCGAAACGTCGCTCTATTGCCAAGCGACGGATGAAGGGGCCCGGTTTCGACATGCGGCCGGATGATTTTAGTGCTGGTCCCTGCGACTACCAGCCGGAACCACCGCCGCCTCCACCGCCGCCGCCGGATGAACCACCGCCGCTGCTGCCGCTGAAGCCGCCGGAACCCGAACTGGAACCCGGTGCGGTCGCGGCTGCGGCCACCGTCTGCGATAGCCCGGAGCCGAGGCGGTCGACCAGGCTGCCGACGTCCCGGTTGCCGCTCGCGATATACCAGCTCGATACGGCCGCGGTCGCTCCCGCCGCCGCCAGGATGCCGGCGAACTTCGCCGCCCAGGCATTTTCGACGTCGAGCGCCACGGCATAGGGCAGGTAGCGCTCGAACAGTTCCGGCGTCTTTTCCGGCGGATGCAGCATTTCCAGCCGGTGCTCCTCGGCGATGCCGAGATATTGGCGGAAGCCGGCGATGGCATCGCGCAACTTCTGCCCCTCCGGCGTCGGCGCACGCATCCACGAGAAGGACGAGGCCAGCATGGGCAGCAGGGCGAAGGGCAGCACGAGTACCGCCAGATCGATCGGACTGCGCACGGCGCTGAGAAACACGCCGAGGCCCGCGCCGCCAAAGGCGAGCGCGAAGATGCCGATGAACAGCAGGGTGAAGATCCGCTTGTACCAGGGACTGCCGCGCAGCGAGCGCAGGGTCAGCCCGACCACGATGGACGGCACTGACAGGAACACCAGGCTGAAGGCGGCGACCATGCCGTTTTCGCCCATGGCGATCACCAGCCCGATCGCCGCCAGCGCATAGGCCGCGACCGTGATCAGCACGCCGCCGGTGAGCCAGCCGCTGTTCATGTTGAACACGGTGCCGGAATAGGCCTTCTCGAGCGCTCGGGCCAGCGTCGTCCGGGCGTTGGAAAGGGTGGCGTGGTTCGACTGGACGAGCGAGATCTCGCCGCGGCTGCGAAACAGCGCCTGCGCCGCCGCGGCTTCCGGCGCGGGGATCGCCTTGCCGCCCGGCATGCGGGTCACGACCAGGGTCTTGTCGCTGTCGGTGATCTTCAGCTGGCCCTTGACGCCGAGATCGAGGATCGCAGCGGTGAAGACGCGATCGTCGAAGTCCATTTCCGAAATATAGCGGGTCGCGGCGGCCGAAAGGCCCTCGGGCGGCGTGAAGAGGGGAATGATCGGGCCGGGCCTGGGATCGCGGCCGGCCTTGCGCCAGGCCTGGAACAGGTAGAGCAGCCCGCCGGCACCGCCGAGCAGCGCGAAGATCGCGCCGATATTGTCCTTGAGCCACCAGACGGTGCGCCGGCTGGTGCTTGGCGGCTCGACCACGCCTTTCGGCCAGGCGGCGGCAACCGTCAGGCCGTTATGCGCCGGCAGGGGCGCCGTCGTGCGGAAGACGATCCGTCCCGGATCCTTGGAAACGACCGTGGCATCCTGGCCGCGGTCGCCCTGCTGGCCCGTATAGATCGCCGTATTGCCGAACGGGACGGCCTCGGGAAGCGTGATCCGCGCCTCGGCGACATCGATCGGGAAGGTCCAGCCGGTGCCGGTCGCGTTCCAGTACAATTCGTCGAAACCGTCGAAGAAGCCGATCTGGCGTGTCGTGCGATAACGGATGACGTAATCGTGCGGGCCGGGCTCGAGCAGCGTGTCGGCCGAGCCGATGCGGATGCGCTTGCCATTGGCCAGGGATTCGATCTCGAAGGGCTCGTTCTGGCCGTCGCGGGTGACGGATTCCACGTCGAAGCCGACGACCACCGAGCCGCCTCGGTCATCCCGGTAGGTGGTCGGGAAGTCGCGCAGGATGCCGCGCCGGATCTCGTTGCCCTCGGCCTGGACGCGGATGGTCTCGACCACGTCGAGGTCGCCATTGCGCTGCACGGCCACGTCCGAGACGAAGCGCAGGATGCGCTCCTCGGCGGAGGCGGACGCCAGCGACAGCAGGAGAGCGATCAGGAATCCAGATATGCGCAGCATGGATAACGCCTCAGAACGAGACCTTGGGCGGGATCTGCGCGGCGGCGCGATCCTCGATCTCGTAGAAGGCCTCGGCGTGGAAGCCGAACATGTTGGCGACCAGCACGGCGGGGAAGGTCTGGATCGCGGTGTTCAGGTCGCGCACCGTGCCGTTGTAATAGCGGCGCGCCATCTGCATCTCGTCCTCGACGCTGGCGAGCTGGGCCTGGAGCTCCCGGAAATTCGCGTCGGCTTTCAGGTCCGGATAGGCCTCGGAGATCGCGATCAGCCGGCCGAGCGCGCCGGAAAGCGCCTGGTCGGCGGCGGCCTGGCTCTTGACGTCGCCGGCGTTCATGCTGGCCGCGCGCTTGGCGGCGACATCCTCGAAGATGCCCTTCTCATGCGCGGCATAGCCCTTGACCGTCTCGACCAGGTTGGGGATCAGGTCGGCGCGGCGCTTCAGCTGGACGTCGATGCCGCTCCAGCCCTCATGGGCGAGGTTCCGCTTGGTGACGAGGTTGTTGTACAGGCTGACCGCATAGAACGCGGCGGCCACGATCACGGCTAGAACAATCCATGTGGTCAAGGTCTTTCCCCTCGGCTTGGCGGCGCCGGAACGCTCGGCCCTTGTCGAATCCTGCCCGGTTGCGGCGGTGCTGGCTTGTTGATAGCGCTTCGCGGCAAGGTTTGCGAAGTCGCTTTCATGCCACCCGGCCGAATCGCGCCGGCGCGGGCGAGGGCGCATCCCTTGGTTTGGCCGTTCCGATCCCTATCTCTGGGACCTTGTCCCGTCCCGACGCTTTTCCGGCCTTCGCGGCCCAAGGTGCCCATGACCGATCCCGCCACGCTTGCGCTCGAAACCCGTACCGGATTGCCGGAGACGCTGCGCTTCCTCGCCGAGCTCTATCCGCGCGAGGTCTGGACCGGCCACGCCAATCTCGGCATGACGGCGCGCTTCTGGCTGCAGCGCCATGATGCTTTTCGCGAGCAGGGCCGGATCATGGCCGCCGGGCTGGTGGATTTCCGGGAAGGCAGGATCGAGCCGCGCGCCTTCGGCCCTTGGCTGGTGCCGCGGCTGCAGCGCTTTCTCGGCGAGCTCGAGGGCCATCACCAGATTGAGGACTACCAGTATTTTCCCGTCTTCACGGCGGCGGAGCCACGCCTGGCGCATGGCTTCGAACTGCTAGACGGAGATCACCAGACGATCCATCACTGGATCGATTCCGTGGCCGAGACGGCGAACGGCTTGCTGCGGTCGCTCGATGGCGATCGCGATGCCCTGCTGCGGGCAAGCAATGCCTATGCCGATGCGAGCGGCGCCATGCTCGCGGGGCTGATGCGCCATCTCGCCGACGAGGAAGACCTGATCATCCCGCTGATCCTCGACCGGACCGAGGACGGAATCGGCATCTGAGCGCGGCGTCAGTTGCGCGCCATCTGGGCCCGGCCGATCGCGTCGAAGATCCGGGCGCGCTGGCGCGTTTCGCGGGCGACCTTCTGGATGTTCGCATTGTTCCGCACCGCCTCGCGGCCGGCCTGGATCACCAGATCGACCTGCTGCTTGTCGAGGCGCAGCCGGGTCGGGATGTTGTTGAGCGCCCGGTATAGCGACGGGTCGGCGTTGCGGAACGACAGGTGCTCGGTGGTGACGACGACATCGCGGCAGTTCCAGCCGACGAGCGTGCCGCGCGTGCGCAGCACCTGCGCATTGGTAAGGCCGCAGCGATATTCGATCAGCTGCTGCTGCCACTGGTTGAAGGCGAGGTCGACCGCGTCGAAGCCGTGGCGGGTGGAGGCCGAGATCGTCGTATCCGCGACCGAGCGCAGGATCTTGCCGATATGCGGCGGCTGCTGCGATACGCCCCAGTCATATTCGTTCTGGACGCCGGCATCGGTCACGATGAACAGGAAGTGGCGGATGCGCACCGCCTGATACGCCGACAGCGGGGCATAGGGCGTGGTGGCCTGGGCCCGCTCCAGCGACATCGCGCTGATGCCGAGATTGTCGGTCAGGCCGCCATCCAGAAGGCGGACATATTTGAGATCGCTGTTGGACTGGTAGGAATCGAGCATCCGCGCATAGGCCTGCAGGCGGACGGACGGGTTGTCGGAATCGATCGCCCGCTGCAGCCAAGCGGGCCTTTGATACTGGCACTGGCCCTTGGCCGGCGTGGCGAGGATGACGGGCGAGAACACGACCGGAACCGCCGCCGAAGCGGCGACCGCATCGGCGATCTTCACCTGGTCGAGATCGCTGCAAAGCGCCGAGAAAGTATCCTGGGTGAAGAGGAACGGCGTGCGGTTGTAGATGTCGGAGGCGGTGATCCAGACGATCGGCCTGTCCGGCTTGTGGAAGGCCGCGAAGGTCGCGCCCTCGAAGAGCTGTTCGTCCAGCCAGCGGCCGAAGCTGTTGCGGTCATTGGCGCCGCCATCGACGACGGTGCGCGCCAGATTGCTCGGCGTGAAGAGGGTCCGCATGTAGCTCTCGGCGTCCATCGCCAGGAAACGATCGCGGAAGTCGGCATATCCCTCCTTGCCCTTGTAGCCGAGATAGGCGGCCATGACGGCGCCGCCGGAGGTGCCGGCGACCGAGCGGACGTCGTCGACCAGGCTGCGTTCGGTGGGATGCTCGTCGATGATGAGCGTGTCGAGCTCGGTCAGCGCGCCATAGGCGAAGGCGGCGGCGCGGGTGCCGCCGCCGGAAAAGGCCAGCGCCAGGATGGTGCCGCCGTCATCGTCGGGATCGGGAAGGGCGGCGGGCGAGGGCGGTCCTGCCTGCGTCCGCGTCTGGTTGATGGGCGTGGTGTCGGTGGCCGAACACCCCGACACGGCGATCCCGGCCGCCAGCACGACCAGCCGCAGCGCTGCTCCCCACCCATCTCGCACTGTCGCCCCCCTCCGCCCCGTCCCTGCAAGGCAGTCTAGGGCGCGAGGGCTTAATCGTTCAACAACCCAGCGTCCGAGACACCTAGGCCTTGCCCGCCCAGGGCACCAGGCGACGCTCGATCCAGCGCAGGATCGCCTCCAGCGCGAAGGCGACGGCGGCGATGACGAGGATGCCCATCAGGACCACGTCGGTGACCAGGAATTGCGCCGCCGACTGGATCATGAAGCCGAGGCCCCGCGAGGCGGCGACCAGTTCGGCCGCGACCAGGGTCGACCAGCCGGCGCCGAGCGCGATGCGGATGCCGGTCAGGATCGAGGGCAGGGCGCTGGGGAGCACGACATGGCGAAGCAACTGGCCGCGCGTGGCGCCGAGCGAGCGCGCAGCGTTGAGGCGGTCGGGGTCGACGCCCTTCACGCCGGACGTGGTGGAAATGACGATCGGCGCCAGCATGGCGATGCCGATGATCAGGATCTTAGAAGGCTCGCCGATGCCGAACCAGATGATCACCAGCGGCAGATAGGCGAGCGGCGGGATCGGCCGCAGGAACTCGATGATGGGATCGAAGATGCCGCGGCCGATGCGGCTCGAGCCGATGGCGAAGCCGACCGGCACGGCAATCAGCGTCGCGCCGACGAGGGCTGCGAAGACGCGGCCGAGGCTGGCGGAAAGGTGCTGCCACAGCGTCGCGTCGACGAAACCCTCGTGCGCGACCGTCAGGAACGCCCGGCTGACCTCGAAGGGGGACGGCAGGAACAGAGCCGAGACGAGCCGGAAATGCGACGCGATCGTCCAGGCGAGCAGCAGGGCGGTGAGGGTCAGGCCGGCGGTGATCGCGACGACCGGGCGCTTGCGCGGGGGCGTGGGCGGCCGGGCTGCTTCGGATTCTGCGCGGGACGGTGCGAGGCTGGCTTCCGCAAGATCGAGGCTCATGCCGCTTCCCTCTCAAAGATGCTGTCGAGCAGGTCTTCGCGCGCCGCGACGAAGGTCGGGCTCGACTTGATCGAACGGGCGCTTTCCCCGGCCAGGCGACGCCGGCCGAAATCGACGTCGAGCCGGCGAATGATGCGTCCGGGGGCGGGCGCCATGACGATGATGCGGGTGGCGAGGTAGAGCGCTTCCTCGACGCCATGGGTGATCAGCAGCGTGCCGGCGCCGCTTTGGTGCCAGGCGTTGAGCAGCAGGTCCTGCATCCCCTCGCGGGTCATCGCGTCGAGCGCGCCGAGCGGCTCGTCCATCAGCAGGAAGGCGGGATCGGCGGCGAGCGCCCGAGCCAGGCCGACGCGCTGGCGCTGGCCGCCGGAGAGCTGCCAGATGGGCCGGTCGCCGAGCCCGGCAAGGCCGACGATGTCGAGCAGGCGGTCGGCCTGGCGTCGCCGCTCGGCCTGGGCGACGCCGGCGAGGCGCGCGGCGAAGGCGACGTTTTCCGCCGTCGACAGCCAGGGGAACAGCGCATCGTTCTGGAAGACGACGGCGCGCTCGGCGCCGGGTCCGGCGACGGGCCTGCCGTCGACCAGGACGCGGCCGGAGTCGGGCGTGAGGAAGCCGGCGGCAAGGTTGAGCAGGGAAGTCTTGCCGCAGCCGGAGCGCCCGACGATGACGATGAATTCGCCCGAGGCGATGTCGAGCGAGACATTCGAAAGCACCGGCGCCCCGCCATCATAGCGGAGCGAGACGTTTTCCAGCGTGAGATGGGGCATGGGTGTTCGTCCTTCCTTGCCGACTGCTGGCGCTTGTTCGCCAAAGTTCCCGCCGCTCCGGCGTCATCCCCGCGAAGGCGGGGATCCATTCAGCTTCCGTCGCACGTCGGCTGAATGGATCCCGGGTCAAGCCCGGGATGACGGCGAGCACGGGTTGGTCCGCTACGTATGTGCCGAACGGCAACCGCCCCGAAAACGGTTTGGCCCGTTCCGCGACAGAGGGGCGCGGAACGGGCCGGGTGTTGTCGCGGCTTGGCCCGGCCGCCGACGGCCGCCACGACGACCTCAGTTGGAAGCCTGTGCCTCGGTGACGAACTTGGTGGTGACGTAGCCGCTATAGTCGGGCAGCACGGCCGGGATCTTGCCCTGCTCCTTGAGGAAGGCCGAGGCGTCGGCGACCGCCTTCACCGTGCCGCCGCCGAGCAGCGCGTTCGACGCCTGCTCCTCCAACAGCGGGAAGTGGTAGCCCTTCAGCAGCGCCGGGACTTCCTCGACCTTGGCGCCGGTCAGGCGGGCGATCTTGGCTGCCTGTTCCGACTTGGCATCCCAGGCGTCCGGCTTGGCGCGGAAGTCGGCATAGGACTGGCCGGTCACCTTGACGAAGGCCTTGACCGCGTCGGGATGCGCATCGGCGAATTCCTTGCGGACGATCCAGGCGTCGAAGGTCGGCGCGCCGAAGGTGGCGACCTGGGCCGAGTCGGTCAGGACCTTGCCGTTCTCCTTGATCTTGCCGAGCGCGGGATCCCAGACATAGGCCGCGTCGATGTCGCCCCGCTCCCAGGCGGCGGCGATCTCGGGGGGACGCAGGTTGAGGACTTCGACGGTCTTCGGATCGATGTTCCAGTGCTTCAGCGCCGCGAGCAGGCTGTAATGCGTGGTCGAGACGAAAGGCACGGCGATCTTCTTGCCGACGAGATCCTTCGGTTCGTTGATGTTGGCGCCGTTGCGCACGACGAGCGCCTCGGATTCGCCGATCAGCCCGACGACGAAGATCGTCTCGATCGGCAGTTCGCGGCTGGCGGCGGCGGCGAGCGGGCTGGAGCCGACATAGCCGATATCCACCGCGCCGGAAGCGATCGCGGCGATGACGTCGGCGCCGGAATCGAACTTTTTCCAGTCGATCGTGGCGTTGGCGGCCTTCTCGTAGACGCCGTCGGCCTGCGGGACCTTGGAGGGCTCGACGACGGTCTGGTAGCCGATCGTCAGCTTGGTCTGGTCGGCGCGGGCCGTGGCCCCGGCGGCGAAGGTGAGGCCGATCGCGGCGGCCGTGGCAACGAAGGTGCGGCGGGTGATGCGTGACATGGTTTGTCCTGAGAGTAGCGCGCAGGCATCCGTTCGCTGAACGGGAGCGCGGGGAATGCAAAGAGGTTGGAAAGCGCCGCGCGCTGCGCGGCATCGCCATCAGGCGATCTCGACCGATCCGTCGGTCAACAGAGCCGGGTTGTCATGGGCGTCGTGCTCCCTTTGGGGCTTAGCCGTTGTTGGCGCGGGGCAAGCCAATCCTGAAATCGCCGCGGCGGTCGATCATCCGACCGTGTCTTCAGACTAGGAATGACGCCTTAGACGATAAAGGCAGTCGTTTTTAATTTTGAAGAATGTCGGGGTCGTTCATTGCGCGTTTTTCGCCTCCGGCGGATGCCGGCTCACCTTGGGGAGCTTGGTCACGCGATGGCGATCGGGCATCGCTAACGAAAAAGGGAGGGCGCTTGCGCACCCTCCCTCGGATTGTTCGCATTGCTGGATGCGGGTCAGTTCGCCTTGGGCAGGCTGTAGGCGATGATGTAATCGCCGCGATCGGGCGACTGGCGCGCGCCGCCGGCCGAAATCACCACGAACTGGCGACCGGATTCCGGCGAAACATAGGTCATCGGGGTCGCCTGGGCGCCGACGGGAAGGCGGCCCTTCCAGAGTTCGTCGCCCGTCTTGCTGTCGAGCGCGCGCAGATAATAGTCCTGCGTGCCGGCATAGAAGACCAGGCCGCCGGCGGTTGTCGTGGGACCGCCCAGCGAGGGCATGCCGACCGGGATCTGCAGGCCGGTCTTCATGCCGAGCGGGCCGGTATCCTGCAGCGTGCCGGCCGGAACCTGCCAGGCAATCTGGCGCGTCTTCAGGTCGATGCCGGTGATCGTGCCATAGGGCGGCTGGTGGCAGGGCACGCCGAGCGGCGACAGGAAGCCGTTCTTCAGCGCGCCATAGGGCGTGCCCTTCTGCGTGCCGAGGCCGTCATGCGCCGCCGACGGGCCGTAATTGTCAGCCACCTCGCGCGGCAGCAGTTCGACGAACTGCGGCATGCGGATGTCGTTGACGACGAGCAGGCCGTTGGCTTCATCGACCGAGGCGCTGCCCCAGTTCATGCCGCCATAATAGCCCGGGAAGATCAGCGAGCGGGTGGTGCCGGGCGGGGTGAATTCGCCCTCATAGCGCATCTTCTTGAACTCGATGCGGCAGTAGAGCTGGTCGAACGGGGTCGCGCCCCACATCCGCGCCTCGGTGAAGGGCTCCGTGCCGATCGAGGGCATGCCGACCGAATAGGGCTGGGTCGGGGAGAGGAAGTCCTCCTTGACGCCGCCGGTCTGGGGAACGGGCTTTTCCTGCACTTCGGCGATCGGCTTGCCGTCGCGCCGGTCGAGCATGAAGATCTGGCCGCGCTTGGTGACCTGGATCAAAGCCGGCGTCGTGCCGCCCTTGCCGTCCGGCACGTCGTAGAGCGCCGGCTGCGAGGGAACGTCATAGTCCCAGAGGTCGTGATGCACGGTCTGGAACTTCCAGCGCTCGCGGCCGGTGGCCATGTCGAGCGCCACCACCGAGGCGGTGTAATCCTCCGCCGCCTTGGAGCGGTGCGCGCCGAAGAAGTCCGGCGTCGCATTGCCGGTCGGCAGGTAGACGAGGCCGAGCGCGTCGTCATAGCTCGGCGTCGACCAGACATTGGGCGTGCCGCGCGTATAGCTCTCGCCGGCCGGCGGGGCGCCGGTGATCGACGGGTTGCCGAGATCCCAGGCCCAGGCGAGTTCGCCGGTGCGGGCGTTGAAGGCGCGGACCGCGCCCGAGGGCTCGCCGGTCTCGACATTGTCCCAGACCCAGCCGCCGACCAGGATCAGGTCGCGCATGACGGTCGGGGCCGAGGTCTGGAAGTAGAAGCCGGCCTTGACGTCGCCCATGCCGTTCTTGAGATCGACCGTGCCGTTATTGCCGAAGCCCGTGCAGGGCTGGCCGGTCTTGGCGTCGATCTGGATCAGCCGCGCGTCGATCGTCGTCATGACGATGCGGGCGCCGCAATTGTCGGCGACCGGGGCCGGAGCCGGGGTGGCGGCGGGAGCTTCGGTGGCCGGGGTGGCGGCCGTCTCCGTGCCATCGGTGGGAGCCGGCGTTGCCTCGGTGGCGGCAGGCGCCGCGGCGGCCGGCACGGTCACCGGCTCATAGTAGCTTACGCCACGGCAACGCTGCCAGAGCGGCGACTTCGCCTGCGGATCGAATTTCCAGCGCAGCGCGCCGGTTTCGGCGTTCAGGGCGTGGACGATGTTGTGCGGCGAGCAGGTATAGACCGTGTCGCCCACCTGGAGCGGCGTGTTCTGGTCTTCCGAGCCCGAAACCGCGGGGTCGCCGGTCTGGAAGGTCCAGGCGACCCTCAGGTCCTTGACGTTGTCGCGGTTGATCTGGTCGATCGGCGCGTAGCGCGTGCCGTGCGAGGTGCGGCCATACTGGCGCCAGTCGGTGGCGCCCGCCGCCGCTGCGGGGACGGCCGGCGGCGCATCGGCCGAGGCGACCGCATTGCGGATCACGCCATGCGGCGTGAAGGCATAATAGGCCGTGGCGCCGAGCGCGACGATCAGGGCCAGCGCGCCGAGAAGGGCGGGGGCCGAACTGCGGCCGCGCGCCGGGAAGGCCGGCACCAGCAGAAGCGCGAAGACGGCGAGCACGGCCGGCGCGACAAGGCGCGGCACTAGCGGCCAGAAATCGAGGCCGACTTCCCAGAGCGCCCAGGCGAGGGTGGCGAGCAGAATGGCGATGTAGAGCCAGGGCGCGACCGGCCGGCGCAGGATGTAGAGAATGCCGACGACGACGAGGCCGATGCCGGCCAGCGCGTAATACCAGGAGCCGCCGAGCAGGATCAGCTGGACGCCGGGAATGGCGAGCCCCAGTCCGACAAGCGCGACGATGATTCCAAAGAGGACGAGCAACCATCCGCCAATGCCAAGCGGAGCTCTCGAACTGGCCATTTTTTCACCTCGGTATGGGGCGTCGCGGCCGGGGGGAGGCGGCGCCTCGTTTGCGATTGAGCCCGACGGGCCGACAACGCCATGCGCGCCTGGCGGCACGCGGGCTCAACGCGAGCCCAAGAAATAGTATAGTTGCCTATCTAATTTGACGCAACGCATCGGGCTTGACGGCCATGCGATGGCCTCCATCCGCGCTTGCAAACTGCAGGATTCGATAAGGCTTCGCCCGCAACGCTACGTCAGCGTGGGCGGCGACGGGTCCGGCTCACCCATGACGACGGCCCGCGCCGATGGGGATCGGCGACGGCAAGCCGTCGGATTGGGCGAATCGGGGCGGCGGACAATCAGGCCGCGGCGCAGATCGGCTGGCTGCCCAGCTGCGAGGCGAGCCGGAAGCCGGCCGGCCAATGACCATGGCCGCTCTCGGTGTTGACGTGGCCGGCATGGCCGAGGTCGACCAGTTCCGAGCCCCAGCGCGCGGCGAACAGCCGCCCGCGCTCGACCGAGATATACGGGTCGTTGCGGCTCAGGGCGAGCGTGGTAGGGAAGGGCAGGCGCGACAGCGGAACCGGGGCGAAGCCGGAAAGCGGGTGATCAGCAGCGAGCGACTCGGTATCGGCCGGGGCGACCAGCAGGGCGCCGGCGATCGGCGCGCGCGGATAGCGGCGGGCATAATGCGCGACCAGGACCGCGCCGAGGCTGTGGGCGATCAGGACGGGCTGCCGGGTGCGGCGGATGGCGGTATCCAGGCGGGCGAGCCAGTCTTCGAGCTTGGGCGCATGCCAATCATCCTGCTCGACGATCCGCGCGTCGGCATCGACATCGAGCCAGCGGCGCTGCCAGTGGCCGTGGCCGGACCCTTGCCAGCCGGGAATGATCAAACGGGACATGGCGCAATCTCTGCCCAGGAATTGGATGGCTCCAAGAATAGGGCAGGCAGGCTCCGGGTCGAAGGAATGAGGGTCCAAGCTTTTCCGGCATGCCGGATTATCTTCCCTCAGATCGCGAGATGCTTGGAAGCGCAACCGCTGCGCGCCTTCACCCCGGCCGGTCGTGGACGATTCCCGCTTGAGGCGCGCGGTCCGCAAAAAAAGAGGCCGAGCGCTGCCGCCCGGCCTTTTGGTCCTCAGCTGCCGGCGCGCAGGCGCTGCAGCAGCGCGGCGTCGGGATAGGAGTCGGCGGGCATGCCGAGATCGATCTGCATCGCCTTCACCGCCGAACGGGTGCCAGCGCCGATCATGCCGTCGACCTTGCCGACGTCATGGCCGCGCTTGGCGAGAAGCTTCTGCAACTCGATGACTTCCTTGTAGGGAAGCTGCTTGGCGTTATCGCCGCGTCCGACCTGCGGCGCCCCGGCAAGCCGGGTGGCATAGTAAGCGGCCGTCGTTGCGTAGATGAAGGACTGGTTCCATTCGAGATAGACGCGATAATTCTGGTAGGCGAGGAAGGCCGGGCCGTTGCGGCCCATCGGCAGCAGTAGCGACGCCTTGTAGTCGGTGGTCGGAAGCTTGGAGCCGGGAGCGACGGTGACGCCCATCTTCTGCCAGGTCGAGACCGGATGCTGGATCTGCAGATCGGCCTGCGACCAGTCGAGATCGGCGGGGACGCGAACCTCGGTCAGCCAGGGCTGATCGCGCTGCCAGCCTTCATGCACCAGCAGATTGGCGGCGGAGGCGAGCACGTCCGGGACGCTCTTGATCAGGTCGCGGCGGCCGTCGCCATCATAGTCGACGGCGAAATCGCGGTAATGCGTCGCCAGGAACTGTACCTGGCCGAGTTCGCCGGCCCACGGGCCCTTCATCTCGGATGCCGTTAGGTCGCCACGGTCGATGACGGTGAGCGCCGCCATCAGCTGGTCGTGGAAGAGCTGCGGGCGGCGGCAGTCATAGGCGAGCGTCGCCAGCGAACGCAGCGTCGGCATGTCGCCGAGATTGGCGCCGAAATCCGTCTCGAGGCCCCAGAAGCCGACGAGCACGGCGGCCGGGACGCCGTAATCCTTGTCGATCCGGTCAAACAGCTTGGCGTTCGACTTGATCAGCTGCGCGCCCTTCTGCAGCCTATACTTCGCGACCATGCGGTCGGAGAATTCCAGGAAGCTCTGCGAGAAGACGTTCTGCGCACGGTCCTTGGCGATGACGTCGGGCGCATAGGCGATGCCGTCCAGCGCCGAGATCGCCTTCGCCGAAATGCCGCTCTGGGCGGCTTCCTGCCGCACGCCATCGAGCCAGGCGGGGAAGCCGGATGCGTCCTTGCAGGAGGCAGCGAAGGCCGGGGCGGCGGATAGGGCGAGGGCGAAGAATGTCGCGAGCTGCAAGCCAGCTTTTCGCATGGGGGAAAACCTCCGAGGAGAATGCCGGGGGGCATGATGCCGGGCCGGGATGCGGCCCAATCGTTTGAGCGGTCTTTGACCATCGCAATCCGTCGATTCCGTGACGAAAGCAACGGCCTCTGCAATCCTTGATGGGTCCGGCTTCAGCCGGCGGCGGGGTCGAAGGCTCTCAGAAGCCGCTTCGGCGCGGTCTGGCGCCATGACTTTTCCACCAGCGGCGCCAGGCGGTCGGCGTCGATCGCCGGCAGGCGCACCAGCACATAGGCGTAGCCGCGGAAATGGTCGTTGGTGAAGAAGATCTCCGGCTCGACCGCGATCAGCATGTCGCGATCGCCGAAATCCATTTTGAGCGCGAAGGTTCTTCCGTCCTCCTGCATCCGGCCAAAGAAGGTCTTGCCGAGATAGAAGGAGAGCGTGCCGTGGGTGACGCCCTCGCGCACCTCCGGCAACGCCAGGAAGATCTGCTTCAGCCCATCCGTATCGACCGGCATCGTCTCGCCCCGCCAGGAAGGATCCTCGCAGGGCAGTTTGCGCCGGTTGCGGCCGGGTTGCCAGCCTGCCGGATCAGGCGGCTTCTTCGCGCTGGTAGTCCTTGATCTCGCTGGCGGTAATGCCGGGCGTGCGGTCGAGCTCATAGCGCAGCTCGAAGGCTGAGGGAGCCATGAACACCGGGGCGCCGTCGAGATCGGACGCCATGGACGAGCGGTGGCGATCGATGAAGGTTTCCAGCGCGACCTTGTCGGGCGAGGTCACCCAACGGCAGACCGTGAAGCGCGAATGCTCGAAATCGATCGGCAGGCTGTATTCGACCTGCATGCGTTCCTTCAGCACGTCGAGCTGGAGTGCGCCGACCACGCCGATGATCGCCGGCGAGCCGTCATGCGGCACGAAGACCTGCACGACGCCTTCCTCGGCCATCTGCTGCAAGGCTTCCTTCAGCTTCTTCGCCTTCATCGGATCCTGCAGCCGGATGCGGCGCATGATTTCCGGCGCGAAGCTCGGCACGCCGCGGAAGACGAGGTTCTCGCCCTCGGTCAGCGTGTCCCCGATCCGGAGCGTACCATGGTTCGGGATTCCCACCACGTCGCCGGCGAAGGCCTCGTCGGCGAGCAGGCGGTCCTGCGCGAAGAAGAATTGCGGGCTGGACAGCGGGATCGGCTTGCCGGTGCGCACCAGCTTGGCCTTCATGCCGCGCTGCAGCTTGCCGGAGCAGACGCGCAGGAAGGCGATGCGGTCGCGATGGTTCGGATCCATGTTCGCCTGGATCTTGAACACGAAGCCCGACATCTTCGGCTCGGTCGGCTCGACGGTGCGGCCTTCGGCTTCCTGCGGACGGGGCGAGGGGGCGAAGGCGGCGAGCGCGTCGATCAGGTCGTGGACGCCGAAATTGCGCAGCGCCGACCCGAAATAGACGGGGGTCAGGTGGCCCTGGCGGAAGCTGTCGGCGTCAAAGCCGTTGCCGGCGCCCTCGATCAGTTCCATTTCCTCGCGGAACAGGGCGACGGCCTCCGGCGTGGTCAGACCGTCGATCTTGGGATCGTTCGGGCCCGAGACCGGGATGACGGAATTGTCGGTGTCGATGCGGCGGACCGTCCGGGCGACGATGTCGTAGGTGCCGGCGAATTCGCGGCCGCGACCGATCGGCCAGGTCATCGGCACGGTATCGAGCGCCAGCACCTTTTCGATTTCGTCGAGCAGGTCGAAGGGATCGCGCGTCTCGCGGTCGAGCTTGTTGACGAAGGTGACGATCGGGATATCGCGCAGGCGGCAAACTTCGAACAGCTTGCGCGTGCGATCCTCGATGCCCTTGGCGGCGTCGATCACCATGACGGCGGAATCGACGGCGGTCAGCGTGCGATAGGTATCTTCCGAGAAGTCTTCGTGGCCCGGCGTGTCGAGCAGGTTGAAGATCTTGCCGCCATACTCGAACGTCATCACCGAGGTGACGACGGAGATGCCGCGCTCGCGCTCGATGCCCATCCAGTCGGAACGGGTCTGGCGGCGGTCGCGCTTGCCCTTCACTTCGCCGGCAAGCTGGATCGCGCCGCCCATCAGGAGCAGCTTTTCGGTCAGCGTCGTCTTGCCCGCATCGGGGTGCGAGATGATGGCGAAGGTCCGGCGGCGATCGACGGGTCCGGTCAGGGCGTCCATGAAACAGTCTTCTAACGGTTTTTGAGGTGGCGCATCGATAGACGAGACCGGCCCGAAAGGCCAGCCCGAAGCGTCTAGCGCTTGCGCATCAGCAGCGACGCGACCGCAATACCGAGCCAGCCGAGGATCATCGTCGTGCCGCCGATCGGCGCCACGAAGGAGAGAGCCGCGCTGCCGGAGAGGCTGTGGAAGGCCAGCGCGCCGGAAAAGCCGATCAGGCCGAGCGCGATCGCCCAGGCGGAAATCGACATCAGCAGCGCCGTCGTCGGCACGAAGAAGCCGAGCGCCAGCAGCGCGGGCGCCTGCGCCATCGCCATGTTGCCGGCGGTGGCCAGCCTCTCGCCGCCCGGCAAATGCGCGCCGGCGGCGGCCAGCGCCACGCCGATCATGCCGGCGAGACCGGCGACAACCAGAAGCGCCTTTTGTCCGTTCATGTGCCTGTTCTCCCAAAGTCCTTGCCGAAGCCTGCCATCGGCGACCCGCATTCTCCGATCGAATAGAACCGATTGCGCCGGCGCGCGTCGTGGCAAAACCGCCCAACCCGCTGGAGGCCCGAGGGGCTGCGCAAGCGCGAGATATTCCGCTGGGGCATTGTCACATCGCGATCCGATGCTATGTTAGCGCTGTCATCGCGGCTCCGCCGCCTCGCGTCACAGGCCGGTCAGGCGTTGCCGCCGGCTTCCAGTCCAAAGCTTCGGGAGAGAAACATGATCATCGTTACGGGTGGAAGCGGTCTTGCGGGTCGCGCGGTGGTGAAGGATCTCGTCGAGCATGGCTACGAAGTCGCCTCGATCGACATGGCCCTTCCGCCGCCGGGGCAGGGCGTGCCGTTCAGCAAGGTCGATCTGACCGATTACGGCCAGGCGCTGGCCGCCTTCTCCGGGATCGACGATCGCTTCAAGAAGGCAACCGGGATCATCCATCTGGCCGCGATTCCCGCGCCGGGCCTGGCGCCCAACCACGTCATCTTCGAGACCAACATGATCTCGACCTACAACGTGTTCGAGGCGGCGCGGGTGCTCGGCATCAAGAATGTCGTCTGGGCTTCGAGCGAGACGGTGCTGGGCCTGCCCTTCGAGACGCCGCCGCCCTACGTGCCGGTCGACGAGGCCTATCGTGGCCGACCCGAGACGGCCTATTCGCTGTCCAAGTTCCTCGGCGAAGAGATGGCCAAGGAATTCTGCCGTTGGGATCCGGAAATGAAGATCTTCGGCCTGCGCTTCTCCAACGTCATGCCGCCGGAGCGCTATGCGGAATTCCCGGCCTTCGACGCCGACATCAACGCCCGCAAGTGGAACCTCTGGGCCTATATCGACGTGCGCGACGCCGCGCAGTCGTGCCGGTTGGCGCTGGAATCGCCGCTCAGGGGCGCTGATGTCTTCGTCATCGCCAATGAGGACGGCGTCATGAGCCGGACGAACGATTCCCTGCTCGACGAGGCGTTCCCGGGCATCGAGCGCAAGCGCCCCATCGGCCCGAACGAGACGCTGCTCTCGATCGACCGCGCGAAGAAGGTGCTCGGCTACAAGCCGCAATACGGCTGGCGCTGAGCCGTCAGGCTCCCTCCGGACGGCTGCCGAACAGCGGCAGCTCGTCCAGCTTGGCGCGGCTTTCGATGGCGAGGACCCGGCGTTTGGTGGCGATGCCGCCCGTGCCGGAGAAGCCGCCCATCTTGCCCCCGGCCGCCAGCACGCGGTGGCAGGGGATGAGGATCGGATAGGGGTTTTCGCCGAGCGCCCGGCCGACGGCGCGCGCCGCGCCCGGTTCGCCGATCGCCGCCGCGACCTCGCCATAGGTGAGCGTATGGCCGGGCGGGATGGCGCGGGTCACGTCATAGACGCGCTGGTTGAAGGGCGGGATATGATCGGGGTCGAGCGGGACGGCGGTCAGGTCATCATCCGCGCCTTCGAGCAGCGCGACGATCGCTGCGATGGCCGACTGGACAAAGGCCGGCGGCTCCTCGGAGTGCGCATCGGGGAAGCGGCGCGCCAGCGCCAGGCGCGTCTGCTCGGCATCGGCGCCCGGAAATTCAACGCCCGTGATGCCGCGCGCGCTCCAGCTGATGCCGCAGCGGCCGATCGGCGTATCGAACAGGGCAAGGCCTTGGGTGGTCATCCCCGCAATCTAGCACAAACCGGGAACGAGACCAGCCACCGGCTAGCTGTTGCCATCGTCGGGAATGGCCAGGATCTCGCCGCAGGCCTTGCAATGGACGGCGTCCGGGTCGTGCATCTGCAGGGCGCAGCGCGGGCAGGGAAAGTACACCTTGTTGGGCCGGACGATGGATTGCGCCAGGCGCACGAACAGCGAGATGCCGCAGATCATGGTGACGATGGCGGTCAGCTTGCCCCAGGGGCCCGGCAGCGTGATATCGCCGAAGCCGGTCGTGGTGACGGTCGCGACCGTGAAGTAGAGCGCGTCGATATAGCCGGCGAAGCCGGGGCTGAAGCGGAAGAAGAAGGTGTAGATGAAGCCGGTGGCGACGAACAGGAACGTCACCAGGTTGAGCACCGCCTGCACCGGCTGCTGCCAGCGGGCCAGCTGGCGTTTCGACAGCGGCCGCCACAGGAAGCCGCTGCGCGACAGCGACCAGAGCCGCAGGATGCGCAGGAAGCCCAGATTGGCGAGATAGGCCGGAAACAGCAGCGTGATCAGGATGAAGATGTCGACGATCACCGTCGGCTGCCGCAGCCAGCGTTTCAGGTCGGTTTCCGCCAGCCCCCGGCAGGTCAGGTCGACGGCCAGCACGATCGCGATGGCATAATCGTACCAGAGGAAGGCCGAGGCATCGCGGATCATCGGGGTGGCGATGAAGAAGGCAATGATCAGCAGGTCGATGGTGACGACGCAGGTCTGGAACAGGCGGGCCGGCCTGGCGCGGCTGTGATAGAGAAAATGCAGGTGCCGCCGCAGCCGGGCGAAGCCACCGTCCATCGCGCTCTTGGAATTGGATTGCATAAGGGCTCGCTCAACCGCCCGAGTGGCAGCCATGACACGGCCGGGGCCGCTCGGAACTCCGGCTTCAACGCGCCGGCGGGACCAAGCCTATAGATGGGCCAGGGTCGGGTCCAACGGCTTCCGCGTCTCGATCCCTTCCGAATAGATGTCGCGGACTCGGTTGATATGGTCGCGGATCGTGGCCGTCGCGCTTTCGAGGTTCCGGTCGGCCACCGCCTGGACGATCGCCGCGTGCTCGTTGCGCGAGACCTCGAAGAGTTGCTCGTTGGGCGAGGAGAAGTTGGCGCGCAGCGCCTGGATGCGCGGGTCGACCGAGCCATAGACCTCGGCCAGCAGGCTGTTGCCGCAGGCGACGAAGAAGGCCTTGTGAAAATCCTGGTCGAGCGTGTGATAGGTCTCGCGCTGGTAGCCGTCGCGCATCTTTTCCATCTCCGCGAAGGGGCTCGACAGCGCCTCCAGCAATCGGGCCTGCCCCCGCTCCATGGAAAGCCCCAGCGCGTAGCTTTCGAGTTCGATACGCAGCTCGCAGAGTTCGCGCACCTTGTCGATGGTCGGGAAGGGGACGTAGCAGCCCCGCTGCGGCTGGATTTCGACCAGGCCGAGCGACTGCAGCTGGAAGAACGCCTCGCGGATCGGCGTCTTGCTGGTGCCGAAGGTCTCGGCCACGGCCTTTTCGCTCAGCATGGTGCCATAGGCGATCTCGCCATGCACGATGCTGTGCAGCAGGCGATCGAATGCCCGGGCGGTCAGCGACTTGGGCCGATCGAGAGGCAGGGCGGTCATCGGCGGCGGCTCCCCTTGCTGACGTTGCGAGGCCACGCCGGTGGCCTGGCTTCGGCTGGACGATATTTCGACTGTTGAAGAATGGCATGGCACATGCGCGCGCCCGCCGGAAGCCTGACTGTCACGGGTGCCGCCGCTTCCCCCTTTTTATCCCTGGCCTCGGGTCCGGGGCACCTGTCCAAATGGACGAGGTGTCCGGACGGGATCGGGCCGTCGATGGCGCAAAATGGAGGAGCTTTCGGCCTGTATTCTGCTCAAGAAGCATTTCCCTCTGCCGACGCCGGTTGCCAGATCCCAAGTTTTAAAATATCTCAGATATGAATTTGAGGAAAGGCTGGATCGGTCGGCTCGCGGCGCGGCGACGGTTCTTCCGGACGGAGATGGATATGGATACGACCGAGACGACGCTGGACGAGACGATCCTGATCCGGGATGTCGACCGCGGATCGCACTACATCCGCGACTGGACCGGCGAGGCGGACGGCAATCCGTCTTTCGTCGCGCGGCCGCGCTCGGTCGCCGAGGTTGTCGATCTCGTGCGCTATTGCGTCGAGAAGGGCCTCGCCATTGTGCCGCAGGGTGGTCACACCGGCCTTGTCGAGGGCGCATCGGCCCGGATCGAGGGCGGCCATGTCCTGGTCAGCCTGGAGCGCATGAACCGGATCCGGGCGATCGATCCGCTCAATTTCAGCGTCGAGGTCGAGGCCGGCTGCGTGCTGGAAGTGCTGCACCAGGCGGTCGAGGCGGAAGACCTGATGTTCCCGCTGTCGCTCGGCGCGAAGGGTAGCTGCCAGATCGGCGGCAATGTCGCGACCAATGCCGGTGGCATCAATGTCCTGCGCTACGGCATGATGCGCGACCTCGTGCTCGGCCTTGAAGTCGTGCTGCCGGATGGCCGCGTCTGGAACGGGCTGAAGACGCTGCGCAAGGACAATACCGGCTATGACCTCAAGCAGCTCTTCCTTGGCTCGGAAGGCACGCTCGGCATCGTCACGGCGGCGACGCTGAAGTTGTTCCCCCGTCCGAGCAGCATCGAGACGATGTTCCTGGCGGTCTCGTCCGCCAGCGATGCCATTCGCCTGTTCGCCGCCGCGCGCCGGCATCTGGCCGACCTGCTCTCGGCCTTCGAGCTGATCTCGGACCGCAGTGTCGAGCTGGCGCGCACCATGCCGGACATCTCCAATCCGCTCGGCACCGGCGCGCCCTATTACGTCCTGCTCGAAGCATCCTCCAGCGGCCCGCTCGATCTCGAGGTGCTGGTCGGCGGCTTCCTGGAATTCGCCATGGAAGCGGAAATGGTGCTCGACGGCGTGCGAGCCTCCAGCGTCACGCAGGCGCAGAAGATCTGGGCGATCCGCGAAGGGGTCGTCGAGGCGCAGGTCAAGCACGGCACCTATCTGCGCACCGACGTGTCCGTGCCGATCTCGCAGGTCGCCGCCTGCATCGACGAGGTCGAGGCGGCGCTGGCCGAGACCGTCGCCGACGGCGTCGTGCTGACCTATGGCCATATCGGCGACGGCAACATGCATTTCGTCGTGATGCCGCCGCGCGACATGCCGGAGGGCCCAGATCGGCGCAGCTGGATCAAGGCGAGCGAGGCGGTGATCTTCGAGGTGGTCGACCGTCTCGGCGGCTCGATCAGCGCCGAGCATGGAATCGGCCGCGCCAAGCGCAACGCCTTCGAGAAGCGCGCCTCGGCGACGCAGATGGACCTGCTGCGCACGCTGAAATCCGGCATCGATCCGGCCAACCGGATGAATCCCGGCGCGATCTTCGAATGACGGCTTGAGAGCCTTCACCTCGACCGACCTGATCGGGCCTTCGGCCCGGTCACGTGCTTTCGCGCTGGATCACCCGGAACGGCATTTTGTGGGTCTCCGGTGCGATCCGCTGGCCCTCGCGCCGCGCCTCGATCGCGCGCAGTAGCAGGCGGCCCGCCGTGCGGCCGATCTCGAACGCATCGACGGAAACCGTCGTGAGGCGCGGATGGGCGCAGCGCGACACCTCGAAATCGCCGAAGCCGGCGATGGCGATCCGGCCCGGCACGGCCCAGCCGCGCCGATGGCATTCCATCAGCGCTCCGAAGGCGGAGAGATCGGAAACGCAGATCGCGGCATCGACCTCGGGCCATTGCTCGACCAGCTGGACGATCGCCTCGCCGCCTTGTTCCATCGAGATCGGCGGACTGCCGAACGAAATGATGCGGGATGGGCCGAGTTGCAGTTCGGTGATCGCCTGGCTGTAGCCGACGCGGCGATCGGCGCCGCGGGTGTCGCGATTGCTGGTGCCGCCGATGAAGCCGATGTTGCGGTAGCCGCGCACGTAGAGGTCGTGCACCAAGGCGCGGATGGCTGCCGCGTTGGAAAAGCCGACGACATGCTCGACCGGCTCCTGCGGCAGGTCCCAGGTCTCGATGACGGGAATGCCGACCGATTCCAGCAGCCGCCGCGAACGCGGGCTGTGCGAGCCCCCGGTCAGGATGATGCCTTCCGGCCGGCGCGTCAGCATGGATTCCAGCAGCGTTTCCTCCTTCTCGACGAGATAGTCGGTGCGGCCGAGCAGGAGCTGCAATCCGCTGCCTTCGATCGCCTCGCTGACGCCGCGCACTGTGTCGGAGAAGTTGGAATTGTTGATCGAGGGGATCAGCGTGGCGACGAAGCCCGAGCGCTTGGACGAGAGCGTGCCGGCGGTCTGGTCGAGCACGTAGCCGAGTTCGTCGACCGCGGCCATGATCCGGCGGCGGGTTTCGTCCGAGATCGGGCCGCCCTTCTTCAGCGCGCGCGATACCGTCATGGTCGAGACGCCGGCACGCTCGGCGACGTCGGCCATGGTGGGCTGGCTCTTCGGCGTTCGGCCGGGGGGATCGGTCGCCATCGTCTCTATCCATGGGGCGGCGCGGGACAAACCGCGCCGTGGGGAAAAAGGCTGAAACAGCCGGGTGCGGGATATGCCGTCTCGGCGAAGCGTCGTCGTTAGCCCAGCCACGCCCGGAGCGCCAGAGCAGGGCGCACGACCCCGACCGGGGCCAGCGCCTGCGCGGCGCGGGCCTCTCTCCAGGGCAGCGGGCCTGATATGGGGGAACCGGCGGCGACGCGTGGCCGCCGCCGGTCAGCACGCGGCGCTTACTGGACGCCCCAGATCTTCTTGTATTCGGCGCGATAGCCATTGTCGGGGTCGAAAACGTTCTTCGGGCCGCCGTCAAAGGCAACGTTGTCCGGCGTCACGAGATGGACGCCCGGGACGTAGCCCGACCACTTTTCGCCGGCAAAGGCGCGGTTCAGCTCGTCGATGAGCTGCCAGCCCTGCATGGTCAGGGGCTCCGGCACGGTCGCGGCCTGATGATCCTTGGCGCGGATGCGCTGGTAGGCCGATTCCGAGCCGTCGCCGGCCGAAACGTTCTGCGGGTCGCCGTCGCCGGCAATGCCGGCAGCCTGCAGCGCCGGCGGCATGAAGTCGTAATAGAGGTCGTTGATCGCCAGCGAGTGGGTCCACTTGGCGCCATTCTGCTGCAGCAGCGTCGTGGTCAGCTGCGGAATGCGCGTCGAGACGTCGGCGAGCGGCGTGTCCTGGAAGGAGACGACCGAGCAGCCGGCGCACTTCTTGATCCACTCTTCCATGGCGCGGCCCTTGGCGATGGCGATCGCATAGGTCGAGTCGGCGAACACGACCACGCCGGCCTTGCCGTCGGAATCGGCGATCGCTTTCATCGCCGCGACCTTGGCGACTTCCATCGCGTCGGTGGTGACATTGGCGAAGATCGGCGTGCCTGCGAGCGGGCCGGGCACGGGGCCGGAATGCCAGCCGACCATGAGGATGCCTTCCTTGGCGGCGCCCTCCAGTCCGGCCTTCTGCTCGACGGCATCGCTGCCGCCGACGATTATGGCGTCCGGCTTCAGTGCGATCGCCTGGGAGAGCGCCGTGGCCTGGCCCGAAACGGTGCCCTGGCCGTCGATCTCGCGATAGTCCCAGCCGATCGCTTCGGCCGCTTCCTTGGCGCCCTGGGAAACGCCCAGGATGCCGCCATTGCGCATGTCCCCGGCGACATAGACGACGGTCTTCTTGCCGACGGCCTTGGGGCCGGTGGTGGGGCCGTCCCACTTGTCGGCGCGGCCGACGGCCTTGGCGACCACGGCCTTGGCCTCATCGACGAAGGCGTCGGCGTGGGCAACCATCGGTATGGCCATCAGGGCGACGGCGCTGGCCGCGGCAAGCAACAGGTTACGTGACTTCATGAACTTCCCTCCGAGTTGCGACGGGGTTCTTAAGTGCCCGTCTTTTTGAATGGCTTGTTGTTCGTGCCGCGGCGGCGCTGGGCATAGCCGGCGATGCCGATGGCGATCAGCAGCGTGACGCCATTGAACATCGGCTCGACCCAGAACGAGCCGCCGAACTGCTGGATGCCGGCGATGCCGACCGCCAGGATGGCGACGCCGGCGAGCGTGCCCCAGACATTGACGCGACCCGGCTTGATCGTGGTCGAGCCGAGGAAGGCGCCCACCAGAGCCGGCAGCAGGTATTCGAGGCCGACGCTGGCCTGGCCGATGCGCAGCTTCGACGCCAGCAGCACGCCGGCGACCGCCGTCAGCGCGCCCGAGGCGACGAAGGCGCCCATGGTGTAGCGCTGGACGGGAATGCCGTTGAGCGCGGCGGCCTTCGGATTGGCGCCGATGGCGTAGAGATAGCGGCCGATCGGCAGGTGCTCGAGGATCAGCCAGAGCACGATGGCGAGGCCGATCACGTAGAACCCGGTGATCGGCAGGCCGAACACCATGGTTCCGTTCAGCGACAGGAAGCCCTGCGGCAGCTGCGCCACCACCTGGCGGCCTCCAGTGTGCCAGAGCGCGACCGCATAGAGCACGGTGCCGGTGCCGAGCGTCGCGATGAAGCTATCGATGCGGGCGACCTCGACCAGCAGGCCGTTCAGCAGGCCGACGCAGGCGCCGAGCACGATGACGATCAGCACGGCGAAGGGCCAGGGAATGCCGGCCATGGTCTGCAGGCTGATGGCCAGGATATGCCAGAGCACGATGCCGTAGCCGACGGTCAGGTCGATCTTGCCGGCGGCCATCGGGATCATGGCGGCGAGCGAGAGCAGCGCGATGATCGCCTTGTCCGAGATGATCGACCGCACGTTCAGCATGGTCGGGAAGGTCTGCGGCAGGATCAGCGAGAAGATCACGATCAGCAGCACCAGCAGGATCGGCAGGCCATAGACCGGGATGCGGCGGCGCAGGCGCTCGCCGAAGGAAGCGTTCTTCAATTCGCTGCGGGTCGGTTCCAGCGCATCGGAGCGGACGGAGTTCATGGACATGGGCGCGGTTCCTGGAGCGTTTTCGAGCGAAGTCGGGTCCGGTTCGCGGGAAGAAAACGCGACTAAACGAAGGGTTCTAGGCTGCTTCCGACGCGGAGGCCGCGGTGATCACCGATTGCGTGGTCAGGGCAGGGCCGGTCAGTTCGGCGATGATCCTGCCCCGGTTGAAGACGAGCGCCCGATGGCAGATATGGGCGATTTCCTCGAAATCGGTCGAAACGACGACGACGGCGAGGCCCTTTTCCAGCGCCTGCGCGATCAGCCGGTAGATCTCGGCCTTGGCCCCGACATCGACGCCGGCGGTCGGGTCCTCGGCGATCAGCAGGCGGCGGTTGGTGGCGAGCCAGCGCCCGACCACGACCTTCTGCTGGTTGCCGCCGGAAAGCCCTTCGATCGGCAAATCGGGATCGTTGGGGCGAAGGCCGACAGAGGCGCCGAGTTCGACGGCCTGGCGCGCCTCGGCGCGGGGCGACAGATAGGAGAGCAGGCCGCGGCCGATGGCGGCCGGGTTGAGGAAGGCGTTTTCCCGGACGGATAGCGAGAAGGCGACGGATTCCTCGGTGCGGTCGCGCGCCACCAGGCCGATGCCGGACTGGAGCGCGGCGCGCGGGGAGGAGAGGTCCGGCGCCTGGCCATCGATCTCGATCGTGCCGCGATGCGGCGCCGCGCCGAACAGCGCGCGGCCGATCTCTTCCTGCCCCGCGCCCCGCAGGCCGACCAAGCCGAGCAGTTCGCCCTGGCGGATATCGAAGCTGACGGGGCCGGCGGAGGGCGTCTCCAGGTCGCGGATGGCGACGCGGACCTTGCCAGACCCGAGCTCGCCCTTCTTGAACAGCTCCAGCGTCGTCGAGCCGACGATCAGGCTGACCAGCTCGTCCGGGGTGGTCTCGGAAACCGGCTTCTCGCCCACCTTGAGGCCGTCGCGCATCACGACGACGCGGTCGGCGATGCGGAAGATCTCGTCGAGGCGGTGCGAGACGTAGATCATGCCGACGCCCCGGGCGCGCAGCCGGCGGATCGCCTCGAACAGGCGCTCGACCTCATCGGCCGGCAGGCTGGCGGTGGGTTCGTCGAGAACGAGGAAGTCGCAATCGACCACCAGCGCGCGGGCGATCGCGACCAGCGATTTTTCCGTGCGGCTCAGCGCATGGACGCGGGTGGTCGGGTCGAGGTCGCAGCCGACCAGTTCCAGCGCCGTCGCGGCGCGCTGCTCGGTTGATTTCCAGTCGATCAGGCCGCGCTTGCCGCCGCGCCCGGCGAAGCCTTGGGCAAGGCCCATGTTCTCGGCCACGGTCATCCATTCGACGAGGCCGAGATCCTGATGGATGAAGGCGACCTTCTGGCGTTCGCCGCGCGCCTGCGCGCGATGTCGGTAGGGCTCGCCGCCGATGGTGACATGGCCGCTATCGGCGCGGAAAATGCCGCCGAGGATCTTGATCAAGGTTGATTTGCCGGCGCCGTTTTCGCCCAGCAGCGCCACGACCTCGCCGCGCGCCACCTCGAAACTGACGCCCTTCAGCGCTCGCGTGCCGCCAAATGACTTGGCGACATCGTCGAAGCGGAGGACCCCTCCGTCGATCATGGTGTTCCCTCCTGGATGCGGCGCGGTCACCGCTTATCGCATCGTCCGGCTCTTTGTCCGGCTGCTCTTGTTATCGATAACAATCTTGGGCCTGTCAAGCGCGGCCAGCGAACCGGCCGCGCACTTAGCGGTCGCTAGAGGCTGGCGGTGATGCCGCCATCGACATAGAGGATGTGGCCGTTGACGAAGCTGGAGGCGTCGGAGGCGAGGAAGATCGCGGCGCCGGCCAGTTCCTGCACGTCGCCCCAGCGCCCGGCCGGCGTCCGGTTGGCGAGCCAGCCGGAGAACGCCTCGTCGGCGACGAGGGCGGCGTTCAGCTCGGTCTTGAAATAGCCGGGGCCGATGCCGTTGACCTGGATGCCGTAGCGGGCCCAGTCGGTCGCCATGCCCTTGGTCAGCATCTTCACGGCGCCCTTGGTCGCGGTGTAGGGGGCGATGCCCGGCCGCGCCATTTCGCTCTGCACCGAGCCGATATTGATGATCTTGCCGCGTCCGCGCGGGATCATGCGGCGACCGACCGCCTGGCCGACCAGATAGACGCTGTCGATATTGGTAGCGACGATCTTGCGCCATGCCTCGAGCGGGAAGTCCTGCAGGGGCGTGCGGTGCTGCATGCCGGCATTGTTGACGAGGATGTCGATCGGGCCGATGTCGGTCTCGATGGCCTCGATGCCGGCGGTCACCGCGTCGGGATCGGTGACGTCGAAGGCGGCGGTGCGGACGTCATAGCCCTTGGCCGCGAGTTCGGCGCGCGCCTGCTCCAGCCGCGTCTCGTCCCGGGCGTTGAGGACGATGCGGGCGCCGGCCGAGGCGAGCGCGTCCGCCACGGCATAGCCGATGCCCTTGCTGGCGCCCGTGACGAGGGCCAGTCGCCCGCTGAGATCGAACAGGTTCACGCGATCACTCCCCAGAGCATTTTTGATTGGTCGTTGAGATAGGTTGGTATCGATAACAAGGGGCTGTCAAGCTGGTCCGGCGCCGGCGACGTGTCTTGGAGCCGGGCTGACTTGCACTGGGGCGGGATCCTGATATCGATAACAAAAAGCCTGCCGAGGGAGAGAACCGATGCGCGCCGTCGTCATTCATGCCGCCCATGATCTCAGGATCGAGGAGCGGGAGGTCGGGGCGATGGGGCCTGGCGAGGTCACCGTCCGTATCGAGGCCGGCGGCATTTGCGGCTCGGACCTACACTATTACCAGCATGGCGGCTTCGGTACGGTGAAGCTGCGCGAGCCGATGATCCTGGGCCATGAGGTGGCTGGCACCGTTTCCGCCGTCGCGCCGGACGTCACCCGCGTCAAGCCGGGCGATCGCGTTGCCGTCAACCCGTCGCGTCCGTGCCGCGCCTGTCGCTACTGCTATGAGGGCCTGCCGAACCAGTGCCTCAACATGCGCTTCTATGGCAGCGCCATGCCGATGCCGCACATCCAGGGCGCCTTCCGGCAGGAACTCGTCTGCATGGCCACCCAGTGCGAGAAGGGCGACAAGGCCTCGGTCGCCGAACTGGCGATGGCCGAGCCCTTCGCCGTGACGCTGCATGCCCTGTCGCGCGCGCCGTCGCTGCTCGGCAAGCGCGTGCTGATCACCGGCTGCGGTCCGATCGGCGCGCTCACCGTTGCCGCCGCCCGATTCCATGGCGCGGCCGAGATCATCGTCACCGATGTCGTCGACGAGCCGCTCGCCTATGCCCGCGAACTGGGCGCCGACCGCACCATCAACATGGCGCGCGAGCCCGACGCGCTGGCCGCGCTCGCCGTCGACAAGGGCAGCATCGGCGTGATGTTCGAATGCTCCGGCAATGAGCGGGCGCTGCGCTCCGGCCTCGACGTGGTCCGGCCGCGCGGCACCATCGTCCAGGTCGGTCTCGGCGGCGAGCTGTCCCTGCCGCAAAACGTCGTCGTCGCGAAGGAGATTTCGCTGACGGGTTCGTTCCGCTTCCATGACGAGTTCCCGCTGGCGGTCCAGCTGATCGACGCGCGCAAGGTCGACCTGCGCCCGCTGCTCACCGGCAGCTTCGGCATCGAGGATGCGCGCGAGGCGTTCGAGACGGCCGGCGACCGTAAGCGCGCCATGAAGGTCCAGCTGGCGTTCTAGGGGAGGGGCGCCGCCGTCACCCCTCCGGGCCTCCTCAGCATCTCGAGGCCGGTGTGACGCTGGGCCGAGCCACGAAGATTTCAGCAGGATCACCGGCGCCTGGGGCGGGGCGGTTCCGGTTCTTCCCAATCCTCGTCCCAGTCATCGTCGAGATCCGCGTCGGGATCGTCTTCGTCGTCTTCCAGCTCTTCCTCCTCGTCGTCATCCTCTTCCTCGGGCGGCTTCGGCCGAGGACGGCGGGAGAGGTAGCGCAGGATTCCGCCATTGATGGCGAGCGCCAGGGCAAGCAGCAGGAAGTTGACGATCGGGCTGGAACTGTCGATCCACCAGGTCAGCAGCACGCTCCAGGGCAGTCCGAGCACCAGCCCCAACACGGCGGCCAGCGGGTTTTCGGCCACCATTCCGAACGCGCTCAGCGGCACGAGCAGCAGCGCGAAGATGGCCCATGCCACATAGATCAGAAACAGAATGCGGATCAGGCGCCAGCGCATGGTGGGTTCGGTGCAGTTGGATCGCGGCATCGCCCTCCGACGCGGCCGGACGGAACATCACCTCCGCCGGGCTCGAGTCTAGGCGTTCCTGCTTTCCAGAATCTTTCAGGCCTCGCGCGTGCGGAGAGGTTGTGGATAGCCCGGATTTGCCAGCCTGCCGCGTCCGGCGCCACGACAGCCGGGGTTTTCTGCGAAGCGCCGCTTTTCTAGGCGAGGATTGCTCGTTTTTTCGCCAATCTTCGCCTAGAAAAGCAAGCCCATTCTCCGGGCGCCCGATCTTTCCAGCACAGCAGCCCCATGACCCGCCGCCTTCGTCCTTTCGTCACCCGCCATGAAGTGCGCTCCGGCAATACGCTGACGCATCTGAAATCCGGTCTCGGCGGCGCCATCGGCATTGGCGCGGTCGGCGCGGCGGCGGCGCTGACGCATGAGCCGTTCCTGATCGCGCCGTTCGGCGCGTCGGCCGTGCTGCTGTTCGGCCATCCGGCGAGCCCGCTGGCGCAGCCGGCCAATGTGATCGGCGGCTATCTCGTCGCCACGCTGGTGACGCTGCTGGCGCTCGCCTTCTTTCCCGGCGCCTGGGTCGCGGCGGCGGCCGGCGTCGGTGTCGCCATCGCGCTGATGTCGATGCTGCGCATCACCCATCCGCCGGCAGGCGCCATTCCCATCCTCGCCGCCACCTCGACCATCCAGGGCGGCACGCTGCTCGGCGTCGTGCTGGGCGGCAGCATCGGCCTCGTCGGCGTCGCCTCGCTGCATCACTGGCTGCCGCCCCGGCACGAATATCCCAAGCGCCCGCCGGTCAAGGATGTCGCCGCGCCCTGAAATTTGAGTGCGCTGTTGCATAAATCTCGCCGAAATGTCGACTGCCTCGGCTATTATCGGCGCCATGCAAAACATCATTTCCGTCGCGAATCTCTCGAAAGTCTATGCGTCAGGCTTCGAGGCGCTGAAAGGCGTGACCCTCGACATCCGTCGGGGCGAGATCTTTGCGCTGCTCGGCCCGAACGGCGCCGGCAAGACGACGCTGATCAGCATCATCTGCGGCCTCGTCAATCCGTCGACCGGCACCGTGCTTGCCGATGGCCATAACGTCGTCACCGAATACCGCGCCGCCCGTTCCCGCATCGGCCTGGTGCCGCAGGAGCTGACGACCGACGCGTTCGAGACCGTTCTGGCGACCGTCACCTTCAGCCGAGGCCTGTTCGGCAAGCCGCCGAACCCGGCCCATATCGAGAAGATCCTGCGCGAGTTGTCGCTGTGGGACAAGAAGGATTCCCGGCTCCGCACGCTGTCCGGTGGCATGAAGCGCCGCGTGATGATCGCCAAGGCGCTATCGCACGAGCCGGAGATCCTGTTCCTCGACGAGCCGACGGCCGGCGTCGATGTCGAGCTGCGGCGCGACATGTGGGAAGTGGTGCGGCAGCTGCGCGAGAGCGGCGTCACCATCATCCTGACGACCCACTATATCGAGGAAGCCGAGGAGATGGCCGACCGGATCGGCGTCATCCACCGCGGCAAGATCATCCTGATCGAGGAAAAGGCCGAGCTGATGCGCAAGCTCGGCAAGAAGCAGCTGACGCTGCAATTGCAGGAGCCGCTCCACGCCATTCCAGATGGCCTCGGCGACTATGGCCTGGCGCTCGGCGCTGGCGGCAACGAGTTGATCTACAGCTATGACGCCGATGCCGAGCAGAAGGGCATCGCCGACGTGCTCGGCGCGCTCGGCAAGGCCGGTATCCATTTCAAGGATCTGCAGACGAGCCAGCGCTCGCTGGAAGAGATCTTCGTCAGCCTGGTGAGTGAGCGGTCATGAATCTTTACGCAATGCGCGCGATCTATCTCTTCGAGATGGCGCGGGCCGGCCGCACCGTGCTTCAAAGCATTATCGCGCCGGTCATCTCCACCTCGCTCTACTTCGTCGTCTTCGGCGCGGCTATCGGCTCGCGCATGCAGGCGATCGACGGCGTCACCTTCGGCTCGTTCATCGTGCCGGGCCTGATCATGCTGTCGCTGCTGACGCAAAGCATCTCCAACGCGTCTTTCGGCATCTACTTCCCGAAATTCACCGGTACGATCTACGAAGTGCTGTCGGCGCCGGTGGCGCCGTTCGAGATCGTCATGGGCTATGTCGGCGCGGCGGCGACCAAATCGATCATCCTCGCCCTGATCATCCTGGCGACGGCCGGCCTGTTCGTGCCGATCGAGATCCAGCATCCGTTCTGGATGCTGCTGTTCCTGGTGCTCACCGCCGTCACCTTCAGCCTGTTCGGCTTCATCATCGGCATCTGGGCCGATGGCTTCGAAAAGCTGCAGCTGGTGCCGCTGCTGATCGTGACGCCGCTGACCTTCCTGGGCGGCAGCTTCTATTCGATCACCATGCTGCCGCCGGTCTGGCAGAAGATCGCGCTGCTCAATCCGGTCGTTTATCTAGTCAGCGGCTTCCGCTGGAGCTTCTTCGGCACCGCCGACGTCCATGTCGGCATCAGCGTCATCATGACCCTGGTTTTCCTGGCGGTATGCCTCGGCATCATCACCTGGATCTTCAAGACCGGATACCGGCTCAAGAACTGATCGAGCCGAGAGGCCGCGCGTCACCGCGCGGCTTCCGGATCGGGCGTCCGCCCGGACGATCAGGCGGGGGCCGTCTCTTCCACTTCGTCGAGCGTGCCGGGCATGAACAGCGAGATCGGGCGAAGCTCATAGGCGCCGCCGGGATTGGCGCGGGTCAGGTCGCGCGCAACGGCAAGCGCGGCTTCGCGGTCGGCAACGTCGACGACATAGAAGCCGAGCAGCTGCTCCTTGGTCTCGGCATAGGGGCCGTCGATCACCCGGTCCTGGTTCTTCAGCAGGGTCGTGGCGGCCTTGGTCGGATGCAGCCGCGCGGTCGGGCCCAACTGGCCGTTGCGGGCGAGCGTCTCGTGCACACCGTGCAGGCGGGCCATGACCGCGTCGTCTTCCTCCTTCGTCCAGCCGGTGACGACCTCTTCGGAATGATAGCAAAGGATGGCGTAGAGCATCGGACGGGTTCCTCCTCCTCCGAGCGGGTCTCGCGCCAGTCGGCGACGCCCGCTGTAACATTCATGATATCGCCCGGAACTATAACCAGCCTGCCTTCGCAATTTGGCGCCCGGCGGTCGCGAAAAAGTCGAACTGAAGCGGTTCCTTGGCGAAGTGCGATGCGTCGCAGTATATCGGCTTCGGCCGCGAAGTCAGGATCCAGCATCCCTTGGAAACCATCACCATCGTTCTCGTACTGCTGCTTGCCGTGGTGGTCAGCGAGTATCTCTCCCGCATGCTGCGACTGCCGATTCCGCGCCCGCTGGTCCAGATCGCGCTGGGCGGGGCGATCGGGCTGATCGGCGATTTCCAGGTCACGCTCAATCCCGACATCTTCTTCCTGCTGTTCCTGCCGCCGCTGCTGTTCCTGGATGGCTGGCGCATTCCGAAGGAAGAGCTGGTCCGCGACAGCAAGACGATCCTGGCGCTGGCCTTCGGCCTGGTGGTCTTCACGGTGCTGGGCGTCGGGCTGTTCATCCATGCCATGATCCCGGCCATGCCGCTCGCCGTCGCTTTCGCGCTGGCGGCGGTGCTGTCGCCGACCGATCCGATCGCGGTCTCGGCCATCGCCGCGCGGGTCCCGATCCCGAAGCGCATGATGAACATCCTGGAAGGCGAGTCGCTGCTCAACGACGCTTCGGGCCTGGTCTGCCTGCGCTTTGCCGTCGCCGCCGCGCTGACGGGAACCTTCTCGCTCTACGAGGCGACGGCGGATTTCGTCTGGGTGGCGGTGGGCGGCCTCGGCGTCGGCTTCGTGGTCACCACGATCATCAACGCCGCCAAGAACTGGATGGCGCGCCATTATGGCGAGGATACCGGCTCGCAGATCCTGATCAGCCTGCTGATCCCGTTCGCCGCCTATCTGCTGGCCGAGCATCTGGAATGCTCCGGCATCCTCGCGGCGGTTTCCGCCGGCGTGACCATGAGCTTCAGCGAGGCTTCCGGCCAGGCCATGGCGACCACCCGGGTTCGCCGCAGCACCGTCTGGGACATGATCCAGTTCGCGGCCAACGGCATCATCTTCGTGCTGCTCGGCGAACAATTGCCGGCGATCCTGCGCAGCGCCGCCGAAACGGTCCGCCTGACCGGCCATCACGATCCCGGCTGGCTGCTGATCTATGTGCTCGCGATCAACCTGGCGCTGGCGGTGCTTCGCTTCGCCTGGGCCTGGGTGTCGCTCGGCTTCAGCCTGTTTCGGGCGCGGCGGCGCGGCATCGTCATCGAGCGGCCCAGCTGGCGCTTCGTCGTGGCGATGTCGCTGGCCGGCGTGCGCGGTGCGATCACGCTCGCCGGCGTGCTGACCTTGCCGCTGGTGCTGAACGATGGCTCGCCCTTTCCCGCGCGCGACCTCGCCATCTTCCTGGCGATGGGCGTGATCATCCTGTCGCTGGTCGCCGCCAGCATTGGCCTGCCGCTGCTGCTGCATGGCCTGCATCTGGAAACCAATACCGGCCAGCGGGCGGAGGAGAACCGGGCGCGAATGGCGGCCGCCGAGGCTGCCATCGCCGAGGTCGAGCGCGTCCAGCACGAGCTGGCGGAAGGCAAGTCGGACGCCGATCTCTACGTCGCCGCCGCGGCGCGGATCATGGATCTCTACCGCGCTCGCATCGAGGCGCAATCGCGCGCCGGCGAGGATGCGGCGCTGGCCCGCCAGATCGAGGCGATCGAGGCGCGGCTGCGCGTCGCCGCGCTGAAGGCCGAGCGCATGACGATCTACCGCCTGCTGCGCACCCGAAAGATCGGCAGCGAGACGGCGCGCAAGCTGGTGCGCGAACTCGACCTGATGGAAGCGCGCTACGAGGGGTGAGGGGGCTTTTCGTTTGGCGAGGTGCCCCGCGCCAGCCAACCCACCGGCGTCATCCCGGGTGGAGACCCGGGATCCATTCAGCCGCGCCGCCGGGGGGTTGCTCGGCTCTGTATTCCGGCTGGATGGATCCTCGCCTTCGCGAGGATGACGGCGAGCGTGGGGCTTGCTTGCCCGCTTCGTGCGCGCCGCCGCGCCCCTCCGCCCTACACCACGGCCGTCACGCCGCCGTCGACATAGAGGATGTGGCCGTTGACGTAGCTCGATGCGTCAGAGGCGAGGAAGATCGCGGCGCCGGCCAGTTCCGGCGTTTCTCCCCAGCGGCCCATCGGCGCGCGCTGCGCCAGCCAGGTGTGAAAACTCTCGCTTTCGACCAGCGCCTTGTTCAGCTCGGTCTTGAACCAGCCGGGACCGATGCCATTGACGTTGATGCCGTGTTTGGCCCACTCCGCGCACATGCTCTTGGTCATCATCTTGATCGCGCCCTTCGAGGTCGAATAGGGCGTGATCGTCGCGCGGCCGAGCTCGCTCGTCACCGAGCAGATGTTGATGATCTTGCCGCGTTTGCGCGGGATCATCTTGCGCGCCACGGCCTGGCCGACGAGGAAGGCCGCATCGACATTGGTCGCCAGCACCTCGCGCCACTGCTCCAGCGTGAAATCCTCGAGCGGCAGGCGCTTCTGCGTGCCGGCATTGTTGACGACGATGTCGATCGGCCCGATGTCGCGCTCGATGGCGTCGACCGCGCTAGCGACGGCCTCAGCATCGCAGACGTCGAACACCGAGGCGCTGGCGTTGAGGCCGGCATCGCGCAGTTCGGCCGCGGCCGGCTCCAGCGTCTTGGCATCGCGGCCATTCAGCACGACGGTCGCGCCGGCTTCCGCAAGGCCGCGCGCGATGGCGAAGCCGATGCCCCGGCTCGATCCGGTGATGAGCGCGACCCGGCCCGTCAGGTCGAAGAGTTTCGTCGTCATGCAGTCCTCCCGATCGGCGGTTCGATCCGCCTGAATTTCCCGGCCTGGTTGATCGCATCGCCTGCCGGGTCGCGCGACGCGGGCCATGGTGAGCCCTGCCATGCGCGGGCGATGCCCGATGCTTGACGAAGATGCGGCAAGCGCCCAGAATTGTCACTTCGTTTGACGATTTTCGGTGCATGGCTCGTTCGCCTTGCCGGTTCGATCCGGCAGGCCCCGCTGCGCATCCCTGAGGATTTTTCCATGGTCTATCAAGCTGCCGCCAATCGCTATGACGCGATGAAGTATAACCGCGTGGGCCGGAGCGGGCTGAAGCTGCCGGAGATTTCGCTCGGCCTCTGGCACAATTTCGGCCATGACGGCAAGGTCGAGACGATGCGGGCGATGTGCCACCGCGCCTTCGACCTCGGCATCACCCATTTCGATCTCGCCAACAATTATGGCCCGCCTCCCGGCTCGGCCGAGGAATTCTTCGGCACCATGGTGGCCGGCGACTTCAAGCCCTATCGCGACGAACTGATCATCTCGTCCAAGGCCGGCTATCTGATGTGGCCGGGTCCCTATGGTGAATGGGGCAGCCGCAAATATCTGATCGCCAGCCTGGAGCAGAGCCTGAAGCGGATGAAGCTCGACTATGTCGATATCTTCTATTCGCACCGCTTCGATCCGGAGACGCCGCTGGAAGAGACGATCGGCGCGCTCGATGCGATCGTCCGCCAGGGCAAGGCGCTCTATGTCGGCATCTCCAGCTATTCGTCCGCCCAGACCGCCGAGGCCGCCGCGATCGCGCGCCGGCTCGGCACGCCGATCGTCATCCACCAGCCGCGCTATTCCATGCTCGACCGCTGGACCGAGAAGGACCGTCTGCTCGATACGCTGGAGACGGAGGGCATGGGCTGCATCATGTTCTCGCCGCTTGAGCAGGGCGTGCTCTCGGACCGTTACCTGAACGGCATCCCCGGAGACAGCCGGGTCCGTCATTCTCAGTCGCTGCGCGAAAGCGCGCTATCGGCGCAGAACCTGGAGCGGGTGAACGGGCTGAACGACATCGCCAGGGCTCGCGGCCAGACGCTGGCGCAGATGGCGCTTTCCTGGGTGATGCGGGATGGCCGCATGACGTCGGCGCTGATCGGCGCCAGCAAGGTCTCGCAGATCGAGGACGCCGTGGCGAGCCGCGACAAGCCGACCTTTACCGCAGACGAGCTCGCCGCGATCGACAGGCTCGCCATTGACGGCATGCTGAAGGGCTGATCGACCCGGCGCCGTCCTGCCTGTCTGCGGGCAGGATGGCGCCGATCACGCTCTGGCCTGTAGTCTGGGATCTCTTGTAAAGAAATATTACAAGTCGATCAGCGATCCCGACGGGAGTCGGTCAGGCGTCGGCGTGCCTCCACCAGGTGGAACTTGGTGTAGAGCGCCGCCTGGTCGGCCTGCTGGCTGGCGATGGCGTCGAAGATGTTGCGGTGTTCCTCGACGATGGTGCGGCGCCGTTGCTCGGAGCCGAGGCGCGTCATGTTAAGGGCGCTGCGCATCCAGTCCTCGATCCGACCTTTCAGGCTTTCGAGCACGGCGGGGAAGACTTCGTTGCCGGTCGCGTTGGCGATGGCGAGGTGGAAGGCGAAATCCTCTTCCAGACCGGCCTCGCCGGACTGCAACGCCTGTTCGAAGGCGCCGAGCCGGGCCTCGATCTCCGCCAGTTCCGCGTCCGACCGGCGCTCGGCCGCGAGGCGGGCGCATTCGGTCTCTATGGCGATGCGAACCTCGGTGACGCGCAGCACGCTCGCGACCTGCTCCGGCGGCGTCGAGGCCAGCAGTCCGCCCGGCGGCTTGTGCGAAACGAAGGTGCCGGCGCCCTGGCGCGCGATGACCAGCCCGTCCGCCTGCAGCCGCTGCAGCGCTTCCCGCACCACCGGCCGCGACACTTCGAAGGCCTTGCAGATATCGTTTTCCGACGGCAGCCGGTCGCCGGCGGCGAAGGTGCCGGAGACGATCTGTTCCAGGATCTGGCCGTAAAGGATATCGGCGAGCTTTTCGCGCCGCGCCGGCTTCAGTTGCAGATCGACCATCCGCCTCTCGCTTTCCTGTCGCTCCGACTCATGTCGCGAAGGGTAGCCCGGCGCAACGTTTTTCCGAATGGCCGGCAACGCACTAGAGGTATTGCCCGCGAAGCGGGAACTCGAGCCAGGGCACATACGGGCCTCTATTTCGCCTGCCGAGACAGGCCGGGCGGCGCGCCAGGGGTGGGAGACCAATGAATGTTTGGCGGCGTTCCCGTCGAAATCGCTAGCCTTTGCATGGCTTTGGCGGTTTGATGGCGCCGGTTTCGGTTGTTTTCGAGGTTCGTGTGCGCGTCTGGTTTCGGGTTGCCACCATCGCCATCGTGCTGGTCACCGGCATGTTGGGCTATCACCACGGCATGGCGCGCATCGGCTCGGGGCCCGTGCCGTCCATGGCGTCTGGCGAGCGGCAGGCCGACCGGATCATCGTCGACAAGTCGGACCGGCGGCTTGAATTGCGCCAGGGCGATGCCGTGCTCGCCACCTATCGCATTTCGCTCGGCGGCGCCGCCGATGCCGGCCCCAAGCGCCGCGAGGGCGACCAGAAGACGCCGGAAGGCGTCTATGCCATCGACTGGCGCAATCCGAAATCGATGGCGCATATCAGCCTGCACATCTCCTATCCCAACGAAGCGGACCGGGCCGCGGCCGAGGCGGCGGGTCACTCGCCCGGCGGCAACATCATGATCCACGGCCTGCCAAACGGCTGGGGCTGGCTGGGGCCGGTGCATCATCTCTGGGATTGGACAGACGGCTGCATCGCCGTCACCAACAAGGAGATGCAGGAGATCTGGTCGAAGGTGCCGAACGGCACGCCGATCGAAATCCGAAGCTAGAGCGTCTTCGAGCGAAGTGGGTATCGGTTCGCGTCCAGAAAACGCGCCCCAACGGGAGTTGGAGCGTTGCGCCGTTTCAAAGAAACGGCAAAAGGCCCTAGCTGAACCAGCGCCACGCGAACTCGCCGTAGAACAGTAGCCAGAAGGTCGCGAGCAGCATCAGCCGACGCCTGAGGTCGAAGCGCCGGCGGAGCGGTGCGTCGATCGCGGCGACGAGGCTGCTTGCCACGGCAAAGCGCAGCAGGCGCACCGGTATCGTGACGCCGAAGAAGAGCAGGGCGGTCAGGCCCTCCTTGCCGGCGGCGACCGCGTAGACCTTGTAGGGAATGCCGGTGACCGACCCGCGCAGCATGGCGAGCGGCCAGTCCGCGCTTGCCATGCTGGCCATGCCCTTGGCGATCATCCCGGCGGAAACGAAGGGCACGGCGGCCAGGAGGTTTGTCGCGGCGACGGGATCGACCAGGCCATGGCGCCACATGATCATGCCGCCGCAGGCCGCGCCGATCGCCGCCGCGAGCGAGGCCAGCAGGGCGACGCGCAGGCCCATGGCGATGGCGATGAAGGTCAGCAGCACGTCGGCGACGATGAAGAAGACCGTCGCCTCGGCAAAGCTCCAGGCAAAGGCGGCTGCGATGGCTGCCAGCGGCAGCAGGGAGGAAGGAGCGCGCGGCGCGGCGCTCAAAATACCCCGGCGACATCAGCGAAGTGGAACACTTCCAGCCCGCCATCGAAAATCATCTTGAAGGCCACCCAGGCGATGACGGCCAGGCCGACATAGGCGATCCACGGCATCCTCTTCAGCAGGCGCGCGACGAAATTGGCGGCGACGCCCATCAGCGCCACCGACAGCACCAGGCCGACGACTAGCACCCAGGTGTGCTCGCGCGCGGTGCCAGCGACCGCCAGCACGTTGTCGAGCGACATGGACACGTCGGCGATGATGATCTGCGTGATCGCCTGCTTGAAGGTCTTGCCGGGCGCGCCCTCGGCGCTGGCGATCGCCGCCTGCTGTTCGGCGGCCTCGGCGTCATGGTCGGTGCGGATCTCGCGCCAGAGCTTCCAGCAGACCCAGAGCAGCAGGATGCCGCCCGCCAACGTCAGACCGATAATGCCGAGCAGCTTGGTCGCGAACAGGGCGAAGATGATGCGCAGGACCGCCGCCGCCGCGATGCCGACGATGATCGCCTTCTTGCGGACGTCCTTCGGCAGGCCGGCCGCCGCCATGCCGACGACGATCGCGTTGTCGCCGGCAAGGACCAGGTCGATGAGGACGACGGTCGCAAGCGCGACCAACTCGGCAGCTACAAAATCCATCAGAGGTGAAGCCTCGGGGAGGTCATGGGTGGGTTCTGCACATCTGGGGCACGACGATCCGAATGTCCAGCGAAAGCCGGTCACCCGCGGGTACGGCTGCCGTTCCAATGCGCGGCGGCGCGTGCGGGTTGCCCCGTTTACTGAGCTTGCGGGGTCGAGACGCCGTCGGAGCTCCGGGCCGTACGCTTTCCGGTTGCACAAACGTCATGGAGCCGCTTTGATCCTATTCATCGGACGGGGGAGTGCGCATGCGCCTGTTATCTCATCTGCTGAAGCGGTTCGTGCGAAATGGCCGCCTCACCGTGCTCGACCATGAGGGCAAGCGGCATGTCTTCGGGTCCGGCGAAAACGGTCCCGACGTCACGATCCGTTTTGCCGACAAGAAGGTCGAGCGCGAGATCTTCCTCAATCCCGAATTGAAGACTGCAGAAGCCTATATGGACGGGCGGATGACGGTCGAGAACGGCGGCACGGCGTTCGACCTGCTGTCGCTATTCTCGGTCAATCGCAGCGGGCTCGCGGCGCATCCGATCCAGAAGGGCTTGCGCAAGGTCTGGCGGACGCTGCGCCGCAGCCAGCAGCGCAACTCGATCCCGCGCGCAGCCGAGAACATCAAGCATCACTACGATATCCCGCCGAAGTTCTACCGACTCTGGCTGGACGACACGATGACCTATTCCTGTGCCTATTATACCGCGCCGGATGTCGGGCTGCACCAGGCGCAGATCGACAAGCTTCGCCACATCGCCGCCAAGCTGAAGCTCGAGCCGGGCATGCATATCGCCGAGATCGGTTCCGGCTGGGGCGCGCTCGCGACCTTCCTCGCGCGCAATTACGACGTGCGCGTCACCTCCGTGTCACTCTCGCCCGAGCAGATCGGCGTGGCGCGGGCGCGGGCGCTCGAAGAAAACGTCGCCGACAAGGTGACCTTCCTCGAGCAGGACTATCGTCATCTCGAAGGCAGCTATGACCGCGTGGTCTCGATCGCCATGATGGAGGCGATCGGCGTCTCGAACTTCGACAATTACTTCGAGACCATCCAGCGCCTGACCAAGCCGGGCGGCTTCGCGCTCGTCCATTGCATCGGCCGGATGTCGCCGCCCGGGACGACGGCGCCGTTCATCCGCAAATACATCTTCCCCGGCGGTTATGTTCCGGCGCTGTCGGAAGTGTTCGCGTCGCTGGAGCGGACGGGAACCTGGTGCGCCGACATGGAGAGCCTGCGGCTGCACTATTACTGGACGATCCGCGACTGGCGGCTGGCCTATGAGGCGAAGCGGGAGGAAGCTGTTGCCATGATGGGCGATCGCTTCTGCCGGATGTGGGATTTCTATCTGGCCTCGGTCGAGCTCGGATTCCTGCACGGTTCGAACTTCGTGTTCCAGATGCTGCTTTCCAAGCAGCGCGACGACGTCCCGGTGATCCGGGACTACATCGTCGACGAGGAACGCCGGCTGGCGGCGGTACACGCGGAGTAGGGGGCTCGATGGAGCGCTCGCTATCCTTCACCTCTCCCTGAGGGAGAGGTCGGAGCGAAGCTCCGGGTGAGGGTTTAGGGAACCCGCAGGATAGAACCGCCGGCACCCCCTTGAAGCGCCAAGCCGGATAGGCCGTAAACCCTCACCCGCCGGCCTTAGGCCGTCGACCTCTCCCTCAGGGAGAGGTGAAGAACCCGTGCATACCTTCAGATCCGTCTTAGGTGGTTGTCGAACTGGGCATCGCGCCTCGCGACCGGCGTCAGCCTGCCGCCTTCCGCGCGCATGACCCGGCCGTCGCCGGCGGTCGCCAAAAACGCTTCGCCTTCTGTCGCGGCGACGCCACAGCCATCCGGCAATGCCACGACATCGCGAAAATCGCCGCTGGACGCATCCCAGAAGAACACCTGGCCGCCGATCGGCGACGAGGTGGCAATGGTCGAGCCGTCGCGGCTCGCCACGACCGAGCCGATATAGTTGCGGGCCAGCGGCGCTACCTTGTCCGGAAAGGCCATCAGCTTCGCCTTGCCGTCCCTGCCGATGCGGCCAACCAGCGGCGGGCGGACGCCGCGCTCGCCTTCCCACTGGCAGCCGAACCACACGGCACCGGCGCCATCGAAGGTCATGTGGCGCATGGAAAGCCGGTTGAGCGAGCCATCCAGCACCGTCTCGTCGAGCAGGTCGCCAGTCTCACTATCGATGCGCACGATCGACGGTCGCATCTCGGCGAGGTTGAGTTTCTGCCGGCCGTAATCCGGATGGGTCTCGATGCCGCCATTGGCGATCACCAGCGTGCGGCCATCGCCGGCGAGCAGCATTTCATGCGCATCGACGCCATGCGTCTCGAATTCGCCGATCCGATCATAGCTCTCGCCGCTCGCATCATAGATGCCGACGACGCCGCGCGAGCGATCGTCGCCGAAGCGGTTTTCGGTGGCGTAGAGCAGGCGGCCATCGGCGGAGAAGATGCCATGTCCGAAGAAGTGATGTCCCTCGGGCGGTGTGATCGTCGCCAGCGGCGTGCAGGATTGGGCGTCGACGATGACGGCGAAATAGCCGGGCCGGCGGGCAAAGACGGCAAGACGCTTGCGCTCGGGATCGATGGCGATGTCATGCGCGCGGCCGGCGAGCTTCATTCGGCCGACCGAGGCGCCCCGCTCGTCGATGAGAAGCAGTTCATGCTGGCGCGGGCCGACGCGGACCGAGGAGACGAAAACCTGCCGCGCCGTAGCGCCGCCTTCTTCGCGGGCAAAGGGCAGGATCGCGCGCAGCGCGCGTCCCGCCAGGCCGCGTATGCCGCTCGCCTCAGTCGCCATCGAGCGCATTGAACCCCGGCGAGATGCCCGCCGCCTCCGCGAACCGGAAATTGAAGATGTCCTCGACCGTCTTCAGCACCTCGAAGGCATGCTGCAGCCGGGCATAGCTGGCCGGGTCGGCCAGTGCTTCCGACCAGGGCTTGCCGATATCGATCGACTGGCGGAAATCGGTCATCGCCGCTTCGGTGGCGGCCAGCAGCGTCGCGGCCTGGGCGGGCGTCAGGCTGAACACGTCGGAGCGTTCGACCAGCCGGTCGATCGCATCGGCGGAGGCGTTCAGGTAGGCGAAGGTCTCGCCGGATTTGACGAAGGCGCCACGGCCGGGCTTCGCTGTCTCGATCGATTTGCCCAGCGCCGGCAGAAGGCGCTGGTCGCGCATCTGCTGCAGGCCGGTGACAACCGCCTTCAGGATTTCGACCAGCGGTTCGGTCGCGTCGCGATAAACGATGTTGGCGCCGCCGGGGCTCAGCATCAGATCGCGCCAGCCGCCCTGGCGCGTCCATTCCGTCACCGCTTCGGTGGCGATCAGGTTGAGGTTCTCGGCGATGCGCAGTGCCAGCTGGCAGCGATAGGCGGAGGTTTCGCTATCGTCGGACGCGCCGAAGACCAGTGCCTCGAAGGCCGGCATGCCCTGCACGGCGGCGCTCTTCCGGGCGATCGCGCCGGGCTCGAGCAGCGCCGGATCGGGCTTTGCCAGGATCTGGCGCAACTGGCGCGCGCCGGTCCCATGCGGATCCGGCAGGAAGGAGAAGCGCTCCAGCCGGGCCTTTTCGGCCATCGGTCCGAAGCGCAGGAAATCGACATGCGCCCAGGCCTGCAGCACGGCGGTGAAGGCGGCGCGAACCGCTTCACTCGGCGCCGCAGTCGGGTTCGTGCAGCTCTCGCTCATCGCCGCGACCAGCTTGGCCGTCGCGTCGCGCAGCGCCTCATAGGACGGGATGAAATAGTCGTCGATCGCCTTCTTCGCGACCTTGTCCAGCGCCTCCGTGCTGGGACCGGGCTTGGCCGGTGCGTCGCCGGATTGCGCGAAGGCGCGCCGTGCCGCGAGCAGCAGGGGCGACAGCAGCAGCAGGCGTTTGGTGATCGCGATCATAGCGTTTCCAGATAGGCGACGAGCGCGGCCCGGTCGGCCGCCACAAGGGCTTCATAGCGTGTTTTGGCGGCCGTGGCTTCGCCGCCATGCGCGCGGATGGCCTCATCGAGTGTGCCGGCCCGGCCATCATGCAGGTAGCGTCGGTCGGCATCCTTGCGAAAGGCTAGGGTGGTAAGCGGTGCCGTGCGCCATTCGGACGAGGCAACGCCCGGTTCGCCGACGCCGTCATCGAGGGCCGGGCCCATGTCGTGCAGCAGCAGGTCGCTGTAGATCGCGACCGTGCCGCCGCCCTTGGCCGGCAGGCTGGGCACGTGGCAGGCGGCGCAGCCGGCCGAAGCGAACAGGGCAGCGCCGGGCGTCGGCGGATCGACCGGCTTCGGCGCGGCGAGGCTTTTCAGATAGGCGTTGAGCAGCCGCACCATCTCGCCGGAGATCTCTTCATTGTCGAAGGTCGGGCTTCGGCCATCGGGAGCCGCGAGGCAATCGGGCTCGGCCTTCGTGCAATCGCCATGCGGGAAGGGCGCCAGCGGGCTCGACATGCCGATATCGAGCATGAAGGCGTCGGAGGTCATCTGGCTCAGGCTCGGCGCGGAGGCTTTCCAGCCATAGCGGCCGAGCACCGGCTTGCCGTCGACCTGCACGAAATGCGGCCGGCCGCCAATGCCGTCGGGGTGCGTCCTGTTGCGATCGGCGAGCGCCAGCACGGCGGCCTCATCCACCTTTTCGATCAGGCCGATGCCGCGCAGCGAGGGCGCCTGGCGGGGGCCGAGGCGGGTCTCGGGCGCAATATCGCCTCGGGTCGGCGCGAAGATGACGGCCAGCGGCCCGCCGGCCACGTCCGGCAGCGCATAGGTGACCGTCCCTTCGCTGATCAGGCCGGAGACGGCGCGGGGCTGGATCTGGCGGCCATAGACCGGGTCGGTGACGCCCTGCGCATCGCCAAGACGCGTTGCCAGACCGCGCTGCGCCAGAGTGCCATCGGGCTGCACGGTGAGCTTGGCCGAGAGCGCCTTGCCGGAATGACAGCTGGCGCAGCTCTTCTCGTTGAACAGCGGCCCCAGCCCGTCATTGGCGAGCGTCGAGGAGGGGGCCTGCACCCAGATCCGGTCGAACAGCGCCTTTCCGATCGCCGCGTCCAGCCCATCGGCCGTGGCGAGCGCAGGCAGCGCCGTTAACAAAGCGAGCGTGAGAAGGGCGTGGCGCAGGCGCATCGGCGCGATCCTCACGCGACCTCGAACCACGCCATCATGCCCGTCTCCTGATGCTCGATGATGTGGCAGTGGAGCATCCATTTTCCGGGATTGTCGGCGACGAAGGCGATCTCCATCCGCTCCTTCGGCAGCAGCAGCACCGTATCGGCGTGATGCTCCGGCAGGTCGCGGCGGTTCGATTTCAGCACACTGAAGCTGTGGCCATGCAAATGGATCGGGTGCATGTGCGGCGTGACGTTGCGCAGCTCGAAAATATAGGTCTTGCCGCGTTCCAGCGTCGCCATGGGCGGCGGGATCTGGTGCATGTCGCTCGGCCAGGACGCCTTGTTGATCGCCCAGAGATTGCTCTCCGAAAGGCAAAGCGGCCCGAGCGGCGCACCATCGGCGACCAGATCGGCGACGGCCGCGCCAGTCGCGGTAGCGGAGAAAGTGATCGGAAACCGCGTCGCGTTCGCAAGATCGGGCGCGGGAATCCGGCCGGCGGCGAGCGGCGCCGGATCGAACGGCCCCTTCCGGCGCGCTGGACCCTGCGCGACGAGATGGGCGAGCGGCACCGGCTTGGCGGCGAAATAATCGACCAGCGTCGCCGTGCCGCCATCCGCCGGGGTGCGGACGATCAGGTCGGCGCGCATCGCCGGCCCCATGCGCCAGGAGCGCAGCGGGAAGGGCGGGCAGGCAATGCCGTCGATCGCCACCACCGCGGCCTCGGCGCCTTCAATGCCGATCTCGGTCAGGCGGGTCGGGTCGACATTGACGATGCGCAGGCGGACATCGGCGGAGGCCGGCAGGGTGATGTCGGGGAGGATCGCGCCATTGACGCTGCGCACCGTGCCGAAAGTGCCGGCCTTGCCGGCGCCCTCCTGGGTCAGGAAAGGCAGGAAGCCGGTGCCGGCCTCGTCGATGCGCCAGTCCTTCAGCACCACCAGTTCGTCGGCGTCATAAGGCTCCGGCGCGTCACCCTCGACGATCAGGATGCCGATCAGGCCGCGGCCGAGCTGTTCGGCCGAGTTGCAGTGGGTGTGGAAGAAGAAGGTGCCGGTGTCGGGCGGCACGAAGGAATAGTCGTAGCTCTCGCCCGGCTCGACCGGCGGCTGCACCAGATAGGGCACGCCGTCCTGGTCGTTGGGCAGGCGAATGCCGTGCCAGTGGATCGAGACATGCTCGCCCGGCCGGGTCAGCCCGTTGACGAGATGGGTGTTGAGGCGCTGTCCGAGCTTCACGCGCACGACGGGCGGCTGCGCTGCGTCGGTGAAGGTCCAGAGCGGCAGGCTCTTGCCGTTGAAGCAGGGCAGCGAAAGCTGGCGCTCGGCCGCCCTCAGCTGGAGCGAGACGACGCTTTCCGCGCCGACCGGAGCCGTGGGCGGCAGCGGGCGGGTAAAGGCGGGAGCGCTCCCCGGCCGGCCAAACAGGACGGAGCCTGCCATGGCAGCGGAACCGAGAAGGACGGAACGGCGCGAGATCATGATCGGGGGCTCTGGTGGCGTGGCCACGGAAGGTGGCCACGCCGGAATTGCGGCCCGCAATAGGGGCCAATTGTGACCGTTAATCGGCGGTGACGGCGGCCGGGTTGTCGAGGCTGTCGGAACCTTCGACCTCGATCTTCAGGCCGAGCGCCGCGACGACGGCTTCGACCGCGCGGGTCTGGCCGACGAGACCGTCGATCGCCGCCTGGACGATGGCGTTGCCGGCTGCGTTGTCGGGGCCGATCATCTGGTCATAGGCCTCGCCCTTGTCGGACGTGTCCTTGAGGACCTGCATCTTGGCGGTGGTTACAGCCAGCGCCTCGTCGACGCGCTTGGCGGCGTCGGCGTTCTTGGCAGCCGCCAGTTCGCGGATGCTCGGGCCCTCGACGACCGAGCCATCGGTGCGGGTGTACTTGCCCTGCCAGGCGGCGACCATGCCAGCCTGGTCGTAATAGTGGCTGTTGGCCGTGTTGTCGGAGAAGCAGTCATGCTCCTCTTCCGGATCGTGCAGGATCAGGCCGAGCTTCATGCGCTCGCCGGCCAACTCGCCATAAGAGAGCGAGCCGATACCGGTGAGGATGGTGGCGAGGCCGCCCTCGTCACCCTTGGCGGCCAGCTGCTTGCGCGCCTCGCCATCGGCCTTCCAGTTCGCGGCCATCTCTTCGAGATCAGCGACCAGCAGGTCCGTGGCTGCCTTCAGGAAGGCGGCGCGGCGGTCGCAATTGCCATTGGTGCAGTTCTTGGTGTCGTAATCGGTCGCGGGACGGTTGCCGGCGCCCGGACCGGTGCCGTTCAGGTCCTGGCCCCAGAGCAGGAACTCGATCGCGTGATAGCCGGTGGCGACATTCGCCTCGACGTCGCCGGCTTCCTGCAGCTTGTGCAGAAGCTCGGCATTGATCACCGTCGCGTCGACCTTGTCTGGGCCGATCTGCAGCGTCTTGTTGGCGATGACGTTGGCGGCATAGAGCGGGTTCGAATCCGAGCTGTCGCCATAGGACTTGGCGTCGACATAGTCGATCAGGCCTTCATCGAGCGGCCAGGCGTTCACGCGGCCTTCCCAATCGTCGACGATGGCATTGCCGAAGCGGTAGACCTCGGTCTGCTGATAGGCGGGGCGCGAAGCCTTCCACGCATCGCGGGCGGCGGCCAGCGTCGCATCGGTCGGGTTGGCGATCAGCGCGTCGACGGCGACGTTCAGCGCCTTGGCGCCGGCCAGCGCGTCTTCATACTTCGCCTGCGCGATGTCGCCATAGGTCTTGAGCACGGCGCTGGCGGCCGGGGCGTCGGCGGCCAGGACGGGCGCGGCGCCTGACAGGGCGAGCACCGCCGTGGCGGCGAGAAGCATCTTCTTGAGGTTCACAATCGTCTCCGTGCGTGAATGGGTGCGGTGAATTCAGTGAAACAGCCGGCGGCAGGGGCGGGTGGCGATCTCGTGGATCACGGCCTGCGGGACCGGGATGAGGATCTGGCCGGTATCGGCGAGGGCTTCGGCGAAGTTCCGGGTGGCGCGGACGACCTCGGCATGGCCCTCCGGCAGGATCAGCCGCTCCATGGCCTCGAGCAGGCTGCCTTCGTCATGGTTCTGGCAGGCGGCGATCATCGAGACGGCGCAGCATTCGTCGAGGCAAAGGCGCGGGCAGTGCGAGGGCGACAGGCCGGGGGGCCGGTCCATCCAGCTGCGCAGCGCTTCGACCCAGTGCGCCAGCGCGCCAAGCACGCGCCGGCCCTCGGCCGAACCCAGTTCCTCGGCATAGAGGCTCGCGGCCAGTTCCCAGCAGGTCGCCGATCCGCGCTCGCAGCCCTGCATCCAGCGGCGCAAGCCCTCGACAACGAGCTTTTCCGGCTGCCGCTCAAGATAGCGTTGGGTGGCTCCACAAGGCAGGCGCGTCGCCATCAGCGCTTATCCTTGGAATGCGCGCGCCGGGCCGAATGCGGCTCTGCGCGGGGGAAGGTGAAATCCATCGTCCACTCCAATCAACAGGAGGCCTGTTGTTAAAGCGTCCACCGATCGTGGCGCGGATGGGCGACGTTTGGACCTCTTGGCCAGGTGAGTCAAGAATATGTAACACCTTGAAATTATTCTAATTCCAGTATTCGAGGTCGCTCTGGCGCTGAGTTCTTGATCGGCCTGCGGAATTGGCAAGGACGACTTCGGCAGTCCTGAGATATCGATCACCGCGCAGGCGATCCCCACCGCGACGGTCCTGCGACTCTGTCGCGGTCGCCCATCTGAAAAATCCGCCGCGTGGCTCTTGCATCGTGTGAAACGATATAACATAACATCTGGCAATCGGCAGCGAGACGGACCAGCCATGGCAAACGCGAACTCAGGCATAGCGACGAAGGGCGGAACCATCCCCGCCCCGGCGCACGGGCAGGATCCCCATCATGGTCACAGCCATGGTCATGCGCATCCCGCCGGCCGTGAGCACGCCGCGCCGCACGACGCCGTCACCATTCCGCGCGCCTACAAGCATTCGATGTTCCTCGCCTCGGCGATCGAGCGCCTGGTGATCGCGGTGCTGCTGATCGGGTTGATCTGGCTCGGCATCTTCTGGGCGATCGCCTGAGGCCGACATGCTGAAACGCAACGCTCCCTCCATCCGCCTCGACAATCTGACGCTGTCCTACCGGCGTCATCCGGCGGTGCATCATTTGTCCGGCACGTTCACCCCCGGCTCGTTCACCGCGATCTTCGGCCCGAACGGCGCCGGCAAGTCGACGCTGCTCAAGGGCATCGTCGGCCTGATCAAGCCGGATAGTGGCCGCATCGCGCTCGACGGCGTCGGCCGCTCCGATATCGGCTATCTGCCGCAGCAGAGCGCGCTCGATCGTTCCTTTCCGATGCGCGTGCTCGACGTCGCGGCCATGGGTCTCTGGCGCAAGGCGGGCATTTTCTCGTCGATCGGCCGCAAGCAGCTCGGCGCGGTCGAGGCAGCTCTGGCTTCGGTTGGGCTGACCGGCTTCGAGGACCGCATCATCGGCACGCTGTCGGGCGGTCAGTTCCAGCGCGCCCTATTCGCCAGGCTGCTGCTGCAGGACACGCACCTGATCCTGCTCGACGAGCCGTTCACGGCGATCGACGCGCGCACGACCGAGGAATTGCTGGCGCTGATCCAAAGCTGGCATGGCGAGGGGCGCACGGTCGTCACCGTACTGCACGACCTCGACATCGTGCGCGAGCGCATCCCCGAAACGCTGCTTCTGGCGCGTGAAAAAGTTGCCTGGGGCCCGACGGCCGAGGTGATGACCGACGCCAATCTCGCCCGCGCCCGGCATCTGCACGAGGCGTTCGAAGACAATGCCGAACTGTGCGAGATGCCCGCCTGATGGCCCTTTATGATCTTCTCTTCGGGCCGTTCATCGAATTCGGCTTCATGCGCCGCGCCCTGATGGGGTGCCTGGCGCTGTCGATCTCCGGCGCGCCGATCGGCGTGTTCCTGGTGCTGCGCCGCATGAGCCTGATGGGCGATGTGATGGCACATGCGATCCTGCCGGGTGCCGCGATCGGCTTCCTGCTGTCGGGCTTCTCGTTGTTCGCGATGACGGTGGGCGGCGTCGCGGCCGGCCTGCTGGTGGCGCTCGGCGCCGGCGCCATCGCCCGCACCACGCCGCTGCGCGAGGATGCGAGCTTCGCCGCCTTCTATCTCGTCTCGCTCGGGCTCGGCGTGATGATCGTCTCGATCAAGGGCTCGAACATCGACCTGCTGCATGTGCTGTTCGGCAACGTCCTGGCGCTCGACGATCCGTCGATCTACCTGATCGGCGGCATTGCGACCGTGACGCTGCTGACGCTGGCGCTGATCTACAGGCTGCTGGTCGCGGAATGCTTCGATCCCGGCTTCCTGAAGAGCGTCGGCGGCGCCGGCGGGCTCGCGCATTTCCTTTTCCTGGCGCTGGTCGTGCTCAACCTGGTCGGCGGCTTCAACGCGCTCGGCACGCTGATGGTGGTGGGCCTGATCGTCCTTCCCGCCGCCTCGGCCCGCTTCTGGAGCGAGACCGTGCCCGGCCAGATCGGCGCCTCGGCCATCATCGGCATCGTGTCGTCGCTGGTCGGCCTGCTGGTTTCCTATCACGCCGAATTGCCGACCTCGCCGGCCATCATCCTGGCGGCCGGTGCGATCCACGCTCTCTCCATACTCGCGGGCCGCCATGGCAGCTTTGCCAGCCAGGCCCTGCGGGCAAGGCACCTGAGGGGCTGAATTCTACGTTTCCAATGCAGGAGAACTACCCAAATGAAGTCAAGTCTTTGGCTCATCGCGGCGGCGCTTGCCCTGAGCACGGCGCTGCCGGCCCAGGCCGCCGACAAGCTCAAGGTCGTCGCGACCTTCTCCGTGCTCGGCGATCTCGCGACCGAGATCGGCGGCGACCATGTCGAGGTCCGCACGCTGGTCGGCCCGAATGGCGACGCGCATACCTTCGAGCCGAGCCCGGCGGACGCCAAGGCGATGGGCGGCGCGGCAGTGCTGGTCGAGAACGGCCTCGGCCTCGAAGGCTGGCTCGGCCGGCTGATCAACGTCTCCGGCTTCAAGGGCGAGAAGGTGATTGCCACCGCAGGCGTCAAGCCGATCGCCTGGACCGGCGCGGAGGAAGAAGAGGGGCATGACCACGACAAGCCGGACGCCAAGGCCGAGGCGGGTCACGACCATGACGGCCACGACCACGCGGCGCATGAGGGCCATTCGCACAGCGTCGATCCGCATGCCTGGCAGAACCCGCTGAACGGCGTGCTCTATGTCCAGAACATCGTCGCCGGGCTCTCCGCCGCCGACCCGGAGCACGCGGCGGAGTACAAGGCCAAGGGTGAAGAGCTGGCCACCGCGCTGAAGGCGATCGACGCGAACTTCAAGGCGGAATTCGCCAAGGTGCCGGCCGAGCGGCGCAAGATCGTCACCAGCCATGACGCCTTCGGCTACTTTGCCGATGCCTATGGCATCCAGTTCGTCGCGCCGGAGGGCGTGAGCACGGAGAGCGAGGCCTCGGCCGCCGACGTTGCCAAGATCATCCGGCAGATCAAGGCGGAGAAGATCACGGCGCTGTTCGCCGAAAACATCACCGATCCGCGCCTGCTGAACCAGATCGCGCGCGAGACCGGCGTCACGATCGGCGGCGAACTCTTCTCCGACGCGCTGTCGCCGCCGGACGGCCCGGCGCCGACCTATCTGAAGATGTTCGAGAACAACGGCGCGAAGCTTCTCGCGGCGATAAACGCCAACTGAGTTTCTTCGTTTCAACGAGCGCCGGCAAATCGCTGGCGCTCGTTCCACACTCGACGTCATTCCTGCGAGAGCAGGGATCCATGCCGCCGAAGCCTTGCCGATCGAGACGCCCCATGCCTCGGCTGGATGGATCCCGGGTCAAGCCCGGATGACGGCGAGGGTGGTAATCCTGATCGGCTAACCCTTTAATAAATATACGGGATCAGCCGCGCGGTCTTGCTCGCATAGTCGCGATAGACGCCGCCGAACGTGTCCAGCATCAGCTTCTCTTCCTTCTTCACGCGGAAGAAATACAGTATGCCGACGCCGACGATGCCGGCGAGGCCGACGAACCAGTTCTGCAGCAGAAGCGCCTGCGCGATCGCCATCAGCCAGAACGACACATACATCGGGTGGCGGACATAGTGATAGACGCCGCTCGTCACCAGCGTGTGCTTGGCGCGGATCTCCAGCGTCGCCGACCAGTTGTGGCCGAGATCCTTGTGGCTGCGATAGAAGAACCAGAGATAGGCGATGACGGCGACGATGCCGGCATAGGCGACGGCGGGCGAGAAAGGCAGGTTGGCGCCTCTCGGCGCGCCCATGCCGGTCAGCGCCCAGAAGCCCGGAACCAGGCCGAGGCCGACCACCGAGATCGCCACCAGCGTCTGCTGGCCGCCGCGATTGCGGGAATCGACGATCGCATGCTTGCGGGCGCGGCGCTGGTGGGGAAGGCGGATGATGAACCAGATCACCAATCCGGCGACCCAGCACATCGTGGCGGCAAATTGCGTCATGTCGTCCCCTCAGGCTTCCGTATGGTTCCGCGCCGCCGGCTTCTCGGCCAGGGAGAAGCGCTCGCGCAGGACCATCGGACCACAACAAATCTGGAAGAAATCATAGAAGTAGCGGCGCGTGTTTCCCATGACGAACTGATAGTGCACACGGAAAAGACTGTTGCGGATGCGGCTGTAATCGGTCGGCTGCAGCATTTCGCGGATGCGCACATTGAGCACATGCGGAAAAACCCGGTCCGGCGAGGGCTCGAGCCGCATCAGCCTGGCGGGGTCGGTCCGGTAGAAATTCACCACATCGGTCAGGGTCTGGAATTCCAGCCAGTCGACGCCATCCTCGGCCTGCAGGCGCTGGACCCGGGCGCGAAGCTGCTTCGCCGCTGGGTGCAGGCCGAGCTGCAGCACGCAGGACCCGACCGTCATCACCGAGATCGGCAGGTCGCGCCGGGTGATTTCCGGATCGAGCGAGAGCGCCCGTTCGAGCGCCTCGAGCGCGAAGACGCTGCCCTGGCTGTGTCCGATGATCAGCAGTTCGTCGAGCCCCGGCTCGGCCGCGACGGTGACGATTTCGCGGGCGAAGCGGTCGACGCGCGCTTCCATGTCCGGTCTGCCGCCGCGCATATATTCGCCCATGAAGACGCGCGCATCGAGCAGGTGGCTGACGAACCAGCGGTTTCCGGGCCATCGCATCAGCCCGACATAGACGAGCACGCCGACAATGGGCGCCAGCCAGGGAGCGAGTGGGTGATCGATGCGCAGAACGAGCGCAGCGGCCATTCCGGCGGCGATGACGAACAGCAGCGAAAAGAAGAAGGGCGCGACGAAATAGAGGCCGAAGCGCCAGGCGGCGAGGAAATAGCGAAAGATCGTGCCGGAGACAAGGAAATCGGCCAGCAGCCCGAGGGATAGCGGGATGCGCTGCCAGATCGGCCGGGCAAAGTCGCCTTTCACCAGGTCATCCCAGGCGAGCAGGCGAAAATCGGTCTCGACGGTCCAGCCGTCGCCCCGGGTCTCGATCTCGGTGCGCCAGACATGGCCATCCGGCGACGGACGGGCCGGGGTCGGCGTCGCCTCGACATCCCAGGTGGTGCGAAAATGGCCGAGTTCGCGCGCCTGACGGGCGAAGAACTTTTCCGGCGCAACGGGATCGTAGCCGCCAAGATAGAGCACGCAGCGACGAACCGGGCGTCCGGCCGTCGTCGAGGGCTCCCGGAGGGGAGCGTTGGCCAGATCGCCTGTCGTCATTTTCGGTTGAGGAGCGCCGCTTCGACGTCGCTGCGCGTCGGCATTGGCGCGACCGCGCCATAGCCTTCGGTGGCGAGGCCGGCCGCCGCATTGGCGTAGCGCGCGGCGGCGAAGGCGTCCTTGCTGCGCAGATATTCCGTCAGGAAGGCGCCGTCGAACGTGTCGCCGGCGCCGGTGGCATCCACCGGCTTTACCGCGATTGCCGGGATGACCATGCGCTTTTCCTTCGTCGCGACCAGCGCGCCGTCGGCGCCCAGCGTCACGATGACGATCTTCGGGCCGAGGCCGAGATAGAAGTCGGCGATCTTGTCGGCGTCCTTCTCCCCGGTCAGCTCGAAGGCGTCGTCGGAGCTGGTCTTCAGGATATCGGCGAGCGCTGCCGCGGCATGGATGACGGCGCGGGCGCGCTCGATCGGCCAGAGGCGCAGGCGCAGATTGGTGTCGTAGGAAACCAGCACGCCGGCTTCGCGCGCGGTCTTCAGCGCCTTGAAGACGAGGTCGGCGGCCTGCGAGGAGATCGCCTGGCTGATGCCGGAGGTGTGGATCACCTTGGCGCCGCGAATGTAACCTAGCGACAACTCTTCCGGCGTCATCCGGCTCGCGGCCGAACCGGCGCGGCGATAGGAGAAGACATGGCCCTCGGGGCCGTGGGTCACGAAATAGATGCCGGTCGGCGCGGCGGGGTCGATCTTGACCGCGCTGAAATCCACGCCTTCCTTCTTCCACAGATCGAGGAAGGACTGGCCGAAATTATCCGCCCCGACGGCCGTCACATAACCCACCGATGCGCCCTGGCGGGCGGCCGCGATCGCGCAGTTCGACGTGTCGCCGCCATGCCCCGGCAGGAACGCTTCGGAGCCCTTGGCCTGATTGAGTTCGAACAGGGGTTCGCCAATACAGACGATGTCAGGGCTCTGGGTGACAGGGCTCTGAACGGTAGGGCTCGGCATTGACGTTTCTCCGGACGCGAATGGTGCCCTTCATGGCGTGTCACGCGCGGCGGTGCAAGACCACGCCGCGCGTGCAGTCGCTCTCAGAGCTTGCCGTTGATTGCGTTCCGGAACAGGAGATCATAGTCGGCGGCGGTCACGGCGATAGGATTGCCGCCGGTCGAGGGGTCGAGCTCTGCCATGCGGGCCGCTTCCGGCAGCACGGTTTCATCCACGCCGATTTCCTTCAGCGTGTGCGGAATGGCCAGTTCCTCGCGAATCGCCAGCACCCAGTCGACGAAGCTCGACGCACTCTGGCCGGGCAGGTCGAGATAGCGGGCGGCGGCCGCCAGCTTGGCGTCGATCGCCTGGGCGTTGAAGGCGAGCACATAGGGCATGACGACGGCGTTGGTCAGGCCGTGATGCGTACCGCGCAGGCTGGAGCTCGGATGGCTCATGGCATGCATCGCGCCGAGGCCCTTCTGGAAGGCGACCGCGCCCATCGACGAGGCGATCAGCATCTGCGAGCGCGCCTGGAGGTCGTGTCCGTCCTTCACGGCCTTGGGCAGCCAGTCCTTGACCAGCCGCATGCCTTCGAGCGCGATACCGGCCGACATCGGGTGGAAGAACGGACTGCAGAACGCCTCCAGCGAATGCGACAGCGCGTCCATGCCGGTCCAGGCGGTGATCTTGGCCGGCAGGTCGACGGTCAGCTCCGGGTCGGAGATGACGATCTTCGGCAGCATCAGCGGATGGAAAATGATCTTCTTGGTGTGGTCGGACGGATCGGTAACGACCGAGGCGCGGCCGACCTCCGAGCCGGTGCCGGCGGTGGTCGGAACGGCGATGATCGGGGCGATGCCCTTCGGGTCGGCGCGGGTCCACCAGTCGGCGCGGTCCTCGAAATCGAACACCGGCCGCGTCTGGCCCGACATGAAGGCGATGGTCTTGCCGATATCCATCGCTGAGCCGCCGCCAAAGGCGACGACGCCGTCATGGCCGCCGGCCTTGTAGACGGCGAGGCCCTCATCCAGATTGGCCAGCGTCGGATTGCCGTCGACCTTGGAGAAGACGGCGTATTCGACCTTGGCCTCGTCGAGGATCGCCAGCGTCTTCTTCACGATCGGCAGTGCCACCAGGCCGGGATCGGTGACGAAGAGCGGCTTCTTCATGCCGGTCGCCGTTAGTGCCGCCGGCAGCTCGGCAATCCGGCCGGCGCCGAAGCGGATGGCGGTGGGATAGGACCAGTTCGCGTTCAGCGAGGCGTAGTTGTCGAGCATCTCGGGATCCTTTGCTTCACCTCCCCCTGAGGGGGAGGTCGACGGCGAAGCCGGTGGGAGAGGGTTTAGGGAGGTATCCGGATAGGGCGTAAACCCTCACCCGGCCCTGTGGGCCGACCTCTCCCACAGGGAGGTGAAGTGACTTAGTCGGTCTTGGTGCGAAGGTGAAAGCTCTTCGGCCGGGTCAATTGCTCGTAGCCGACCTGTGACAGGCTGGCGCCGCGACCGGTTGCCTTGACGCCGGTCCAGGCGAGCGCCGGATCGACATAGTCGCAGCGGTTCATGAACACCGTGCCGGTCTCAATCCGGTCGCCGATCGCTTCCGCCGCGGCAAGGTCCTCGGTCCAGACCGCGGCGGTGAGGCCGAATTCGGAATCGTTCATCAGTTGGATGGCTTCCTCATCCGACTTGACCTTCATGATGCCGAAGGCCGGACCAAAGGTCTCTTCCGTCATCACCCGCATCGAATGGTCGACATCGACCAGCACCTGCGGGGCGAGATAGGGCGTGCCGGCCTTGGCCTCCGGGAAATGGCTGGGGTCGATCAGGCCCTTCGCGCCCTGGCGAATGGCTTCGTCGATCTGGCCCTGGATGAACGCAGCCGCCGAGGCGCGCACCACGGGTCCGAGCGTCGTGTCCGGATCGGTCGGGCTGCCGAGCTTGTAGGCGTTGACGGTGGCGACGACGCCCTCGACGAAGCGGTCATAAACCGCCTCATGCACATAGACGCGCTCCATCGCGCAGCAGGACTGGCCGGAATTGAAGAAGCCGCCATCGACGATGTTTTCGACCGCGAAGGCGAGGTTGACGTCGGGCCGGACATAGGCCGGATCCTTGCCGCCCAGTTCCAGGCAGGTGGCCGGGAAGTTCGGCGCACCCGCGACCGAGGCCATGATGTTGCGGCCGCCGGCGGTCGAGCCGGTGAAGCCGACCTGGTCGACGAGGCCGGAGCGGATCACCTTGTCGGTCGTCTCATGCGTCATGTTGACGAACTGGAACACGTTCGCCGGCAGGCCGCCCTTGGCGAAGGACGAGGCGAAATGCTCGGCCACCAGCGCCGTCTGGCTCGAATGCTTCATGACGACGGTGTTGCCGGCGAGGATGGCGGGCAGCACGGCATTGAGCGCCGTCATGTAGGGGAAGTTCCAGGCCGGCAGGTTCAGGCAGACGCCGAGCGGCTCGCGGCGGATATAGCGCTTGAAGCCTTCCTTCGGGCCGGCGTCGATATCGGCCAGCGACTTCGCCGCGATGGCGATCATGTAGCGGGCGCGCTCCTCGAAGCCGCGCATCTCGCCATGGCCATAGCGGATCGGCCGGCCCATCTGCCAGGCGATCAGCTCGGCCACCTTGTCCTTCTCCGCCACCATGGCATCGACGAAGGCGGTTGCCATCTTTTCACGCTCGGCGATGGCGACTTCGCGCCAGTCGCGCTGCGCCGCCTTGGCCTTTTCGAGCGTGGCCAGCACATCGGCTTCGGAAGCCAGCGGCCGCTCGGCATAGACCGAGCCATCGACGGGGGTGATGATCTTCAGGACGGGGGCGTTCATAGTTCTATTCCTCGCGGCGTTGGCGCGGACTCAATACCGCTCGAAGCCGCGCTGCAACTCCCAATCCGTGACGCGGCGGTCATATTCGTGCTGCTCCCAGCGGGCGGTGTGCAGATAGTGCTCGACCACCTCGTCTCCCAGGGCCGTCCGCAGTACCTTGGACCCGTCCAGCGCTGCGATCGCGTCGCGCAGCGTCTTCGGCACCTCGGGCAGGTCGGCGGCATAATAGGCGTCGCCGGCGAAGGCCGGTTCCAGCTCCAGCTTCTCGTCGATGCCGTGCAGGCCGGCCGCGATCAGGCCCGAGAAGGCGAGATAGGGGTTCAGGTCGGAGCCGCCGATGCGGCATTCGGTGCGCACCGACTTGCCCTCGCCGACGACGCGGAAGCCGGCGGTGCGGTTGTCGACGGACCAGACGGTCTTGGTCGGTGCGAAGGTGCCGACCTGGAAGCGCTTGTAGGAGTTGATGTAGGGGGCAAGGAAGGCCGTCATCTCGCCGGCATGGGCGAGGTGGCCGGCGAGCCAGGATTTCATGGTCGCCGACATGCCGAGCGGGTCCTTCGGATCGGAGAACAGCGCTTTCTTGCCGGAGGCATCCCAGAGCGAGGAGTGGATGTGCGACGAGGAGCCGGCGAGGTCGTAGCGCCACTTCGCCATGAAGGTGACGGCGCGGTTCTGGAGATGGGCGATCTCCTTGATGCCGTTCTTCATGATGACGTGCCAGTCGGCCATTTCGAGGGCTTCCGCATAGCGGATGTTGACCTCTTCCTGGCCCGGGCCCCATTCGCCCTTCGAGTTCTCGATCGGGATGCCGGCGCCCATCAGGCCGGTGCGGATGGCGCGCAGCAGCGGCTCGTTCTTGGTCGTCTGGAGGATCTGGTAATCCTCGATATTGTCGCCCATCGTCTTCAGGCCGCGCCAGCGCTTGCCGCTCGCGCTCTCGGTCGTCTCGTCGAAGGCGTAGAATTCGAGTTCCGAGGCGAAGAACGCCTTCATGTCGCGGTCGGCGAGCCGCTTCAGCTGGGCCTTCAGGATCGAGCGTGGCGCGTGCGCCAGGTCCTCGCCATGGTGGTCGCAGACATCGGCCAGCATCAGCGCCGTGCCCTCGAGCCAGGGAATGCGGCGCAGCGTCGAGATATCCGGCTTCAGGACGAAATCGCCATAGCCTTTCTCCCAGCTCGCCGCCTTGTAGCCGGGCACCGGCTCCATATCGATGTCGACGGTCAGCAGATAGTTGCAGGCGTGCGTTTCGTTGATGGCGCTGTCGAGGAAGAAGCGGCCGGTGAAGCGCTTGCCGACGAGGCGACCCTGCATGTCGGGGAAGGCGACGATCACCGTGTCGATCGTGCCGTCGGCGATTGCCGTCTCGAGCTCATTCAGCGTCAGGTTTCCGGCCATGGCAGTTCCTTGTTCGATCCGTCGAGCGCTTCTGCGTGCGGGCAGCCGGATCGGATCCGGCCACCCTCCAGCCCTTCGGGCCGGGGCAGGAAGCGGTGAGCCTCAGTGCCGGAGGCGGACCTCCGGGATGGCAGCATGCCGCTTGGGCGGGACCGGCCAGCGAGTGGGCCGCCCGGTCCGCAAGGTTCAGATCTCGCCAACCGCCTTTTCCGCCGCGGCGATTTCGGCCTGCCGCTTGGCGATGACGTCGCCGATCGGCGGGCCCTGGAAGCGGCGGTTCTCGAAGGCGAGCCAGATGATCGCCGTCAGCACCAGGAAGCCGATGGTGATGTAGAGCGCCCATTCGTTCGGCGGCTGAACGCCGATGAAGAAGATCAGCACCATAGAGATGATGGACAGGATCGCGAACAGCGAGAACAGCCCGCGCCCCATGTTCCACGGCCCCATCGCCGGCCATTTGGCCGTGCCATAGGCAAACAGGCCCAGCACGATCGGGATGACGAAGGAGAAGAACAGGAAGATGACCGTGCAGGAGACGACGATCGTATAGACCGGCGTGTCGCCGATCGAGACCAGCGACGAGCCCCAGACGAACAGGACCGCGAGGATCGCGCCGGTCCAGATCGCCGCGACTGGCGTGCGGAACTTCGGGCTCACCTTGGACAGCGCCCGCGAGGCCGGCAAGCCGCCATCGCGCGAGAAGGCGAAGATCATGCGCGACACCGAGGTGACCGTCGCCAGGCCGCAGAGGAACTGCGAGAGGAAGATCGCGATATAGAGGATGACCTTGATCGTCGGGTTCACCTGGACGTCCATCGCCCAGAAGAAGACGTTCCAGCCCTGCTTGGCGGCATCGTCCATGTTGGGCAGCATCAGCACGAACGAGCACAGCATGATGTAGCCGAACACGGCCGACCAGACGACCGACATCACCATGCCGCGCGGCACGGAGTGGGCGGCCTTCACGGTCTCCTCGGAAGTGTGCGCCGAGGCGTCGTAGCCGGTGATCGTATAGATCGGCAGCAACAGGCCGAGCAGGAAAACCCACCAGCCCGACACGGCCGGCCAGACCGGCGCGCCGGTCAGCGTGCCGTCGGCGGCCATCGTCGCCTGGCCGGAATAGTTGCCGAAGGTGAAGAGCCGGGCGAAATCATAGCTCGGCGCGGCGGCGAGGCAGACGATCGCGAGCGCCACGGCGGTGACGAAGATCAGATAGCCGGAGAAGTCGGTGAGCTTGGCGGTGAGGCCGATGCCCATGTGGTTGATCAGCGCCTGCGCGCCGGTCAGCACGGTGAGGAACAGCACGCGTGAGGTCGTCGTGTCTTCCCAGCCGAAGGTAGGGCCGAAGGCGCCGACGAAGAAGTAATAGGTGCCGACATTGATGGCGCCGAGCACGGTGACGAGGCCGAGCAGGTTGAACCAGGCGGTGACCCAGCCGGTGAAGCGGTTGCCGAGGATCGAGCCCCAGTGATAGAGGCCGCCGGCGGTCGGATAGGCGGAGCTGATCTGCGCCATCGCCAGCGCGAAGACGCCCGAGATCAGGCAGCCGACCGGCCAGCCGATGCCGATGCCGGCGCCGCCGGCGCCCGACGTCGCCTGGGCGAGCGAATTGATGCCGCCCGAGAGAATGCAGATGATCGAAAACGAGATGGCGAAGTTCGAGAAGCGGCTCATCCGCCGTTCGAGCTCCTGCGCGTAGCCCATGGAATGGAGGACATGGATGTCCGCCTTCTTGTCGCTGTCGGAATACCCCTCGCGATGGCTCATCAAGTGCTCCCGTCTCTGTTGCCCGTCCGGCCGCAGCCCGGCTGCGTCTCGGATCGGATGAAGTTCCCCTTTGTTCCGTGCCGGGCGGCGGTATCCGCTCGGGTAGTTTCGGGCTTTCGGTCTGCGCCGTTCGGCCCGCCCTGCTTCCTGCTTGTTCTTGTCGTTCGCCGCCGCGGAGGACGGCGTTGTCTCCCTTAGTCTTCCTGCGCCGGTGAAAGGCCGAGCGCGGCGGCACTTTCGAGGAGCGCGTCGCCCAGCCGCTCGACCCAGGCCGCGACATCGGTGGCGCTCTCGACGAGATCGTTGCGAACCTCGATCATGACGTGCGGCAGGCCGCGGTCGAAGCCGTGCCGGCGGATCGTGTAGTCGACATTGTCGCGCGCCGAATAGGGCTCGTCGTCGCCGACCACCAGCGCGGGATCGCGCCGGAGCGCCGACAGCATCGCCTCGGCAAAGCTGCGCTCGCCGCTGGAAATGATGCCGACATGCCAGGGCCGCGACACGCCGCGATAGACCGACGTGAAGGAATGCAGCGTGACGATCACGCTGGGCTTCCCGGCTGCGATGCGCGCCTCGACGAGTTCGTCGATCGCGGCGTGGAACGGTGCCCAGATCGCGTCGACGCGCTGCTGCCGCGCATCCGGACCGAGATCCTGGTTTCCGGGGATCGCGGTATCTTCCGACAGCGTGGTGATCGCGTCCGGCAGGCCCGGCTCGCGGTTGCAGTCGATGACGAGGCGCGAATAGCTCTGCAGGATCGCCGGGCCGCCAAGCCGGGCGGCGAGGCCCAGCGTCATCGCGGCCGCGCCGGGATCCCAGGCGATGTGGCGCGTCAGCGCCTCGGCCGGCAGGCCGAGGTCGCCGAGCGCCTTCGGAAGGCGGTTGGAGGCGTGTTCGCAAAGGAAGACGAAGGGGCCGCCGGCGCTGTCCTGGAGATCGACCACGGGCGGCTCGTCGCTCGCGAGCAAGGGTGCTGCCGCCTCGTCTGCCGCGCCTGCCAAGCCATCCGCCATGACCCGATCCCCCGATCGCCGCGCCTGATACCGGCGCTGCGACATCGTTCGACTCCCCGATGCCGCCTAACTGAAATATACGTTACAGGGTGGGTGTGGCGCGTCAATTCTGAAATGCAGGCGTCAAATGCCTTCCGATGCGGCAACAGGGGCGGCGGCAGAGCGGCATGAACAGCGGGAATGGGGCTTCGATCGCCGAGCAGATTCGGCGCGATCTCGGGCGGCTGACGCCAAATGAACGTCGCGCGGCGCATCGCCTGCTGGCCGAATATCCGATGGCGGGGCTCGATACGGCCGCCCGCTTCGGCGAGGCGGCGGGCGTCAGCGCGCCGACCGTGCTGCGGATGATCGCCAAGCTCGGCTTTTCCAGCTATGGCGCCTTCCAGGACGGGCTGAAGCAGGAACTGGCGGCGCAGCGCGCCACGCCCCTGACCAAGGGCGGCATCCGGCCGGCCGGCGATCCGCTCGATGCGTTCGCGCTGGCCGCGATCGCCAATCTCCGCGCCACGGCGGAGAACGTGCCGCGCGAGGAATTCGACGCCGCCGTGCGGCTGATCGCCGATCCCCGACGGCCGCTGCATCTGCTGGGCGGCCGTTTCACCGATGCGATCGCCGCCTATATGGCCGCGCATCTGCGCGTGCTGCGGCCGCATGTCCAGCATATCGAGGGCCAGCCGGCGGCCTGGTTCGACCGTCTGCTCGACATCGGCAAGCAGGACGTGATCGTCCTGTTCGACATCCGGCGCTATTCCGACGATCTCGTCGTCTTTGCCGAGCGTGCGGCCCGGCAGGGGGCGCGGATCATCCTGATCACCGATCCCTGGCTTTCGCCGATCTCCAAGGTCGCCCGCCATGTCCTGCCGGCGCATGTGCCGGCACCGTCGGTGTGGGATTCGAGCGCCGGCCTGCTGCTGCTCGCCGAGGCGCTGACGGCCGCCGTGGCCGAGCAGAGCCGCGTGGCCCGCGACCGGCTGGAAGCGCTGGAACGCCTGCGCCGGGGCGAGTGAACGCGGGGGCTTCTTTTACCTCTCCCTGAGGGAGGCTTCGCATAGCCGCGAAGATCTTCATTCGAAACTTCAGCGCGTGGGAGCGTTCGTCGCCCCGGCGAAGGCCGGGGCCCATAACCACCGGCCCAGAAAACCCTGGCAAGCCTCTCTTCGGCAGGCCTGCGGGTATGGATCCCGGCCTCCGCCGGGATGACGGCCTTGGCATTTGGCTAGGTTGGGAAGGGCCTCCTTAGCCTGTCGAGGATGGTACTCCCTCAGGGAGAGGTGAAGGACGCCAAGCTTCCCCCGCTTTTTACTCCGTCGTCTCGCGCCAGGCGGTCGCGTAGGCCGTGAGGTCGTGCGCGAAGGGCGGGGCGGGATCGGCGTCGGGGAGGCCGGGGCCGACGCCTTCCGGGCCCTTGGCGAGCAGCGCCGCGCCTTCGGTCGTGCCGGTCGCGTCGGTGCGGGCGACCACGGGGCGGCCGACGATGCTGGTCAGCGCCGACAGGAACAGCGCGTTGCGCGAGATCGGCCCCTCGACGACGATTGGGCCGGCGGCGCCTGTCAGCTGCAGGCAGGTCTCGGCGGTCAGCGCGCAATAGAGGCTCGCCGCCACGATCCTCTCGCCCGGCGTCAGCGACCCTGGATCGTGGCTCCAATGCCCCTCGCGGAAGGCGAAGGGGCCTGTGCCGGGCGCGAAGGACGGCAGCGCCATGATCCGCTCGTTCACGACGCGGGCAATCTCCGCCTCGGTCGGAACGGCCTTCGAATCCCCGGTCAGCAGCGAATATTCGCGTCCCGCCATGAAACGGGCCGAGGGCACCGCGCGGCCGAGCGCATCGACATTGGCGAGGCAGTCGCGCGCCGGGTCGAGATCGGCGATCGAGCCGCCGACGGCGAACAGGATCAGCCAGGTGCCGGTCGAGATCACCGAGAACGGCGCGCGGCGACGCAGGACATGCGGCAGCAGGCTGGCATTGCTGTCATGGATGCCGGCGACAACGCGGCAATCGGCCGGCAGGCCCGTCCTGGCGGCGAGTGCCGGCAGGAGCGTGCCGGCGGTGTCCCAGGGATGCACTATCGGCGGGAACAGTTTCGACCAGCCGCGATCATCGGCGAGCCGCGAGAAGGTGCCGGCCTCCGGGTTCCAGAGGTCGGTATGGCAGCCCAAAGTCGTCGGCTCGCTGACCGCGACGCCGGTCAGCCGCCAGACCCAGTATTGCGGATAGAACAGGATCGTCTTCGCTCGGCCGAAGGCGGAAGGATAGGTCCGCTCCTGCCAGAACAATTGCCGGCCGACATTGAGGCCGCCCGGCAGTTCCGGCGACAGCGTCTCCCAGAACGCGCCGCGCAGGGCGCGGTAGGCCTCGGCGACGGAATCCGGTCCCTTGAACTCATAGTCGAGGATCGGCATGACGAGGTCGTCGCCGTCGGTGACGGCGATCGCCGCGCCATGGGTGGTGGTCGAGATGCAGCCGACCGCCGCCTGGCCGGCGAATTCCGCCAGGCCCTCCAGGATCCATTTCCAGATCCGTTCGACGTCGAAATGCGGGTACAGCCCCTCGGTCAGGACCTCGTTGGCGGTGGTGCGGATCGCGAGGATCGCGCGCGTCTCGTCATCGACCAGCGCCAGCTTGGCGTTGGTCTTTCCGATATCGAGGACGATGGTGGCCTTGGGGAGGGAAGCGTGGGGCATGGAACCGGTCACGGCATGTGGAAGACGGTTTCGAGCGGCGTCGCGATCGGCTCGTTATCCGGATGCGACGCCATGATATCCGCCATATGCGCCCACCAGCGCTGCATGACCGGATGGCCGGGCAGGGCGTCCATGCCGTGATCGTCGGTGCGCCAGAGCACGGCGAACAGCGTCGAGGTCTCGCGGTCCAGATGGATCGAATAGTCCGAGACGCCGGCTTCCTTCAGCAGGGCCGAAAGCTCCGGCCAGATCTCGTCATGGCGGCGCTTGTATTCCGCTTCCTGGCCCGGATGGAGCTGCATCTTGAAGGCGTATTTCTGCACGGGGATCTCCTGGACGGATCGCGGGACGTCTCCGCGCGACCATAACATTTCAGAGCCGGATGGGTGATGCCTCAGGCTTCCGCTTGCTCTTTCCACTGCGCTGCATATGCCGCGAAATCGCCGCCGAGCGGTTCGGCAGGCATCGGGTCCGGCGCGGCCTTGCGGCTGGAATCGGGGCCATCGGCCAGCAATGCGGCGCCTTCCGTCGTGCCGGTCGCATCCGGACGGCCGATCACCGGCCGGTCGACCAGCGCCGACAGCGCCGACAGGAACAGTCGGTTTTTGGCAAACGGGCCTTCGATCAGCACAGGACCCTGCGCGCCGGTGAGGGTCAGGCAGGTCTCGGCGACGAGGGCGACATACAGGCTGGCGGCGGCCGTGCGCTCGCCCGGCGCAAGCGTCGCGGGCTCTACCGACCAACTGCCCCGGCGATGGCCGAACGGGCCATTGCCAGCGACGAAGGCGGGCAGCGCCATGATCTTGCGCCCGAGGACGGTGGCGATCTCCGCCGGGGACGGCTCGGTCGCCTTGCCGTCGGTCAGGATCTCGAATTCGCGCCCCGCCATCGACATGGCCGAAGGCACCGGCCGCGCGAAGGCATCGGCATAGGCGAGGCCGCCGCGCTCGGGATGCAGATGGTCGAGGCTGCCGCCGGCGGCGAACGAGATCATCCAGGTGCCGGTCGAGATCACGGTGAAGGGCAGGGTGCGGCCCAGTATGTGCGGCAGCAGGCTGGCGTTCGAGTCATGGATGCCGGCGACGACGCGGCAGTCTGGGGACAGGCCGGTAAGCTCCGCGATCTCGGGCAGCACGGGCCCAACCGTATCCCAGGGCGCGGCGCGGGGCGGGAACAGCTTTGTCCAGCCCTGCGTCTCGGCGAGCGTCGAATAGGTCTGGCCACGCCCGTTCCAGAGGTCGCTATGCGCGCCAAACGAGGTCGCCTCGGCGACGCGCTTGCCGGTGAGCCGCCAGACCCAGTATTGCGGATAGGGCACGATCGCCGTCGCTTTCGCGAATTCCTCCGGGAAGCGGCGCGCCATCCAGAACAATTGCCGCCCGGTATTGAGCCCGCCTGGCAGGTCGGGTGACAGGATCTCGGCAAAGTCGCCGCGTGCCAAACGGTAGTCGTCGGCCAATTCGTCGGGGCCGGGATGCTCGTAGTCCAGCACCGGCAGCGCCAGGCCGTTCTCGCCGAGCACCGCGATCGCCGCGCCATGCGTCGTCGTCGAGATCGCGGTGATCTCGGCCTGGCCGGCAAATTCCGTCAGTCCCTCGAGAAACCATTCCCAGATGCCGTCGACGTCGAAATGCGGGTAGGGCGGTCCCGGCTGGACGCTGTTCTTGCGAGTGCGGATGGCGAGCACGGCGCGGCTGTCGAAATCGAGCAGCGCCAGCTTGGCGTTCGACTTGCCGATGTCGAGGACGGCGACGGCTTTGGGCATGATGGTCAGTTCTTCGCGGCGGCGGCGAGCGAGCGGCGATAGATCTCGGCGTCCCACGTCACCAGCTCCTGTTCCTCATCGACCGTGAGGAAGCGGAGCGGCGCGTCGACCTCGATCCGGCCGGTCACGTCGGCCAAAGCGCGGGCGAGCGCGTCGCCGCCGCGCAGCACCTCGCGGTGGATCAGCACGCCCTTGCCAGGCACGGCGAGCAGCATGGGCGGCAGCGCCGAACGCTCGGCGACGGCGGAGGGCGTATCGCCTTCGGCCAGCACCGCGGTGCCACTGCCGAGGAACACGACGTGATCGGGATAGAGCGTGCCGCGCGCTGCGATGGCGAGGCGGGCGGGATCGGTCGCGGTGGCATGCGCCGCCGGGTCGGTCGGCAGGCGATAGGGCGAGCCCTCGGCCAGTGCTTCCAGCGCGGCGATATCGGCGGCCGGGGCCGGGCGAACGGGAACCGCCAGCGCGGTGCCGACGCGTTCGATCAAGGCGACCGCCTCGGCCACTGTCTCGGCGGCGACGATCAGGCCATGATTGCCGAGCAGCACGACATTGGTGCCGGCCGGCGACACGGCGTCGATCTCGCGCGCGAGCGGCAGGCCTGGCTTCACATAGGGAACATAGGACCAGACGATGCCGTCGAGCCCGTCCAGCCGGGCGGCGATGGCGTCGCGCGCATCGGCGCGGGCGACCTGGGCGACCGTCTCGACGCAATGGATGTGCAGCACCACGGCTTGCGGCAGCACGGCATGCACCGAGGTTTCGACCGAGGGGCGCAGTCCCAGCGGATTGGCGTCCGCGACGACGAAATCCGTCGCCTTGGCGGCGCGCTCGTCATTGGCTTGGATGGCGTCGAGCAGCGGCGGCAGCGAGACGGGCAGGAAGATCTCGCGTTCCTCGGCCTCGGCGAGCCAGGTGCCGGACGCCTTGACCCAGAGCACGCCGTCGCGCTTCAGCGAGGTATTGCCGCCGGCCGCCTGCGTGCGCAGCGGATCGCGCCCCAGCAGGGCGGAGGCCTGGCGAAGGGCGGCGAATTCAGCGTCGTCGGTATGCGTGGTCAAGTTCCGGCTCCGGATGGATAGGTGGTAGCGCGCTCTTTTACTTCTCCCCCAGGGAGAGGTCGGAGCAACGGTTGAAGGCCGTCCTGCAAGTCTCGATCTCTTCATCCTGAGGTGCCGCCGTCAGGCGGCCTCGAAAGGACGCAGGGCATCGGTGCAATCCTGAAATAGACCCGCCCCAGGGCAGTGCGTCCTTCGAGGCTTCGCTGCGCGAAGCACCTCAGGATGATGAAGATTGGCGCTGCAGAGCGGCCTGCATGGATGGGCGGAAGTCCTCTCGGGGAGTTCGTCGGGACTCTCTCAAAGAGAAACGCGGGGCATGGCCAACCATGCCCCGCGTCAGAGAAGCCTCGACTAGAAGTCGAAGTCGTTGATGTTTTCCTTGGTGAAGGTGTAGGGCGCGCCGAGCAGGATCTCGGAGCCGTTGATCACCTGGAGTTCACCGAGCTTGCCGGCCTTGACCGAGGTCGCGCCGGGCTTCAGGTCGCCATCGGCGGCGGCGCGCAGCGTGTACATTGCTGCGTAGCCGAGATCGACGGGGTTCCAGAGCACGACCGACTTGACGCAATCCTTGGCGACATAGGGCTTCATCGCGTTCGGCGTGGCGAGGCCGATGACGGCGACCTTGCCGCACTGGCCGGCCTGGGTGACGGCCTCGGCGGAAGCCGGGGTCGCGACCGAGGTCATGCCGAAGATGCCCTTGAGATCCGCGCCATGCTTGTTGATCAGCGTCGTGGCCTGGTTGAAGGACAGGACGTTGTCTTCCTGCGCCTCGACCGTCTCCAGCCACTTCATCTTGGGATGGCACTTCTCCTGATAGGCGGCCATCTCGGAGATCCAGCGCGCCTGGTTCGGCGTGGTGAAGGTCGAGGTGACGATGGCGAACGAGCCGTCCTCTCCGATTTCCTTCGCCATGTTGTCGACCAGCGACTTGGCGATGCCGTTGAACTCGGCCTGGTTGACGAACCACTGGCGGGCGTTCGGCTCGGAGTTGGCGTCATAGCCGACGACGTTGATGCCGGCGGCGAGCGCCTTCTTCAGCACCGGTGCGATCGCGACGGGATCGTTGGCGGCGAACAGGATGCCGTCGACGCCCGACGTGATGTAGTTGTCGATGAACGAGATCTGCTGGTCGATGTTCGCCTGGGTCGGGCCGTCCGTCTTGGCGTCGACATTGCCCAGTTCCTTGGCGGCGTCGGCAATGCCCTTCGAGGTGGCATTGAAATAGCCGATGCCGATCAGCTTCGGCACGTCGACGACCTTGATCGGCTTGCCTTTGCGATCAGGCTGGTTGGTGACTTCGCCGCCATCATAGGGCTTGGCGACGGGAGCCGCGGCCGTGCCGTCGCAGGCGAGCGGGTTGGTCGGCAGGTCGTCGCCGCCGGTCCAGGTCGCGGCGAGGGCCGCACTGCTCACGCCGAGGCTCAGTCCGATCGCCAGGGCTAGGGTTCTCTTCAGCATTTGCTCTTCTCCTCCAAAATGACGACGGGTCTTTTTTGTTACGGCGAGACCCGATCGTCTCCTCCCGATCAGCCGTCACCGTTGCGGCTGAAGATGTTGCTCGCGACGATCGCGAGTATGAGCACGAGGCCGATGACGACGATGGTGCCGTCTCCCTTGACCCCGGACAGAGCGAGACCGTTCTTCAGCGCCTGCATCAGGATGAGGCCGAGGACGGTGCCGATGATGGTGCCGCGGCCGCCGAAGATCGACGTGCCGCCCAGAACCACGGCCGTGATGACATCGAGCTCCAGCCCGGTGCCCATGTCGGAACGTGTCGTCGAGACGCGCGAGACGAAGATGACGCCGGCCACGCCGGCGACAAGGCCGGAGGCGGTGTAGATCAGCATCTTGGTGCGATCGACGCCGATGCCGGAGAAGCGCGCGCCGGTTTCGTTGGCGCCGGTCGCGTAGGTGGCGCGGCCGAAGGTGGTGAGGCCGAGGATGACGGCGGCGATGATGACGAGCACGCCGAGGATCCAGAGCTGCGTCGGCACGCCCCAGACCTCGCCCTGGCCGAGCACGAAGAACCATTCCGGATAGCCACGCACCGAGCGGGCCTGGCTGATGCCCTCGGCAAGCCCGCGATAGAGCGCGAGCGTCGCCAGCGTCGCGATCAGCGGCGGCACCTTGAAGCGGGTGATGATCAGCCCGTTGATCAGGCCGCCAATGCCACCGGCGAGCACGGCCAGCACCATGGCGGCCGGCAGCGGCAGGCCGAGATTGTGCCAGAACACGCCGAGCAGGATCGCGGTCAGGCCCAGGATCGAGCCGACCGAGAGATCGATGCCGCCGGTGACGATGACGAAGGTCATCGCCAGCGCGACCAGCCCGACCTCGGTCATGAGCCGGCCCTGGTTGAGCAGGTTGGCGGTGGTGAAGAAGCGATCCGACTGGGTCGCCAGCGCGGCGAGCACGATGACCAGGAGGATGGCGAGGATCGTCTCGTGCCGAAGCAGGGAGCGAAGGGTTGCGGTCATCGGAACGTCACCGGAGCCGGCGTCGACGCGCCATGTCGGCGAGCACGGTGATGAGGATCAGCAGACCCTGCACCGAGCGCAGCCAATAGGCGGAGACGTTGAGGAAGATGAGCGAGGAGGCGATCGCGGCGAACAGGATCGCGGCGAGCGTCGAGCCGATGACCGTGCCGGTGCCGCCAAGGATCGAGACGCCGCCGACGACGGAGGCGGTGATCACGGTCAGCTCCAGATTGGGCGGCACGGTCGACTGGATCACCTGCAGCTGGGTCGCGAACAGTACCGCCGCTATGCCGGCGAAGGCGCCGTGGATGGCGAAGACGATCACCGTCGAGCGCTCGACCTGGATGCCGGCGACGCGCGCGGCCTCGACATTGCCGCCGATGGCGTAGATCGTCCGGCCGAAGCTGGAATAGCGCATCCAGAAGGCGACCAAGGCCGTCAGGATCACCATGAACCAGACCGGCGAGGGCACGCCGAGCAAGCGGAACTGCGCGATCAGGTAATCCTCGGGCAGATTGGTAATCCAGGCGCCGGCGGTGACGCTGATCAGCCCGCCCTTGAGGATCGACAGCATGCCGAGCGTCACGACGATGGACGGGATGCGGAGATAGGCGACCAGAGACCCGACGCCGGCATTGACGACGATGCCGATGAGCACGGGCGCCAGCCAGGCGAGCCAGATCGGATAGCCGTTGACCGCCAGCAGGCCCGAAATCGTCGCCAGCACACCGATCAACGAGCCGACGGCAACGTCGATATGGCCGGAGATGATGACCAGCGACATGCCGATCGCCGCGACGGCGATGTAGGCGTTGCCGGCGAAGATGTTGGAGATGTTGTTGGCGCCGAAGAAGCGTGGGCTGATGATGCCAACGACGATGAACAGCGCGGCGATGGCGCCGAGCAGGATGAATTCCTGGCCATAGGCGGCGACGCGTTTCAGCAGGCGCATTGGCGGGGCGGGACGGGCGGCGGCGGGCGCGGACATCGACATCACGCCACCTCCGCCAGCGTCTGGGTCTGCATCATGGCGGTGCCGACGCTGTCGGGCGTCGCATGCGCGCGGTCGAATTCTGCAACGATGCGGCCATTGTTCATGACCAGCACGCGGTCGCTCATGCCGAGAACTTCCGGCAGCTCGCTGGAGATCATCAGCACGGCGAGGCCCTGGCCGGCGAGCCGGCTCATCAGCGCGTGGATTTCCGCCTTGGCGCCGACGTCGATGCCGCGCGTCGGCTCGTCCATGATCAGCACGCGCGGCTCCGTCGCCACCCATTTGGCCAGCACGACCTTCTGCTGGTTGCCGCCGGAAAGCTGGCGGACCCGCTGTTCCGGGCCACGGGCGCGGATGCCGAAGCGCTTGATCAGTTCGCGCGCCAGGCTCGATTCCTTGGCGCGGTTGATGATGCTGGCCGTCGAGATCCTGTCGAGCAGCGACAGTGACAGGTTTTCGCGGATGGTCTGCGACTTGATCAGGCCCTGCAGGCCGCGATCTTCCGGCACATAGGCGATGCCGAGGTCGCGCGCCTGTTTCGGGCTGGTGATGGCGATCGGCTTGCCGTCGAGCAGGATTTCGCCTGAGGTCGCCGGCGTGATGCCGAACATGGTCAGCGCCAGTTCGGTGCGGCCCGATCCGATCAGGCCGGCAATGCCGACGATCTCGCCGGCGCGCAGCGTCAGCGAAATGTTCTCGATTTCGTCGCGATAGCCGACATTGCGCAGTTCCAGAACGGTCGCGCCGATCTCGGTATTGGCCTTCGGGAACAGCTGGTCGACGGGGCGGCCGACCATCATCGAGACCAGTTCGGCCTCGGTGATGTCGCCGATATCGCTGGTGCCGACATAGGCGCCGTCGCGCAGCACCGAGACGCGGGTGGCAAGCGCGAAGATCTCGGGCATGCGGTGCGAGACATAGACGATGGCGACGCCGCGATCGCGCAGGCGGCGCACGACATCCATCAGCCGGCGCGCATCGGCATCGGCAAGCGCCGCCGTCGGCTCGTCCATGATCAGCACGCGGGCGTCCTGCGACAGCGCCTTGGCGATCTCGACGCGCTGGCGGTTGGCGACCGAGAGGCTGCCGACGCGGGCATCGACATCGAGGTCGTGGCTATCGAGGTCATCGAGCAGCCGGCGCGCCTCGTTGCGCATCTTCGGCCAGTCGAGGGCGTTCATCGTGGTGCGCGGCGCGTGGCCGAGAAAGATGTTTTCGGCGACCGAGAGCTCGGGGAAGAGCAGGAGTTCCTGGTAGACCGTGGCGATGCCGGCGGCGCGGGCCTCGCGCGGCGAGGCGAAGCGCACGACCTCGCCATTGACGCGGATGTCGCCGCTATCGGGGGCATGGACGCCGGCCATGACCTTGATCAGCGTCGACTTTCCCGCGCCGTTCTCTCCCATAAGCGCATGCACTTCGCCCGGTCGGACATCGAAGGAGACGCTCTTCAGCGCGTGAACGCCGGCGAACGACTTCGAGACCCCGTCGAGTGCGAGGATCGGCTGCATAACGTGGCGTTTCCCTTGAATGTTCGGCTTTGCGCCGATTCTTATTGGCCGGGATTGGCGGGGTGTGCGGGCATCAGCTTTCCGGCGGGACCTCCACGACGTCGACGATGACGCCGGCGTCCCGCAGCATGTCGCAGGCTTCCTGCGGGGCGGAACTGTCCGTGATGACCCGGTCGAGCTGGGTCAGCGGACAGAGGATCAGGCTGCCGCGCGGCTGGAACTTCGAGCCGTCGACCAGCGCGATCACTTCCTCGGCCTGCTTCAGCATCTTCTGTTCGGCCTTGATCAGGACGGGATCGCCCTCGATCAGGCCCTGGCGGCGGATGGCATGGGCGCCGAGGAAATACTTCCCGGCATAGAAATGCTCGATGACGGTGTCGCTGGTATAGGGGCTGACGACCATGCGCTGCTCGCGATGCACGTCGCCGCCGGGCAGCACGACCTGGCAATCGCCATTGGCGATCAGGTAGAGCGCGAGATCGAGCGAATTGGTCAGCACGCGCAGCTTGCGCTCGGCGATATAGGGGCCGAGGCAATAGGTGGTCGTGCCGCCATTGACGATGATGGATTCACCGTCCTCGACCAAGGCGGCGGCGGCCCGTGCGATCGCCCGCTTGGCGGCGAGGTTCTGCAGCCGTGTTTCCTCGAAGGCCGGCGTCATCAGGCTGCCGATGCCGTTCTCGCCATGCAGCCGTTCGGCGCCGCCGCGCACCTTGCGCAGCTGGCCGACATCGTTGAGCGCGGTGATGTCGCGACGGATCGTTGCCTCGGAGGCGCCGGTGAGGCCGACGAGCTGCGCCACCGTGACGACGGGGCGCTCGGCCACCTCGCCGAGGATGATCCTGTGACGCTCGATTTCGTGCATGCGACCCTCCGACTGGCCGGGATTTTCCAAGCTTTCCGATGATTGTCAATCAAAAACGATCATCATCGATAATGATGCGACGCAAAAGGATCATTATCGATCATATTGCGCTGCGATATGACTAGTATCTGACCGCTTTTGATTGACAAAGCCCGAAGCTGCTGACAGATCATGATCCGCAATTGCGTGGTCCTCGGCTCCCAAGCCGAGCGACGTCCCCCGTGGATGGTTCGCCGATCCGAATGCGCTCGCATCTGCGCGGCGGCGACCGATCAAGAGCAGCTTTGATCATGACCTCACCCGCCTCCTCGCACCGCCTCGACAATCGCTGGGATGACGCCAAGGCCGCCGGCCTCAGCGAATCCGAGCTTTTGCTCTATCGCTCGAACCTGCTCGGTTCCGACAAGCGGATCACCAATTTCGGCGGCGGCAACACCTCGGCCAAGGTCACCGAAAAGGACCCGCTCTCCGGCGAGGACGGCACGGTGCTCTGGGTCAAGGGCTCGGGCGGCGATGTCGGCTCGATGAAGCTTGACGGTTTCGCGACCCTCTACCAGGACAAGCTCGAAGCGCTGAAGGGCATCTATCGCGGCCTCGAGCACGAGGACGAGATGGTCGGCCTGCTGCCGCACTGCACGTTCAATTTGAACCCGCGCGCCGCCTCGATCGACACGGCGCTGCACGCTTACGTCCCCTACAAGCATGTCGACCACATGCATCCGGACGCGATCATCGCCATCGCCGCGTCGCAGAATTCCAAGGAACTGACGCGGCAGATCTATGGCGACACCATCGGCTGGCTGCCCTGGAAGCGCCCGGGTTTCGAGCTCGGCCTGTGGCTGTCGAAGTTCGCCAACGAGAACCCCAACGCCAAGGGCGTCGTGCTCGAGAGCCACGGCCTGTTCACCTGGGCCAATACCTCCAAGGACGCCTATGAGCTGACGCTCGAGATCATCAACAAGGCGATCGAGTGGTTCGCCAAGGAGACGGAAGGCAAGCCGATCTTTGGCGGCGCCGTCTCGCAGTCCCTCGACGCCGACAAGCGCCGCGCCGTGGCGGCCGCCCTGATGCCGCAGATCCGCGGCCGCATCGGCAAGACGGAATCGAAGATCGGTCATTTCGACGACCAGCCGGCCGTGCTCGAATTCGTCAATTCCGCTCAGCTTCGCGCATTGGCGGCCCTCGGCACGTCTTGCCCCGATCATTTCCTGCGCACCAAGATCCGTCCGCTGGTCGTCGACTACGACCCGGCCAAGGACAATCTCGATGAGGTGCTCGCCGGCCTCGACGGTGCGCTCGACGCCTATCGCGCCGATTACGCCGCCTATTACGAGCGCTGCAAGCATGCCAACAGCCCGGCCATGCGCGACCCCAACGCCGTCGTCTACCTGATCCCCGGCGTCGGCATGATCACCTTTGCCCGCGACAAGGCGACCGCCCGGATCGCCGGCGAATTCTACGTCAACGCCATCAACGTGATGCGCGGCGCCTCGACGGTCTCGACCTATGTCGGCCTCGACGAGCAGGAAGCCTTCGATATCGAGTACTGGCTGCTCGAGGAAGCCAAGCTGCAGCGCATGCCGAAGGCGAAGTCGCTGGCTGGCCGCATCGCCTTCATCACAGGCGGCGCCGGCGGCATCGGTTCGGCCACCGCCGTCCGCTACCTGCAGGAAGGCGCGGTCGTCATGATCGCCGACATCGACCAGAACGCGCTCGACACGACCGTCTCGGGCCTCGGCGCCAAGTTCGGCAAGGACAACATTCGCGGCGTCATCGCCAACGTCACCAGCGAAGCGGCTGTCGAGAAGGCATTCCACGACACGCTGATCGAATTTGGCGGCATCGACATCCTCGTCTCCAATGCCGGCATCTCGTCGGCGGCGCCGTTCGAGGAGACGACGCTGGAGACCTGGGACAAGAACATCGCGATCCTGGCGACCGGCTACTTCCTCGTCTCGCGCTCCGCCTACCGGATCATGAAGACCCAGAAGCTCGGCGGCTCGATCGTCTTCATCGCCTCGAAGAACGGTCTCGCGGCGTCGGCCGGCGCTTCCGCCTATTGCACCGCCAAGGCGGCCGAGATCCATCTCGCCCGCTGCCTGGCGCTGGAAGGCGCGCCGTTCGGCATCCGCGTCAACACGATCAACCCGGATGCGGTGCTGCGCGGATCGAAGATCTGGCAGGGCGAGTGGCGCCAGCAGCGCGCCGAATCCAACAAGATCGGCGAGGACGATCTCGAGGAGTTCTACCGCAACCGCTCGCTCCTGAAGCGCAGCGTGTTCCCGGAAGACATCGCCGAGGCCGCCTATTTCCTCGCCGCCGACCTGTCCAACAAGTCGACCGGCAACATCATCAATGTCGATGCGGGCAATGTCATCTCCTTCACCCGCTGAGACCGTCCGCCAATTCTACTAGGCCGGCCGTCTGACGCGGTCTTCTGCGCTTCCGGTGCTCACGGACCCAAAGTCCGCTCCGCTCCGGTTCTCGAAGAGCACGCCACCCGGCTCGGCCTAGCGAATTCTCGAACGGTCCCAGGCTGCTTCAGCAGCCGGGCCGTTCCATGAACATAGGCTTGGGGAGGACCCGCCACATGACCGATCTTCCGATCTCTTCCGATCTTCTGGCCGAAAAGAACAAGGCCGAGGAAGCTGCGCTCGCCAATGACTATGCCTCGCTCGGCGAGCAGCTCGACCGGCGCGGCATCGACATCGACGTCATCACCCGCAAGGTCGCCGCCTTCACCGTCGCCGTGCCTTCCTGGGGCGTCGGCACCGGCGGCACGCGCTTTGCCCGCTTCGCCGGCCCCGGCGAGCCGCGCGGCATCTTCGAGAAGCTGGACGATTGCGCCGTCATCAACCAGCTGACGCGCGCGACGCCCAACGTCTCGCTGCACAACCCCTGGGACAAGGCCGACGTCAGGGAGCTGAAGGCCAAGGCGGATTCGCTCGGCCTCGGCTTCGACGCGATGAATTCCAACACCTTCTCGGACGCCAAGGACCAGAAGCATTCCTACAAGTTCGGCTCGCTGTCGCACACCGATGCCGCCGTGCGCCAGCAGGCGATCGAGCACAACATCGAGACGATCGAGATCGGCAAGGCGCTCGGCTCCAAGGCGCTGACGGTCTGGATCGGCGACGGCTCCAACTTCCCCGGCCAGTCGAATTTCACCGGTGCGTTCGAGCGCTATCTCGGCGCGATGAAGTCGGTCTATGCGGCGCTGCCGGATGACTGGCGCGTCTTCACCGAGCACAAGCTCTATGAGCCGGCCTTTTACTCGACCGTGGTGCAGGACTGGGGCACCAACTACATGATCGCCCAGGAACTCGGCCCCAAGGCGTTCTGCCTCGTCGACCTCGGCCACCATGCGCCGAACGTCAATATCGAGATGATCGTGGCCCGGCTGATCCAGTTCGAGAAGCTGGCCGGCTTCCACTTCAACGATTCGAAATATGGCGACGACGACCTCGATGCCGGGTCGATCAACCCGTTCCAGCTCTTCCTCGTCTTCAACGAGTTGGTCGATGCCGAATACCGCAAGGCCAAGGGCTTCACGCCCGCCTACATGATCGACCAGTCGCACAATGTGACCGACCCGATCGAGAGCCTGATGACCAGCGCGATCGAGATCCTGCGCGCCTATACCCAGGCACTGCTGGTCGACCGGCCCGCGCTCGCTGGCTACCAGGAATCGAACGACGTGCTGATGGCGAACCAGTCGCTGAAGCGCGCCTTCACCACCGATGTCGGTCCGATCCTCGCCAAGGCGCGGCTCGCCAAGGGTGGCGCGATCGACCCGGTCGGCGTGTATCGGGCCGCCGGCTACCGCGCCAAGGTTACGGCCGAGCGGCCGTCGTCCGGCGGAAGCTCTAGCGGCATCGTGTGACTATTATACTTCTGTTGACAACGGAATTAGAAGAGTCAGGTCCGATTCGACTTGCCGCTTCTCTGTGCTCTTCAGAACAGCTAGCTTGACTTCAAGCCTGACTGACCCTTCAAGGGGCGCGGGTGCATGGCTTTGATGTCGGTCTCCGGCGATTCTCGCGAATGCCGGGGTCCGGATCGAGCGCCAATGCGGGGGAACCGGACGGGTCTGCTCGGACGGCCTCCCTCGGGGGTTCACATCGACAGGAGAGATTGATGAAGAAGGCTTCTACGCTCGTTATGCTCGTTGCCCTCGGCGCAGTGGCAGCTGGCTGCACCACCGGTTCGCGCGCTGGTGATGGTGCCGTTGTCGGCGGCCTCGCCGGTGCAGCCATCGGTGGCATCGCTGGCGGCAGCGTCGGTGCGGCAGCTATCGGCGCTGGCGTCGGTGCGGTCACCGGCGCGATCATCGCTGACGCGACCGGTCGCTGCTACTGGAAGGACCGTTACGGCCGTCGTCACTACACGTCCTGCCGCTAATCGCTTCCCGGGGCATGAGACGGACTGAGGCGCGCAGCGCATCGTCCGTCACGTGCCTGGACAGATCGCGTGGCCGCCCGACCCCAGCGGGGATGGTGCGGCTGCCGACCTAAAAACGGCCGGAACCTGGTTCCGGCCGTTTCTTTTTACCTCGGCTTTGGGGCCTTCAGTGCGCCTGCGATAAAGCGGGACACGTCGCCTCGGAACCCATCGCGGACCTCCTGCATTACAATTTGGCAATCATGCATTCAGGACGTGCCCCCCGGCGGCGTCCAGAGGAGGTCGACATGAAGAAAAGTTCCCTGGTGATCGCTCTAGCCCTGACCGGCGCCGTCCTTGCAGGCTGCACGACCGGTTCCCGCACCGGTGACGGCGCCGTCGTCGGCGGCCTCACGGGCGCAGCGATCGGCGGCATCGCCGGCGGCAGCGTTGGCGCAGCAGCGATCGGCGCCGGCGTTGGCGCAGTGACCGGCGCGATCATCGCGGACGCGACTGGTCGTTGCTACTGGCGCGACAATTACGGCCGCCGCCACTACGTCGCCTGCCGCTAAGCCGGTTGCGCCGACGCTAGAGCCTTTCTCCGTTTCGCTGAAACGGTGAAAGGCTCACTCCTTGTTGGATCGCGTTTTCTTCACGCGAACCGGTACCCACTTCGCTCGAAAACACTCTAGTTGACCGCGAGGAAGCGGGTCGGGTGGACGTTGAGCGGATTGTCGCTCCAGCCCGTCAGCGTCGGCGACACCAGCGATAGCGAGACATAGCCGAGCAGGGGAATGATCGGCGCGTCGGCGGCCAGCAAGGCCGCTGCCGCGCCGAGTTCCTGTTTGCGACGCTCGAAGTCCATGTCGACCGCCGCCTGGTCCAGCAGCTTGTCATACTCGCGGTTGTTGTAGCGCGGGTAGTTGAAGCGGACATTGTCGCTGCGCAGCACCGTCAGCAGGTCGATCGGATCGGCCTCGTCGGCGATCCAGCCAGTTCGCGCCACATCGAAATCCCCACCATCGCGCAGCCGCGCAAAATGCGCCGGGTTCGGCTCGGTGACGATCGTTGCCTCGACCCCGATCGTCTTCCACTGGTCGGCGACGACGCGAGCCGTCTCCTCATGGCCAAGGCCGGTGCCGACGCGGATGGTCAGGCGCAGCGGCTTGAGTCCGGCTTCATCCTTCGCCTCTTCTTCCGTGGCAGCGGGTGCTGCCGGCGCGGCAGCCTTTGTCTCGGGCTGGTCGGCCACCGCCTTGTCGTTAGCCGGCTTTTCAACGACCGGCGCCGCATCGCCGGGGACGGTGACGCTGGGCTTGGCGGTGATCGAATAGGTCACGTCGGGGTTGGCGCCATCCTTGGTGCGGGGAGCGCCCGGCTCCGCCGGCTTGGCGTCCGTGGCCTTGCCGTCCGCGGCGTTCGCCGGCGTCGCGGCGCTCGCCGAGGCGGTCGGCTTGGCTGCCTCCTCAGGCTTTGGAGTTACGGCGGCCATCTCGCGGAAACCGGCGGCCTCGAGCAGCTTGCGCGCCTCAGTGCGGCGAGCCTCGATCGGCTCAGGCGCAGCGGCGGGCGCGCCGGCGAGGGCAGGGGGGACCAGCGTCTCGGCCGGCACCATGCCGCCGGACCACACCGCGCCGGCCAGCGCCTCGCGGTCGATGGCTAGCGACAAAGCGCGGCGCACCTCGATCTTGTCGAACGGCTTCTTGGCCGTGTTGATCGCGAAATAATAGGTGCCGGGGAAGGGCGCGAGCCGCAGCGCGCTGCTGAATTCGCCCTTCAGTTCCGGCAGGTTCTCGGTCGGCACGTCGGGGCAGGAAAGCACCGCCTTGGCGCGATAGGCCTCGACGCAGCCGGCGACATCCTCGAATGCCTTGTAGACGACGCTGTCGATCGGCATCGCCTTGGCATCGCGGAAGCGTGGGTTCTTGACGAGGATATAGCCGTCCTTCTTGTCGATCGCGGCGAGGCGATAGGCGCCGTTGGAGACGATCTTGCCCGTAGTGCCGAAATCGGCGCCGAGCTTGCGGATCGAGACGACGTTGACGGGGAGCGCCACCGGAAGCGCCAGGCGGCCGAGGAAAGTCGGCACCGGCCGTTCCAGCGTTATTTCCAGCGTCTTCGCATCCGGCGCGGCCACACCCAGTGTGTCGGCCTTGGCGTTGCCCTGCTGGATAGCGGAGGCGTTCTTGATGACGAGTAGCGGCCCCGTCTCGGTCGCGCCGGTCTCGGGCGCGAACAGGCGGCGGAACGACGCCACGAAATCGGCGGCCTTGACCACATCGCCATTCGACCAGCGCGCGCCGTCGCGCAGCTGGAAGGTGTAGACGAGGCCGTCGGGCGAGATGGTCCAGCTTTCGGCGGCGCCGGGGATCGTCTTGCCCTCGCCGTCGAGCGCTACCAGGCCTTCGAACAGGTCGTAGAGGATCGGCGTTTCGTTGAAGGTCGCGGCCTTCTGCGGGTCGAGCGTTTCCGGGGCCTTCACCAGCCCGCGCGGATAGATCACGTCGGCGCTGGCGGGAAGCGCGGCAGTCGCCGCAAGCATCGCGCCGGCGATCCAGGCGAATCGCATCATCATGTCTCCGTATCCGTCCCGACCCGGGCGCGATAATCGTCAGAATTCAGGCGATCTCAAGCCTTTGTCGTGCTTTTCCGCGATCGTGCCGCAGAAGGGTTCATGCGCTTGTGCCGAGGGTCGATGCAAGGGATGCGGGCGCGCCGTGGATTTGCTAAGGTGGCGGCATGAGATCGCATCACTCCGGAGCCCAGGGATGACCGACGCCAGCGGCAGGCAGGGTTCGCCTTCCAATGTCCGCCATCTCGCCGATGCGATCCGCAAGGTTCGGCTGGCGGAGGCGGAGCGCGCCGACGTGGTGGTGGAGCTGAGGGACGCCGAACGGGCCAGGCTCGACCTGCTGGCCGATGAATTGCGTGGCGTCTTCGCGGAGGTTCCCGAGGGCGACGACCAGTTCGTGGCGCAGATCGACACCGGAAGCCAGCCGCGCTTCTGGATCGACATGACCTCCTTCGTCTCGATGGCGCGCGACCGGCGCACCTATCGCTTCCTGAAGGATACGCGGCTCGGCCGCACCGTCATCCTCGAAACCGCCGATCTCGACGACATGGCCGATTGCGTCATGCACTACGTCGCCGAGCGCATCATCGAGCGCGACCGCGCGCTGGAGGGCGACTGGCTGCTGCGCCGCGCCGCCGCGCAGGCGGAGACGCCGCGGCGGGAGCGGCGCCGGATCGGGCGCGAACCGGCGGTCGAGGCCCCCCTGGCAGTCACCCCCGCCGCGGCCAGCGCGCCGACGGGCTGGATCGTTGCGGCGTTCCTGGCCGGCATCCTGGTCGGCGTCGTCGCTCTGCTCGGCTATGCCTGGGTGCATGTCGGCGACTGACCCCAAGCCTGTCCTGCCGACGGTCATCGTCCAGGCGCAGAAGGCCAGGTTGTATCCGCCGCCGGCCGGAATCGCGGAACGCCGCCGTTCCCCTGTCCGCCTTTCCCAACTATAAGATTGGCTTCCTGAATCGTTGAAGCCTATGGTTGTGGCTACGGCGGTGGCCAGTGCGATAGTGGTACAGCGGATGCATTATAAGCCTGCCGAATGGCTCGTGAACCTGACGCGGCTCAATCCGAAGGCGGCCTGGCCGTGGCGCCAGTCGATCCGCCTGGCGCTGGCGGTGACGGTGCCGATGGTCGTCGGGCTGATGATCGGGCAGACGGAAGCCGCGATCATGGTGTCGCTCGGCGCCTTGCTGAATTCGATCAAGGTCCAGTCCGGTCCCTATTCGGTCCGCCTCCACAATTTCCTGATCATCGTCCCCATCGCCATGTCCGGCTACGTGCTGGGCGCGATGGTTTCGGGGCACGGGCTGCTGACCCTGGTCATGCTGGTCCTGGTCGGCATCCTTTCCGGCCTGATCAGCGGCTATGGCGCGGTGTTCTCCAAGGCAGCCATGCAGATGATGATGCTCGCTGTCATCGCGGGCGCCGGCGATCCCCCGGCATCGGTCTGGTTGCCGGCGGTGCTTTTTGCTGGCGGCGCGGCCTTCGCCGCGCTGTTGCTCGGGATCCAGGCGGCTTTGGACAGCCACCTGCCGGAGCGGACGACGCTGGCGCATCTGCTGCATGCGCTGGCGCATCTGTCGCGGCTCGATGCCGATCCGCCGGCGGCCCATGGCGGATCGGCGCTCGACACCCCGTTCGAGCAGCAGCGCCGCCATGTCACCGACGCGATGCTCAAGGCCTATTCCGACCTGCTCGAAACCCGGCTCGGCAATGAAGGCAGCACGCAGGACAGCGATCACCGCGCCGCGATCCTGTCGACGGCGAGCCTGATCTTTTCCACCCTGGTTGCCGGCGGCAATACTCCAGAAGCCCTGCACACGGCCAGCCATCGGCTTGAGCAGATCGCCGACGCCGTGGCCAAACGCGGCGGCCGGCCTGCCGCCGCGAAACCGACGCCCGACGCGCCGCCGCTGGTGCGCTATGTCGGTCGCCTCTGTGACGAGATCTGGCCGGGCGAGGCGCGCCGGGCCCCGGCGGAATCCGGCGCCTTGCGCCCCCATCCGATGCACGCGCCCGCCTGGCTCGAGCGGCGCTGGTGGCTCGACCGGATCGGCCGCCTCACCCCGGGGCGCGACGTTGTCATCTCGGCGCTGCGGCTGGCGCTTTGCCTCGCCCTCGCCTTTGCCGCGCAGAGCTATCTGGGCGGCGTGCGCTCCTACTGGATCCCGCTCTGCGTGGTGATCGTGCTGAAGCCGGACCTCGGCTCCGTCTTCGTGCGGGCGATGCAGCGTTCGATCGGCACGATGGTGGGCGTCGTCTTCGGCGTGGTCATCCTGACCCTCATCCCGAAGGGGATCTGGCTGCTCGCCTGCATGGCGGCGCTGGGGGTGGTCCTGCCGGCGGCCGGACAGCGCGGCTATGCCATGCAATGCGCCTTCCAGACGCCGCTGATGCTGATCCTGATCGACATGACCGCCCAGGGGACGGTGGATTTCGGCCCCCAGCGGCTTGTCGATACGCTGGTCGGATCCGCCATCGCGGTCGTGTTCGGCTATCTGATCTGGCCGCGCGATCCCGCGCCTGAGATCCGCCAGTCCTTCGACCGCGCGGTGGCCGCGTCGGAGGCCTATCTCAGGGCTGCCTGCGCGATCGGCACCGGCGACAAGCGGGCCGCGGAGGGACAGCTGTTCAGCGCGATGACGGTCGCCTATCGGAGCCTGTCCAATGTGCGCGCCGGCCTGCAGCGCGCCATCGCCGAACCGCCCCCCGCGAGCCGCGAGGCCGCCGCCTGGTTCCCGGCCGTCGTCGAGGCGGAACGCCTCTGCGATCGCATCACCGGCTTGGCGCAGCTCCATCTCTCGGGCGCGGTGACCCTCGATCCGGCCAGCGTCGAGCGCCGCGTCGCCATGCTCGAGGGGCTGCGCACAGGTTCCGCGGCCGGCGGCACGGAGGCGCCGGAGGCACTCGTCGCGGCGAGCCCGGATGCGGACGCGGCGTTCCAGGAGATCGATTTCGAACTGGCGCGGCTGTCGCAGCTGATGCAGCCGGCGCAGTAGGGGCTGGGGCAAGACCCGCGTTTTGCCCCGCTAGAGCACCGACGGGATAACGAACCGTCGGTGGTGACAGAAGGCCTTTGGGTGGAGGCAGGCGCGTGGTCCAAGCCTCGCCCGCTGTGGGGAGGATGGGCGAGGGCGTTTGGTCCTCGCAGGCAGGCGGCCTAAGCCGCGCTGCGCCTAGATCGCGCTGCTGATCGCCTCGTTCGACGCGGAAGCGGCGCCAGGGAACGGCCCCGTGACGTCGAGCACCGAGGTCGGCGTCAGGGTCGCCACGGCGACCTGCTGGATGAACGGGGCATATTCGACGCGCATGGCAAGATAGCTGCGCCGGCATTCGGCCCGGTCGTGGATCACCGGCAGGCCTGCGGCGACGAGCGCATCATAAAGCCTGTCGAAGCGGTTGGTGTCGGCGGAACGGCCGTGCGGGCGGGGCGGTGCGCCGACGCCGAGCGCGCCGGCGATGAGGCGCATCGTCGTGGCGCCCTCGCGGCGGCAGAGGCGGGCTTCCGCCGGCGCCTGGCGGCCCAGGCAGGCCGTCAGGGCGTTCGCGGTATCGAGCACGCTGAGCGACGTGGCGATCCAGCTCGTGCCGGGATAGATCGACGGCACATAGGACAGGATCGGCGAGAGCGTATGGGTCTCGCGGATGCCGCGGAACCAGTTTTCCCAGTCCTCCCAGCCCTCGGCAATGCCGCCATTATCCTTCTTTTCCAGGAGCCAGCCCAGATAGCGCTCGCTGCTGGCCTCGTCCTCGGTGCGGGCATAGAACCAGCCGACCCGCCGCTCGCGAGTCTGGATCGCGGCCTGGTAGCCGGGAACGAAGGTGAAGAGCAGCATGACGACGGCGAGGCCGATCGCCGCCTGGAACACGGCGAGATATTCGCCGACCAGCGTCGAGGGCGTGAGATAGCCGAGCGTGCTGAGCGCCGAGCCGCTGGCGCTCAGCGCCCGCCAGAAATCCGGCTCGATCCGCAGGCCCCAGAGAATGCCGGTGAACGCGATCTGCACCAGCAGGAACCACGTCACCACGGCGAGCAGCACGAAGAGCGGCATGATCCAGGCCTGGCGGCGCTGGATCTCGGTATAGCCGATGCTCCGGCCGATGAAGCGCTGGATGATAGCAACTGCGCTCCGCCGGGCGTTGCGCTCGACGAAGTCGTTCGATTTCGAGTTCAGCAGGGCGACGACGACGATCGAGCGGAAATAGAGGGCGAGCAGGATGGCGCCCACAAGACAGGCCAGAACATACAGCGCGATCGTCATGGTTTTCCCGGAACAGGCAGAGGGACGGCGAAGACGGTTCGTCTCGGCGGGGGACGGAAGCGCGGGGCTCCCGTCAGGGGCTCTTCTTGAACAGCCCGCCCTGCATGAGGCCATGCGGATGCGGCTTCAGGTCGGCCTTGGGCAGCAGGAACAGCCAGGTCACGAAGACGAACGGGGCAGTGAAGGTGGGGATGCCGAGCGGCGCGACGCCGGCATTCATGGCGCCCTGGACCAGCACGGTGAAGACGGTGCCGAGCAGCGCGAAGACGAGAACGCGCGGGGAGGGTGCATAGAAGACGCAGCCGAGGCCGACCGCCGTCAAGACCGGGCTGAAGCCGTAGAGGCCGGCCGTCACCGCGGCGAGGCTTGCGCCCAGCGCCAGCGAAACGGCCAGCGCCACCGCCGCACCGACCGCCGCGAGCCCGGCAGCCCAGGCCGACGAGACGAGCAATCCCACCAGCACGAGCACGCCGCTGACCGGATTGTTGATCAGGAACACCTGCGCCGGTCCCTTGAGCCAGGCCAGGAACAGCTCCGTGACATTCAGCGCGGATTCCGCGCCGGCCGTATCCAGCGCATGCGGCAGGGCGGCCGGGCCCATCGAGGCGATCGGCAAATGCCCGAAGGAGTAGGCGCCGAGCACCAGGAACCAGGAGGTCAGCACGAAGGGGAAGGTGAGTGCCGGCGCTTCCCAGGTCTTCATGATCTTGGAAACGGCGAGCATGACGACGGTCGAGACCGCCGCGCCGACGAGAAGGATGAACCACATCGCCGCGCCATCGGCGAGCAGGGTCGGCACCGCGACGCCGACCAGCACGCCGTTGAAGCCGAACATTCCCTGTTCGAGCGACGTCTGGTCCACGTTCAGCAGCATGGCGGTGACGGTCGCCACGACCAGCGCCACGACCGCGCCGATGGCGATGTCGATCTGGCCGCTGGCGATCGCGCCCCAGATGATGGCCGCGAGGAAGAACAGGCCGGTCAGGGGATTGTTCTGGAAGATGACCTGGCCGGCGCCGCGCAGGTTGATGTCCAGGAAGCGCGCGAGCGCATTCTTTTGCGTGAAGCCTGTCCAGGCAGAGAGCGCGTCCGACATCCTGTCCCCCTCATCGATGGTCGCCCCTCGGCGACGTGACCGTCCCAAATCGGTTGCCGCCGCCGGCGAGGCGCCGGCGGGTCGTTTGCGGTGGTGCGGCGACCTGGCGGTCGCGCCTCAGGCCCAGAGAAAGTTCTCGGGCACCTTGTGGCCGGCGGCGATCTCGCGCGCCTCGGACCAGAACTCGCGGATCTTGGCCATGGCCGGGGCCGATTCCATCGACAGCACCTTGAAGATGATGCCGGCGTCGTTCGGCAGGCGGCTGGCGCCGTAGGCGATCTCGTTTTCCGCGTCGAAGGCCGGCGTGACCCGGTCGAACAGGGCGTCGGCGTTCTCCTTCGGCGTCAGCACGATGACGTTGCCGAAGACGTGGAAGCCGCCCATCACGCCCATGCGCGAGAGTTCACTGATGTGCGGCTCGATCACGAACTTCTCCGTGAACAGCGCCGTGCCATCCGGCCGCGCCGCCTCGACGGTCGACGAGAACAGCTTGTACTGGAAGATCTCGCCGTCGCCGTAATGCTTGCGGCCCGGCATCAGGATCTCCGAGTAGATCAGCGTCGCCGTCGGATCGACCGAAACCTTGGTCGCCTGGATGAAGCGCGAGTTCTTGGCCGGGATGATCGGGCGCGCGATGTATTCCAGATAGGAGCCGGCCGCCAGCGTCAGTTCCTGGGTCTGGCTGGCATAGTTCGCGTCCATCTCGTGGATGCGGGTCGCCGACTGGGTCGTGACATGCGCCTGCGAGCCGGCCGCCATATCGATCTCGATGACGTTGCGGTCCCCCTGCAGGATACCGCCGGCATTCGAGATGATGGAGACGCAGGGCAGGCCCGGCATCTCCTCGTCCCAGTAGAGCGCCTGCTGGACGATCAGGGGCGCACGGCGGTGCAGGGTGCGCAAGAGGCTGCGATGCGGGCCCGGTTCGAAACCGAGCCGCAACATCGCGTTCTTGCCGAAGGAGCCGCTCGGCAGCTGAGGGGGCTCATCCTGATAAGCCCCCAGTTCCCGGGCGCCGCTGAACATTACGCGCCTGCTTTTTCGGTGGTTTCGAACAG